>CAKUFI010000049.1 GCA_934647305.1 uncultured Clostridia bacterium | reverse complement strand
CAATCGCGCCCAGCGGCGTGTACGGTGGGCGCGGGACGATTTTTGCGCCGGAAAATCTCATTTTCCAGAGCAAAAATCGTTTCCCTGCAGTTTTTGCGCCCGGAAATCTCTTAGATTTCAGCAAAAACTGGAGAGGGTGGCAGGGAGGCTGAAAACCCTTTGGGTTTTCAGGTTTCGCCTTTGGCGAAACTGCCGACGGCTCAAATCGTAGATTTGAGGCGCGGCACCTGGACGGGGAGCTTGCTTCCCCGTCCACTAGCTTGTCAAAACCTTTTTTGACAAGCTGTGCCGACACTGTCGGCCTTCATCAAATTATGCTTTTCAAAGGCCGGGGAATGCGCTATAATAGGCGGAGCAAGGAGTGGGAGAAGGCCATGCAGGATTTGTTTGAGACGAACGAGAAGAGCCAGGCGCCGCTGGCCGACCGGATGCGTCCGCGCACGCTGGACGAGTTTCTGGGGCAGCGGGCGATCGTGGGGAAGGGCGGCTTTTGCGCCGAGCCATCGAGGCCGACCGGCTGACCAGCTCGATCTTTTACGGCCCGCCCGGCACAGGAAAAACCACGCTGGCGACGATCATCGCGAACACGACGAGGTCGGCCTTCGTGCGCCTGAACGCCGTGACCAGCGGGGTGAGCGACCTGCGCGACGCGCTGAAGGAGGCGGAAAGCCGCCTGAGACTGTACGGGCAGAGCACCTACCTGCTGCTGGACGAGTGTCACCGGTGGAGCAAGGCGCAGTCCGACTCGATCCTGCCCGCGATTGAGCAGGGCACGATTCGGTTCATCGGCTCGACGACCGAGAATCCGATGATCGCCATGACCCCGGCCATCGTGTCGCGCTGCCGGCTGTTTGAGTTTGTGGCGCTGACGCAGAAGGACGTGGAAGAGGCGATACTGCGCGCAGCGGCCGACGAGGAGCGGGGCTACGGCAAGCTGCACGTGACATTGGACGACGAGGCGCTTCATCACATCGCGCAGGTGGCGGGCGGGGACGTGCGCAGTGCGCTCAACGCGCTGGAGCTGGCCGTGCTGACCACGCCGGTGGGCGCGGACGGCGGCATCCGCATCACGAAGGAAATCGCCGAGGAGTCGATCCAGAAGCGGGTGCTGCGCTGCGACGAGTCGATGTTTTACGACATGCTGTCGGCCTTCTGCAAGTCGCTTCGCGGGTCGGACAGTGACGCGGCGCTGGCCTGGTTCGCGCGAATGAACTATGCGGGGGTCGATCCGCGCATCATCGTGCGGCGCATCATCGCGCATGCCAGCGAGGACGTGGGGCTGGCCAATCCGACGGCCATGCTGCAGGCGGTGGCGGCCGGGCAGGCGCTGGAGATGATCGGCATGCCCGAGGCGCGCCTGTCCATCACGCAGGCCATCATCGCGGTGTGTGAGAGCCCGAAGTCGAACAGCGTGGTCATGGCGGTGGACAGGGCCTTTGCCGACGCGGAGAAGGGCGGCTTCCAGCCGGTACCGGTTCATCTGCGCGACACCCACTATGCGGGCAGCGACCGCCTGGGCTCGGGCGCGGGGTACAAGTACCCGCACGACTATCCGGGGCACTATGTCCGGCAGCAGTACCTGCCCCTCGAGGCGGGCGGCCTGCCCTACTATCAGCCCAGCGACCAGGGACAGGAGGAAAAGCTGCGTGCCCGCCGGGCGGAGCGCGGCATGAAGTAAGGAGAGGGCATGGAAAAGGCAAAGAAGGTGCGCGCCGACGTGGCGCTGGTGGAGCGCGGCCTGGCCGAGAGCCGGGAGAAGGCGCAGGCGCTGATCATGTCCGGCGTGGTATACGTGGACGAGGTGAAGGTGGACAAGGCCTCGCAGGCGATTAAACCGGAGGACAACCTGCTGGTGCGCGGGGCGGCGCATCCCTATGTGTCGCGCGGGGGACTGAAGCTGGAAAAGGCGCTCAAGGTGTTCCACTACGACCCAACCGGCGTGGTGGCGATGGATCTGGGCGCGTCGACCGGCGGGTTTACCGACGTGCTGCTGCAAAACGGCGCGCGGCATGTGTACAGCATCGACGTGGGCTTCGGCCAGCTGGATTGGCGCATCCGCAACGACGAGCGCGTGACCGTCATGGAGCGAACCAATGCCCGCGCCCTGACCGAGGACATGTTCCCCGAACGGCCGTCGCTGGCCGTGATGGACGTGTCGTTCATCTCGATCAGGCTGATTCTGCCCTGCGCCTGCCGGATACTGGGCGAGGAGGGGCGCTTTCTGACCCTGATTAAGCCCCAGTTTGAGGCCGGGCGCGAGCGCGTGGGCAAAAAAGGCGTGGTCAGCGACCCGCAGACGCATTTCGACGTGGTCAAATCGATCGTCGACTTCGCCCCCACGCTGGGCTGGCGCGCGCAGGCGCTCGACTATTCGCCCATCCGCGGCCCGGAGGGCAACATCGAGTTCCTGGCCGACCTCGTTCCCGAGGCCCGCGCCCAGGCCGAGTCGCCCACCGACGACGAAATCCGCGACCTGGTCGCCCGCGCCCACGCCGGCGCGGTGGCGCATCTGTAGGGAACGAGGGGGGACGCTGGGGAGGCCGCCTTTCTGACCGGGCAGTGCCCGGCTCCACTTGCTGCCGCGGAGCCATGAGCAATGTGTATCGGCGGCTAATCCGGTCTGGCCATGTGGCGTTTTTGCGCCTCTCCCCAGACCCCACCCGGAAAGCACTATGATCCACGAAAAGCTAAATGGGGACAGGTGTGGTTCCCCGAATGAAGCGCTGGTTCGGAAAAGACGGCGCAGATGCTGAAAGACACGCGGTTTCCCGAATGAAGCGCGGGAACGAAAAGACGACGTGAGTGGAAGGCAGGAGGAAGACCTTGGCCGCTCTGGTCTATGGCGGCCAATGGTCGTCGATAGGAGAGGCGGCAGCAGGTGGCTCCGGGCACTGCCCGGCAGAAAGGCGGCCGCCCCAACGTTCCCCAACGTCTCCCCAACAAAGGAGGATGAAAGATGATTGACTTTGTGGTGAAAGAGAACGGTATGATGGATGTGCTGCTGCCCGGCGCGGTGCTGCGCGGGGTGGAGTGCCTGGCGACGCTGGAGGATCAGGGCCGGGTGAAGCTGAGCCTGGGCGAGATCGAGCGGGGCGAGCGGTTCGTGCGCGTGCATGTGGCGAACGAGGAAATGCGAATGGAGGGCGAGCTGACGCTGCGCGAGGGCGAGGACTTCTGCTATTTCGAGCCGCGGCTGCGCGTGAGCCGGGCGAACATGGGGTATCCGGTGACGTTTGCGGGCAAGGACAGCTTCGTGGTGCGCGTGGGCGAGATTGAAACGTGCGACGCGCTGCTGGCCGAGGCGCTGCAGCCCACGCCCTGGTGGACGAACCCGTTCTTCCCGATGGGCCTTGAGGAGGTGCCGGAGCAGACGCAGCTGCTGCTGGCCCGCACCGACCGGGGCGCGCTGTTCTTCCTGCCGCTGGTGGGCGACGATTACAAGACCGAGCTGCACGGCGGCGAGGGCGGACTGTACCTGTCCATGTGCCTGTACGACTGCGGCCACGACCGCCTGGAGGGCGCGATGATCGCGCTGGCGGCGGACGAGGACGCGTACACGGCGGTCGAGAACGGCTACGCGCGCTGCGTGGAGCAGGGGCTGATTCGCACCCGGCTCAAGGCCGAGAAGGAATACCCCGAGATGATGGAGTACCTGGGCTGGTGCAGCTGGAACGCGTTTTACCACGAGGTGGACGAGCGCGGCCTGCTCGAAAAGCTGGACGAGCTGAAGAAGAAGCGGGTGCCGGTGGGCTGGGTGCTGATCGACGACGGCTGGAGCCCGGTCGAGGACAGCAAGCTGACCGGCCTGCACGAGGACGAAGCCAAGTTCCCGAGCGGCCTGGCCGCGTTCGTGCGGCGCGCGCACGAGGAGTACGGCGTGGGTCAGGTGGGCGTGTGGCACGCCTTCAACGGCTACTGGGAGGGCATCAAGGAGGACAGCCCGCTCGCGCGCGAGATGAGCGCCGCCTTCAGCCGCACCAAGGACGGACATCTGCTGCCCGGGTTCGAGTTTACGCAGGCGTTCGAGTTCTTCAACGCCTGGCACCGGTGGCTCAGCGAGCAGGGAATCGACTTTGTGAAGGTGGACAACCAGAGCAGCGCGATCAACTTTATCCGCAACAACGCCCCGATGAAGGCGATTGCGCAGGCGCACCGGGCGCTGGAGACCTCGGTGAAGCTGAACTTCACCGCGCCCCTCATCAACTGCATGGGCATGGCCAACGAGGACGCGTTCAACCGCGAGAACTCGACCGTTTCGCGCAACAGCGACGACTTCTTCCCCAACAAGGAGAACGGCTTCGTCAGCCACATCATGCAGAACGCCTACAACTCGATCTTCTACGATCAGCTGTACGTCTGCGACTACGACATGTGGTGGACGACCCATCCCACGGCGGTGGTCAGCGCGGTGCTGCGCGCCATCAGCGGCGGCCCGATCTACGTCAGCGACAAGGTGGGCGAGACCGACCCGACCATGCTCATGCCCCTGATCGAGGAGGACGGCCGCATCATCCGCTGCGACCACGCCGCCAAGCCCGCGCCCTGCTGCCTGTTCGAGGACGTGCGCAGGACGACCGGCGTGCTCAAGCTCACCAACCGCTGCGGCGCGAACGCCGTGACCGCGGCCTTCAACCTGACCGGCGAGGAAAAGACCTGCCGCATCGCCTTCGAGGACACCGAGTGCGAGCCGGGCGTGCGCTACCTGGCCTACCTGCACTTCGCGAAGAAGTACGTGCCCTTCGACGAGGCCATCGAGCTGACGCTGCCCGCGGGCGGCGTGGAGATCGTCAGCCTCTACCCGGTCGACGAGAACGGCGCGGCCGAGGCGGGCGAGGAGGACAAGTACGTCTCCGCGGGCAGCCGCAAGACCCACAAGGTGACGCTGTAAGGCGCAGAACTCGGGGCATGGGCCCTGAATCAATGGAGGATGAATCCAATGAATCGCGAAAAGCAGGATTTGACGCAGGGACGCCTGGGAAAGCAAATCCTCTTTTTCAGCCTGCCGCTGATGATTTCAAACGTGCTGCAGGTACTGTTCAACATGTCGGACATCGCCGTCGTGGGCCGGTTCGCCGGTTCCACGGCGCTGGGTGCGGTGGGCTCGACGACCATCCTGGTGACGCTGTTTACCGGCTTTCTGATCGGCGTGGGCACCGGCGTGAACGTGCTGGTGGCGCGCTGCGTGGGCGCGAAGAGCGAAAAGGACACCCGCGCGACGGTGCACACCTCGCTGCTCATCATGGGCATACTGGGCATCATGCTGCTGGCGCTGGGCGAGCTGTTCGCCACGCAGATGCTGCGCCTGCTCAACACCAAGGAGGAGCTGCTTGAGGGCGCGGCGCTGTACCTGCGCATTTACTTCCTGGGCATGCCCGCCATGGCGATCTACAACTTCGGCAACGCGGTTTACAGCGCGGTGGGCAACACCCGAAAGCCGCTGTACTACCTGCTGGCGGCAGGCATACTCAACGTGCTGCTCAACCTGTTTTTCGTGATCGTATGCCGGCTCGACGTGGCGGGCGTGGCCATTGCCAGCGCGGCCTCGCAGTGCCTGTCCGCCTTTTTAATCGTGCGGGCGCTGCACAGGGAGGACGGCATGCATTCGCTGCGCTTTAGGGAGGTGCGCCTGGACGCGCGCAAGGCGCGCGAGATTCTGGCGCTGGGCGTGCCCTCCGGCGGTCAGAATGCCATCTTCGCCATCGCCAACCTGTTCATCCAGGCGGGCGTGAACTCCTTCGACGCAACCGTGGTCGCGGGGAACGCCGCCGCGGCCAACGCCGACGGCCTGATCTACGACGTGATGGCCGCGTTCTACACCGCCTGCGCCAGCTTTATGAGCCAGAACCTGGGCGCGGGCAGGCGCGAACGGGTCATCAGGAGCTACTTTATATCCCTGGGCTATTCCTTCTTCGCGGGCGGCATACTGGGCATGACCCTGCTGCTGTTCGGCAGGCCCTTCCTGTCGCTGTTTACGAACGACCCGGCCGTCGCGCAGGCGGGCATGGAGCGGCTGACCATCATGAGCTTCTCCTATGCGGTGTCGGCGCTGATGGACTGCACGATCGCCGCCTCGCGCGGACTGGGCAAGAGCGTAGTGCCGATGATCATCGTCATCATGGGCTCGTGCGTGTTCCGCGTGGCGTGGGTGTATACGGTGTTCGCGTATTTCCACACGATCACCTCGCTGTACCTGCTCTACATCTTCTCCTGGACGATCACCGGCGTGGCCGAGGCGCTTTACTTCGCCCGCTGCTACCGGCGAATCGCCCCGGGCATTATCGCGCCGACCACGGCCTGACAAGCCGGTGGACGGGGAAGCAGGCTCCCCCGCCACTGCCACCCTCTCCAGTCTCCGCTAAAAATCGAAGATTTTTCGGGCGCGGAGCCTGCAAGGAAACGCTTTTTTCTCTGGGAAATGGGATTTACAAAAACCGCCCCGTGCCCGCCGTTGTACATTTACACTGCCCGAGTCGGCAATGCCGACCGTCAATCCACGAAGGATTTCGTGGATTCGCAGACCCTGGCCGCTTCAATCTATGGCGGCCAGGGTCGCGTGCTATCCGGCGGCAGCAAGTGGGTGTCGGCACTGTCCGATGACGTTCGCTGAACGCTGCTCGTCGAAGCAACGCCCGCATTCGGGGAACCGCGCTTCTGTGACCTGATTCGATGCGTGGATCAAAGTGTTTTCCGGGAGAGGGTCTGGGGGAGGCGCCTTTTTCAAAAAGGCGGCCTCCCCCGGCGTAACCCCAACGTTCCTCCCCCGTTCCTAGCCCGCGTCGGAGAGCTTCTGGGCGACGAGGGCGATGAATTCGCCGTTGGTGGGCTTGTCCTTTTCGGTGAAGACGTCCATGCCGAGCAGGCGGTTGGTGGTTTCGAGGCGGCCGCGGTTCCAGGCGACCTCGATGGCGTGGCGCATGGCGCGCTCGACCTTGCTGGAGGAGGTGTCGTAGCGCCGGGCGACGCCGGGGTAGAGCTGTCCCGTGATGTGGCCGATGAGCTCGTGGTCGGCCATGACCATGCGGACGGCCTCGCGCAGGTACTGATAGCCCTTGATATGGGCGGGGATGCCCAGGGTGAGGAAGAGGTTGGCGACGCGTTCATCGGCGGAGGCGCGGGCGGGCGCGGGGGCGTGCGGTTCCTCGGCGCGATGCAGGTCGGCGACCTCGAGGATGCGCCGGTGCAGAAGCGGGGTCTGGATGGGCTTGATCATGTAATAGCTGGCGCCCAGTTCCATGGCGCGGGCGATTACGCCGTCGTTTCCCACGGCGGTGAAGACCAGCACGCGCGGGGCCTTCTCGCGCTTCTGCAGCTCGGCGAGCACGCTCAGGCCGTCCATGCGCGGCATGATGACGTCCAGCAGCAGCACGTCCGCCTCCTGCGCGGCGCACACCTCCAGCGCGGCCAGGCCGTCGGGCGCTTCGCCCACCACCTCAATGTCCTCATAGGCGGCCAGCTCCTGCGCGATATCCTTTCGCAGGGCGGCGTTGTCATCCGCGAGAATCAGGCGAACGGTAGACATGTTGATTTTCCTCCTGTTTTTCGATTTTATATTAACTCATTATGCTCGGCAAGAGGCGAATATGACACGATCCGACCCGCCTGCGTGTCGCTTTCCTGTCGTTTTGGTCAAAGGCGCCTGCAGCGGACGAAAACCGGCCCGAACCATACACTTTTCGTATGCGAAAATTCGCGAATATATATTTTACATATGCACCGCGCCGTGGTATAATAGGAAAGACAAAATGAGAGGAGATAGAACATGAGGAAGCTGGCAAGCTATCTGAAGGGCTACCGGAAGGAAAGCATACTGGGCCCGCTGTTCAAGCTGATCGAGGCGACGTTCGAGCTGTTGGTGCCGCTGGTGATTGCGGCGCTGATCGACCGGGGCATCGGCGGGGAAAGCAGGGGCACGATCGTGGGCCTGTGCGCGGTGCTGGTGGGGCTGGGTTTGGTGGGCCTGGCTTGTTCGCTGACGGCGCAGTATTTCGCGGCGAAGGCCTCGGTGGGCTTCGTCAAGAAGCTCAAGCACGCGCTGTTTGAGCACATACAGGGATTTTCGTATACCACGCTGGATCGCCTGGGCGCCTCGACGCTGATCACGCGCCTGACCAGCGACATGAACCAGGTGCAGACCGGCCTGAACCTGACGCTGAGACTCCTGCTCAGGTCACCCTTTGTGGTGTTCGGCGCGATGATCATGGCCTTTACGATCGACGTGAAGAGTGCGCTGTGGTTCGTGGTCGCGATACCGCTTCTGTCGGTGGTGGTGTTCGGCGTGATGCTGGCCTGCATTCCGCTGTACCGCAAGGTGCAGGAGAAGCTGGATCGCGTGCTGGGCATTACGCGCGAGAACCTGACCGGCGTGCGCGTGCTGCGGGCGCTGGGGCAGGAGGAGGCGCAGGTGCGCGAGTTCGGCGCGCGCAACGACGAGCTGACCGCCATGCAGAAGGTGGTCGGCCGGGTGTCGGCGCTGATGAACCCGGTGACCTACGTCATCATCAACCTAGCCATCGTGGCGCTGATTCGTCAGGGCGCGGTGCGCGTGGACGCGGGGATACTGACCCAGGGTCAGGTGGTCGCGCTGTATAACTACATGTCCCAGATCCTGGTCGAGCTGATCAAGCTGGCCAACCTGATCATCAACATCACCAAGTCGGCCGCCTGCGCCAAGCGCATCCAGGCGGTGCTGAATCTGCCCTCGGGCGAGCCGGAAAAGGACGGCTGCCGGGCGGGCGACGAGGCTCTTGCGGTCGAGTTTGACCACGCTTCCCTGCGCTACGAGGGCGCGGGCGCGCCGTCCCTGATCGACGTCAGCCTGCGCGTGCATCCGGGCGAGGTCGTCGGTGTGATCGGCGGCACAGGCTCGGGCAAGACGTCGCTGGTCAATCTGATTCCGCGCTTTTATACGGCGACCGAGGGCGCAGTGCGCGTGTTCGGACGCGATGTGCGTCAAACGCCGGTCGAGGAGCTGCGCGCGCAGATCGGCGTGGTGCCGCAGAAGGCTGTGCTCTTCCAGGGAACGATTCGCGACAACCTGCGCTGGGGCAATGAGCAGGCGACCGACGAGGCGCTGTGGCGGGCGCTTGAAGTCGCGCAGGCATCGGAGGTCGTGCTGGGCAAGCCAAACGGCCTGGACGAGGTCATCGAGCAGGGCGGCAAGAACCTGTCCGGCGGCCAGCGCCAGCGCCTGACCATCGCCCGCGCGCTGGTGAAGCAGCCGAAGATCCTGATCCTGGACGACAGCTCCTCGGCGCTGGACTTTGCGACCGACGCGGCGCTCCGCAAGGCGCTTTACCACATGGAGCCCAAGCCCACACTGTTCATCGTCTCGCAGCGCACCTCCTCGATACAGCACGCCGACCAGATCGTGGTGCTGGACGAGGGCCGCGCGGTGGGCGTGGGTACGCACGGGCAGCTGCTTGAGACCTGCGAGGTCTACAAGGAAATCTACGCTTCCCAGTTCAAGCGGAAGGAGGAGGAGCAATGAGCAAGCAAAAGCAAAGGGCGGACAAGGGCACGCTGAAAAAGGTGCTCAGGTATCTCGCGCCCTACCGCCTGCTGATCGGCCTGTCGATTCTGCTGAGCGCGGGCAGCGTGGCGCTGACGCTGTACGTGCCCATCGTGCTGGGCCAGGCAATCGACCTGATCGTGGGGAAGGGCCAGGTGGACTTTGCCGGCGTGGGACGGCTGCTGCTGCGCGTGGCGCTGGCCGTGGGCGCGACGGCGCTGATGCAGTGGCTGACGGCCACGATCAACAACCGCGTGTCCTTCCAGGTGGTGCGCGACGTGCGCCGGGAGGCCTTCGACCGGCTGATGATCCTGCCGCTTAGTTACCTCGACGCGCACCCGGTGGGCGAGATCGTCAGCCGGGTCATTGCCGACGTGGATCAGTTCTCGGACGGCCTGCTGATGGGCTTTACCCAGCTGTTCACCGGCGTGCTGACCATCCTGGGCACGTTGGGCTTCATGCTGTCCATCCGGCCGGGCATCGCGCTGGTGGTGATCCTGCTCACACCGCTGTCGTTTGTCGTGGCCCGCTTCATCGCGCGGCACACCTACGATCTGTTCAAGCAGCAGTCCGAAAAGCGCGCCAGCCAGACCGCGCTGATCGACGAGATGATCGGCAACCAGAAGGTGGTCAAGGCGTTCGGCCACGAGGCGCGCTCGCTCGTCGACTTTGACGAGGGCAACGAGCAGCTGGCCGCCTGCTCGCTTAAGGCGATTTTCTTCTCCTCGCTTACCAACCCCTGCACTCGCTTCGTCAACAGCGTGGTGTACGCGGCGGTGGCGCTTACGGGCGCGCTGGTGTGCGTGGGCACGGCGGGCGCGGCGGTTCCCTTCACCGTGGGCAATCTGTCGGCGCTCCTGTCCTACGCGAACCAGTACACCAAGCCCTTCAACGAGATTTCCGGCGTGATGACCGAGCTGCAGAACGCGCTGGCCTGCGCCTCCCGCATTTTCGCGCTGATCGAGCAGCCGCCGCAGGTGCCCGACGCGGAAAACGCCCGCGTGCTGACCGATGCGAAGGGGCATGTCGAGCTCAATGACGTGAGCTTCTCCTATGTGCCTGAGCGCCGCCTGATCGAGCACTTCAACCTCAAGGTTCGCCCCGGCGAGCGCGTGGCCATCGTCGGCCCGACCGGCTGCGGCAAGACCACGCTGATCAACCTGCTGATGCGCTTTTACGACGTGAACTCGGGCGCGATCACGGTCGACGGCACCGACGTGCGCGACATTACCCGCAGGAGCCTGCGCCACAACTACGGCATGGTGCTGCAGGAAACCTGGCTCAAGGCGGGCACCATCCGCGAAAACCTGCTCATGGCCCGCCCGGACGCGACCGACGAGCAGATGGTCGAGGCAGCCAAGGCGGCGCACGCCCACGGCTTCATCACCCGCCTGCCGCAGGGCTACGACACGCCCATCGGCGAGGACGGCGGCCTGCTCTCCCAGGGCCAGAAGCAGCTGCTGTGCATCGCGCGTATCATGCTGCGCCTGCCGCCCATGCTGATCCTGGACGAGGCCACCTCCTCGATCGACACCCGCACCGAGATCCGCATCCAGCAGGCCTTTAACCACATGATGCAGGGGCGCACCACCTTCGTCGTGGCGCACCGCCTGTCCACCATTCGCGACGCGGACGTGATCCTCGTCATGAAGGATGGTCACGTGGTGGAACAGGGCAATCACGAGCAGCTCCTGCAAAAGAATGGTTTCTATGCTACGCTATACAACAGTCAGTTCGCGTTGGCAGATTAGACTGAGAGGAGCATACGAAACATGAGAAACACACTGGACGAAGCGGTGAGCCTGCTCATCGACTGCTTTGCAAAGGGAGGAAAGCTGCTGGTCTGCGGAAACGGCGGCAGCTCAGCTGACAGCGCGCACATCGTGGGCGAGCTGGTCAAGGGCTTTCTGAAAAAGCGCCCGGTTGACGAGGCGATGATTCGCGCGACCGGCTGTGACCGGCTGCAGAGGGGCCTGCCTGCCATCGACCTCACGGCGCAGGGCTCGGTGATTTCGGCGATCAACAATGACCTGGGCGGCGAGTGCGTCTACGCGCAGCAGGTGCTGGCCTACGGCCGCGAAGGCGACGTACTGCTGGGCATCTCCACCTCGGGCAACGCGAAGAACGTGCTCATGGCGATGCGCGCGGCAAGGCAGCTGGGCATGCACACCGTGGCGCTGACCGGCCTGGGCGGCGGAAAAATGGGCGAGGAGGCCGACCTGCTGCTCGACGTGCCGGAAAAAGAAACCTACCGCGTGCAGGAGGAGCACATCCGCCTGTACCATCAGCTCTGCGCCCGCGTCGAGGCGCACTTCTTCGAGAAGTAAGCGCCGTGATCGTCACGGTGAATGAGACGAACCTTGCCGTCGCCGCGAGGATTCACGCGCTGTCCTGGCAGGACTCGCACCGCGCCTTTTGCAGCGAGGAATTCGTGCGCCGGCATACGGTCGAGCATCAGCAGGCCTGTCTGCGCGCGGAAATGCAGGCGGGCAAGCGCGTGTACCTGCTCGTGAGGCACGCCCCGGTCGGCGTCGTTTCGGTCGGGGACAGCCTGATCGAGAACCTGTACGTGCTGCCTGCCGAGCAGAACAGGGGCTGCGGCACGGAGCTGCTACGATTCGCCGTCAGTCAGTGCGCGGGTCTGCCCCGGCTGTACGTGCTGGATAACAACCTTCGCGCGCAGGCGCTGTACGTAAGATATGGCTTTCGGCTGTCAGGCCGCTCGAACCCGATCACGGAGACCCTCTCCGAGCTGGAAATGGTCAGGCAATGGTGAAAAGTATCCCCTCCGGATAACCCGGAGGGGATGCGTGTCTTAGAACGCCTCCCAGCAGAAGATCGGCTTGCGCACGAAGAAGCGCTCGAGCTGCCCGCGGTTTTTGTGCAAGGTCAGGTCGCGCCGCAGCAGCGCGGTATCCAGGCTGATGTAGCCCAGTATGATCTGCGTAAAGACGCGGACGTCAGCGGTGAGGTCAGGCTGCTCGTCGGTGCGGGAGACCCCTTCGTCCGTGACCAGGTAGCGCCCGCTGTTTTCGGGCAGCGCGTCGTCGAGCACCTCGACGACCACGCGAAGTCCCTCCGGCTTCTTTGCCAGGGCGAGCGCCTTCTCTACGTGCACCACCCGCGCCATCAGGCCGTTGCTGCGGACGGTTCGCACAGAGGCGGGGTTGGGCACGAGCGCGGGCAGATACGCGTCCTCGGGCAGGCAGAGCGCGACGCTCTGGTAGTCGGCGCTCATCCGGCTCAGGAAGCCCAGCAGCATGTGCAGTCCCTCCGCGCCGTCGTAGGCCACGTCCTGTACGGCCAGCATGCGGTCTTCCGCGGCCGTGTACAGCAGGTACGCCTTCGCGCCCTCGTCGTCGCCCAGCAGGTAGGCGAACCGGTGCTGGTTGAGCGCCTGCTCGTCGCTCGGCTTAAAGCGCCTGCGCCGCAGGAAGGGGTCGTCGCGCGTCAGGCACAGGTTGTAGCGCCGGGCGAAGCGGTCGGTCAGCCGTCCCACCTCGGACAGGTCGGGCTCGTCTCCCATGCGCAGGCGGCGCGTCCAGCCGGTGTGCCTCCAGGCGGCCAGCTCCCTGACGGGCAGGGTGTGACTGTAGCAGCCGTCGGCGCACTCATAGCCGAACTTGCGGTAAAACTCGGCGGAAAACGGGTGGAGGATCGAGAAGACCTCGCCGTTTTCGCGCCCGGAACGCAGAATATGCTCCATGATGGCGCGAATCCCGCCGCGGTTTCTGTGCTCGGGCAGCGTGGTGACGCTCCCGATGCCGCCGCAGGGCACGGCGTGGCCGTCGAAGTACACGGTGAACGGGTTGCTCATCACGTAGGACAGCAGCGTGCCGTCCTCGTCGAACGCGCCCCAGCGCCCCTCGACCGAATCCCTGCCCTCGGCGATTTCCCGGCGGCGCGCCTCAAAGTCCACATTCATTTTGAAACAGATGCATCGGTTGTATTCTGCCTGGATGATTTCGTCCATCCGCAGCGGCCGTACGATCAAACCAACTCCCCCTTCAGATCGTTTTTGCCAGTATACCAGCATTTTTCCCGAGTGTCAAGGGGTGGGGGAGAGGCCGCCTGCAAAAAACGGCCGTTATTCAGACGACCGTCCGATCAAGGTCTCTGAAGGTTTCCCGCGTCAGCTCGTACTCCACCGACAAACGCGGGTTTCCTTCCTGATCGACCCAGGAGTCTTCGTTCAGGCGCAGCTCGCAAAAGCCCAGCCGCTCATAGACGTGCCGCGCGCGCAGGTTCTCGGGGGTGGTGCTCAGTACGATTCGCTCAAAGCCGCGCCCGTCCAGCAGGAAGCGAATCAGCCGGCTCAGGATGACCTTGCCCAGTCCCCGGTTCTGATATTCCGCCCTGCACAGCTTGATGCCGATCTCGCACGTCCGCCCGCCCAGGCTGCGCGCGCTCATCTCGCCGACGGGCGCGCAGTCGTATTCGATCAGGTACCTGCGAACGCCCCCGTCGCTCTCGGCGAGAATCTTCTTCCGCACCGCCTGCGCGGTCGTACCCAGTCCCCGCGGAAAGCCCGCGTGCGCCATCACCGCCCCGTCATTCCACCAGGCGCATAGGGTTTCCGCGTCCTCAGGCCTCGCCGCCCGAAAGCTCAGTCTGTCTGCCATCCGTTTCTCCTTTTTATATGATACAAAGCGAGCCGCCCGTTTTTCAGGCGACTCGCTCGCTTTACGCTATTTGTTCTTGCTCTGGATGTACTCGTCGATGGCCGCGGCGGCGTTCTTGCCCGCGCCCATGGCCAGTATGACGGTCGCCGCGCCGGTCACCGCGTCGCCGCCCGCGTAGATGCCCTCGCGGGAGGTCAGACCGGTCGCCTCGTCGGCCACGATGCCGCCCCACTTCTGGGTTTCAAGGCCCTGGGTGGTGGACTTGATGAGCGGGTTGGGCGAGGTGCCCAGCGCCATGATCATGCAGTCCATCTCCAGGTCGAACTCGCTGCCCTCGACCGCCACCGGACGACGGCGTCCGGAAGCGTCCGGCTCGCCCAGCTCCATCCGCTGGCAGCGCACGCCGCGCATCCAGCCCTGCTCGCCGGCGAGCACCTCGACCGGGTTGGTCAGGAACCTGAACTCGATGCCCTCTTCCATCGCGTGCTCGACCTCTTCACGGCGGGCGGGCAGCTCAGCCTCGGTGCGGCGGTAGATCACGGTGACCTCCGCGCCCAGTCGACGCGCGCAGCGGGCCGCGTCCATGGCCACATTGCCGCCGCCGACGACCGCGACATGCTTGCCGTGCTGAATCGGGGTGTCGCACACCGGCTTGTACGCCTTCATCAGGTTGATACGGGTCAAAAACTCGTTGGCCGAATACACGCCCTTGAGGTTCTCGCCCGGAATGCCCATGAACTTGGGCAGGCCCGCGCCCGAGCCGATAAACACGGCCTCGTAGCCGTACTCGCTCATCAGCTCGTCGATGGTGATGGTCTTGCCGATGACCACGTTGGTCTCCACGTCCACACCCAGCGCGCGCAGCGAGTCGATCTCCTTCTGCACGATGCTCTTGGGCAGGCGGAACTCGGGAATGCCGTACACCAGCACGCCGCCGGCGGTATGCAGCGCCTCGAACACGGTGACCTTGTAGCCCTTCTTGGCCAGGTCGCCCGCGCAGGTCAAGCCGGAGGGGCCGGAGCCGATCACCGCGACCTTGTGACCGTTCTGCTCAGGCACGGCAGGGGCGGCCTCGCTGTGGGCGTTGTGCCAGTCGGCCACGAAGCGCTCCAGACGGCCGATGGCGACCGGCTCGCCCTTGATGCCGCGCACGCAGTGCATCTCGCACTGGCTCTCCTGCGGGCACACGCGGCCGCAGACGGCGGGCAGGGAGGAGGACTGGGAGATGATCTGATAGGCCTCTTCAAACTCGCCCTCGGCCACCTTGGCGATGAAATCCGGGATGTGAATGCGCACCGGGCAGCCGCTCACGCAGGGTCTGTTCTTGCAGTGCAGGCAGCGCTGCGCCTCGTCGATGGCCTGCTCGCGGGTGTAGCCCAAGGCGACCTCTTTATAATTCTTGCTGCGCTCCTCAGGGCTCTGGGAGGGCATGGGATTCTTCTTCAGCGACATATTCGGCATGTTACTTCACCTCTTTGAACAGGTTGCAGGTCTCTTCGTATGCATGGCGTTCAAACTCGCGATAGGTCGAGCCGCGGGAGATGGCCTCGTCGAAGTCGATCTCATGGCCGTCGAACTCGGGGCCGTCGACGCAGGCGAACCGGGTCTTGCCGCCCACGGTCAGCCGGCAGCCGCCGCACATGCCGGTGCCGTCGATCATGATCGGGTTCATGCTGGCGACGGTCTTGATACCATACTGCTCGGTCAGCTTGCAGACGAACTTCATCATGATCAGCGGGCCGATGGTAATGACCTCGTCATACTGCTCACCCGACTCGATCAGCTTCTTGAGCGCGTCGGTGACCAGGCCCTTTTCGCCCCAGCTGCCGTCGTCGCTCATGCGCACCAGGCGGGAAGAGGACTTCTCGAACTCGTCCTCGAGGATGACCAGATCCTTGTTGCGGAAGCCCACGATGGCGTGCACCTCGCAGCCCTCCTCGTGCAGCTTCTTGGTCACGGGATAGGCGATGGCGCAGCCCACGCCGCCGCCGACGACCGCGACCTTGTGCAGGCCCTCGGTGTGCGTCGCGCGGCCCAGCGGGCCCACGAAGTCGTGAATGTAATCGCCCTCGCTGAGGTGATTGAGCTTCTCGGTCGTCGCGCCCACCACCTGGAAGATGATGGTCACGGTGCCCTTTTCGCGGTCATAGTCGGCCACGGTCAGCGGAATGCGCTCACCATCCTCACTCACGCGTAAAATGATAAACTGTCCCGGCTCGGCCTTGCGCGCCACCAGAGGCGCCTCGACCCGCATCAGCGTGACGGTCGGGTTCAGGCACTTTTTTTCCAGAATCTTGTTCACGGCTTCATATCCTCCCTTAGCATGTCTTTGAGAATATATTCTGGCGCTCGTCCGGCGCTTTATGCGCGGGCGGCGGCGTTCAGAACATGGCAGACGCTCCGCGCGCGGGGCGCAGAGTAACCTCCTTACACAACGTCTTTATTATATCACTCAGGCACGCCTATTTCAAGGCTGAGGGCTTTTCAAATAATGAATAAGCGCTCTTACAAAAAGTTTATAACCACTTGCGTCCGGGTGCTCCGGGCGGTATAATACGATGAGTGAAAAACACAGGAAAAGGAGAAAAACCATGACGAAGGTTCACCTGATCGGCAACGCGCACCTCGATCCGGTCTGGCTGTGGCGCTGGACGGAGGGCTGCTCGGAGGTGCTGTCCACCTTCCGCAGCGCGCTCGACCGCCTCAGCGAGTATCCCGACTACGTGTTCACCTGCGCCGGCGCGCAGTACTATGAGTGGGTCGAGCGGCTCGATCCGGGTATGTTCGAGGAGATCCGCGCACGCGTGGCGGAGGGCCGCTGGGTCATCACAGGCGGCTGGTGCATACAGCCCGACTGCAACCTGCCCTCGGCCGAGTCCTTTGCCCGCCAGGCGCTGTATTCCCAGCGCTACTACCTGGAGAAGTTCGGCCGCACCGCCCGCGTGGGCTACAATGTGGACTCCTTCGGCCACAGCGCCGCCCTGCCGCAGCTGCTCCGCCTGAGCGGGCTTTCCGCCTATGTGTTCATGCGCCCCAGCCTGCCCGATGAAAAGACCTTCCCCTTCGAGGAGCGCAGCTTCCTGTGGAAGGGCGCGGACGGAACCTGTATCCCCGCGTACCGCGTGCCCGAGCCCTACTGCTCCCGCCCCTTCGAGGAGGCCGCGGAGAAGGCGCAGGCCGAGGCGAAGCTGGCGAAGAGCCAGCCGGTCATGAGCTTCTACGGCGTGGGCAACCACGGCGGCGGCCCGACCCGGCGCAATCTGGACGCGCTGGATGCGCTCATCGCTCGGTCCGCGCCCGGCGAGTACGGCTATTCCTCGCCCGACCGCTTTTTCGAGGAGCTGGACGCGTCCGCGCTGCCCGTGCTCGAGGACGAGCTGCTGCACCACGCCAGCGGCTGCTACAGCGCGCTTTCGCGGATCAAGCGCCTGAATCGCCTGGCCGAGGAACGGCTGGGGGCAGCGGAAAAGTACCTGACGCTCGCGCAGGCGCTGGGTTATCCCATGGATTTCTCTCCGATCGCGCGCGCCTGGAAGATCGTGTGCTTCCACCAGTTCCACGACGTGATGGGCGGCTGCATCATTCGGGACGCCTATGAGGACGCGGTGCGCGCGCTGGGCGGTGCGGTGTTCGCGGCGGACGAAGCGGCCAATCAGGCGCTTCAGACGATCGCCTGGCAGATCGATACCGGCGCGCCCACGGGCGGCAAGGTCGAGGGTTTGCTGTGGACGGGCGAGGCCGGCACGCCGCTTACCCTGTTCAACCCGACCGCGCAGGAGCTGATCGTTCCGCTGCGCTCGGGCATGGACGCAGTCGCCGTGCGCGACGAGGCGGGAAATCCCGTCCCCAGTCAGCGCGCCCGCGGCCAGGTCACAAACGGCGATCACGACAAGTGGGAAACCGTGTTCCTCGCCCGCATTCCCGCGCTGGGCTGGCGCACGTATCGCCTGCACCGGGGCGAGGGAAGGCCGGTCGAGGCGCAGTCGCCCGATGCCTGGGAAAACGACTTCGTGCGCGTCGAGTTCGGCGAAAACGGCCTGCCCCGCCGCCTGTTGGACAGGAAAAATGGCCGGGAGCTGCTGCGCGCGCCGGTCTCTCTTCAGGTGATCGACGAGACGGCCTGCGACACCTGGGCGCACCGCGTGTTCACCTTCGATCAGGCGGTCGGCCAGTTCGCCCTTGAAGGTGTCGACTGCGAGCAGCAGGGCGAGGTGTTCGTCTCCCGCCGCGCGCGCCTGAGATATGGCGACTCGACCGCCCTCGTCACGATGACGCTCTACCGCGGCCTGCCCGAGCTGCATCTGGACGTGCAGGTTTGCTGGCGCGAAGCCCATCGCCTGCTCAAGCTGGCCCTGCCCACGCCCTTTGCGGGGGAGGGGGAGGTCGCCTCGATTCCCGGCGGCTTCTATGACCGCCGAGCCGACGGCAGGGAGCAGCCGATGCAGGGCTGGGTCTGCCTGGGCGGCCTGGGCGCGGCCAGCGACGCGCTGACGGCCTACAGCGCGCGGGAGGGTGAGGTGCGCCTGACCCTTCTGCGCAGTCCGCTGTTCGCCGACCACTTCGGCGCGCGCGACGAGTACTGCGAGGCGACCGAGCAGGGCGAGCACCGTATTCGCCTGGCCCTCACGCCCGAGACCGAACCGGATCGCCTGAGCGCGCTGTCCGCGTCGCTTTTGTGCCCGCCCGACCGCATCCTCGGCTCCTTCCACCGCGGAAATCTGCCCGAGGTCTATCAGGGACTGCATGCCCCGGCACACGTGCTCCTCGACGCCTTCAAGCCCGCCGAGGACGGAAACGGCTGCGTGCTCCGGCTGCGCAATGTCAGCCGCGAACCGCTCGCCGGCACGCTGAGCCTGCCCGCGCTGAAGGCAGACATACCGCTTTGCCTGCGCCCGCAGCAGAACCTGACCCTGCGCTCGTCCGCTATCTGGCGCGAGTCCGACTTCATCGAAACCTGACCGCCCCTGAATGCACATGCCTCTCCGTATGCCCATATGGAGGTCTCAGCTTGTCAAAAAAGGTTTTGACAAGCTGGTGGACGGGGAAGCAAGCTCCCCGGCCAGGTGCCGCGGCTTAAATCTATGATTTAAGCTGTCGGCAGTTTCGCCAAGGGCGAAACCTGAAAACCCAAAGGGTTTTCAGCCTCCCTGCCACCCTCTCCAGTTT
>CAKUFI010000048.1 GCA_934647305.1 uncultured Clostridia bacterium | reverse complement strand
TGCGCCATTAGCTCAGTTGGTAGAGCACCTGACTCTTAATCAGGGTGTCCCGGGTTCGAGTCCCTGATGGCGCACCAAAGGCTTTGAGTTTATCGACTCAAAGCCTTTTTTTCCGCCTGCAACCGGAGGCGGCCACTCCCTGCCAATCTGCGGGGAATCCTGCGAATTCGAAGACCTCAGGGGCTTCAATCTATGGCCCCTGAGGTCGTGTTCTATCCAGCGGCAGCGGGTGGGTCTGGGCACTATCGCGTTTACCGTCCCACGAAGAATTCGGGAGCTTGAATTAATGGCTCCCGAATTCGTGTTCTATCCGGCGGAAGCATGTGGGTGTCGGCCCTGCCGACCCGGCGGCAGCATGTGGGTGTCGGCCCTGCCGACCCGGCGGAAGCATGTGGGTGTCGGCCCTGCCGACCCGGCGGCAGCATGTGGCTGTCGGCACTGCCGCCCGTGGGTGCAGGCTCAGCCTGTACGTACAATCTGAAAGCTGGCCTCGCCGTCAGGCCTGACCAGCTCGAAATCGATCTGGTAGAGCGTTTCGATGGGCAGATCGTCGGTCGCGTTGTCCGAGAAATCCCGGAATCGTGGGCGGTAGCAGGCCGACTGCACACTCAGTCGCGCTGCCTGCCCGCACCGGATGCACCACTTCCCCACCTGTACCTCGCCTGAGTCAAACGCAGGACACACGCGGGTCACGAACCGCTCGACCAGACTGGCTGCACCCGAAAAACGGTCGGTCAGGCGCAGACCGTCCTCGCCAAAGCGCACACTGCGCCGGAGCGAAAGGCCCGGCACGTCGTAGGCCTGGGACAGATCCATGACGACCTCCCGCTCGTCCGCGCGAAGGAGCGATGCCCTGCGCTCGTCGCCTGCCGCCTGAAACTGGCCGTTCACAATGGGCACGCTGTGTCCGGCCGATGAGGCGCACACGAAGTACTTGTAGCGGTTTTCGCCGAAATAGAACCCAGTGTACTCCGGCCAGCCCGGATCGTCCAGCACGAACGTCCCGCCCTCGAAGAGCACCAGCTCGCCCAGGTCGTTGTGGTTGTGCGGCTCGCCGTTGTGCCCGGCCTTGCACACGCACGTCCAGCCGTTTTGCCTGCGCAGCACCCAGCCCGCCTGAGGATACACCGACAGAGGCGGCTTTTTTGCGTCCTGCGCCTCCAACTCGGGCGCATACCAGTAAAAATCGCGCAGGAAAGGCGCAAATCGGAAGCGCACGTCCCTGCCGAACAGGCAGCTTTCGCGCGAGGAAAACCCGCCCAGGCCGTATTCCCTCGCCAGGCGATGCATCAACCCCACATGCACGTACAGCGTGTGCGGCGCGTCGGCCAGCGGCAGCACGCGGCACTCGTCCAGGAACATGTCCCGCCCGAAGCCCGCGATGGCGCGAACCTTTTCCCCCTTCAGCAGGTCAACCGCTCCCCCGCTGAAATCCCGCAGCAGGTCGGCCGCGCTGACGAAATAGCCGAAGCCGTACTCCCAGTACAGCGGCCCCTCCAGGCAGCAGCCGTCCACCGGGTAGCTGCTCAGGAACTCGGCAAGCGAATCGAGGAGCGTGTCCTGCACGCCCGAAAGCCGCTCGCTGAAGCGGTAAATGTACACCATCAGCAGGCTGCCCGCACAAACGGCCGACCAGTTCGATGCGCCCCAGCGCCTTTTCTGCGCCTCGTAGGGACGCACGGCGCGCGCAAGAAGCGCCTCGTCCAGCGCCTGAACCAGCGCCGGGTCAAGGCGACTTTCCAGCAGACTGAGGATTTCCGCAACCGCCTGAGCGGTCTCGCAGGCGAACAGGTCCAGCGTTTCGCGCCGCCGCGCCTCGTCCGCGTCCTCGGGCACGTGCGCCGGCAGCGCCCAGGTCGGCTCGGCCAGCAGCGCACGCAGCGCCTTTTCCAGCTCGGCAAGCCATCTCTCGTCCTCCTCCCACAGGCTCAGCGCGGTGAAGGCGCACAGGCGGCGGCGCGTCTGAAAATAGACCGCCTCGTATTCGACCCGGCTGCCCGTCCGGTAAAACTGGCGAAACAGCTCCTCGCTGAAGGGCTCAACGGGCGTGCCCACGAGCGGCCGAACGTTCTCGCGAATCCGCGCGATCTGCCGCCGCGTCCAGGGCGTATCGGGCAGGCAGCCCGCAAAGTGCTGATACATTCGCATCCCTCCCTCTTTTCGCTTCATTATATCCGCCCGCGGCGCGCCCTGTCAAGCGCGAGCCTTTCCACCTTCCCCCAATTTCCGTTTTCGCAGGGCGTATCTAGCGCCTGAGCACGAATTCCTGCACCGGCGCGCCGAACTCCTCGGTCAGCCTGCCTTCCTCAAAGCCCATTTTGCGGTAAAACGCCCGGGCGGCGATTCCCTCCGGCACGCCCGCTCAATAGGTCGTGACCGTGACCGGCCCCTCCGGCGGCAGGCAGTTCAGCATGGCCTCGAGAAGTCCTTCCGCGATGTGCCGCCTGCGCCAGGCCGGGTCGACCGCCAGGAAGCACAGCATGCGCGCCTCCCGCGAAAACAGCAGCGCGCCGACCACCCGCCCCTGTTCCCGCGCGCACAGCGCCTCGCCCCGAGCTATGAACTCGAGCACCGCGAGGCGATGTTCCCGCATCGCTTCCGGCGTTTCAAGGCCCGGAAAGCCCTCCCTGACCGCCTCGACCAGAGTCATCCAGCCCTCGACGTCGCCGGCCTGCGCCCTCACAATTTCCATACAGTTCGCCTCCCTTTCGACAGCAAAAGCCCGGAAAACCGAACGTTCTCCGGGCAGTACGTTTTCTTTCGTCTACAGCTTCTTTTCCAGGTTTTCGACCGCGCTGACCCAGTCGTGCGCCGGGTCGTTGCTGCGATAGAAGCCCTGATGTTCGCCGGCCATCAGCCACAGGAAGTAGGTGTTGTAGCCGGGCGCGCCCACGGTGGTGTGGTAGCCGCGCGGGAACTCGACCAGCTCGTCGTTCTTCACGCGATAGGCCTCGTCGATCTCGCCGTCGGCGGTGTACAGGCACTGCACCGCGAAGCCCTGCTCCGGTTGGAACAGGAAGTAGTAGATTTCCTCGGCCACGGCCTCGGCGGGCATGTTGTCCGCGTCGTGCTTGTGCGGCGGGAAGCCGGCCCAGTTGCCGGGCGTGCAGTAGGCCTCGCCGATGGTCAGCTTCTTCGCGTTGGTCGTGCCGTCCACGATGAAGGAGGTGTCGCGCTCCCAGGGCTTCACGCCCAGCTTGACCACGCGCACGTCGGCCTGGCGAATGGCCTGAGGCTGCGTGTCCTCGTCGATCGGGGTGCCGCAGACGACGATCTTCACGTTCCAGGGGCTGAAGACCTCGACGGTGGTGTGGCGGGGCGCGTAGAACGCCTCGGCCTTCGGGTTCTCAAACACGCTGCGGCGCACGCCGAGCAGACCGAAGTCGGTTCCGTTTGCCTTGAAGCCTGCCTTGCCGCCCAGGATGATGAACGCGACTTCGCGGTCGCCGGTTTCATAGGTGTAGGTCTGGCCGTTCGTCAGCTCCAGAATGCCGAACTCCAGCTGCTTGAGCGAGCACTCGCCGATCGTGCAGATGGGCGTGAAGCCGTTCTTGGGCGTATAAGTCTTTTTGTAGTTCATGATTCCAGTTCCTCCTTTATTTCATTCAGCGCCTGCTTCCAGTCCAAAACCAGACCGAAGTCTGAATAGTGGAAGACCGGCGCCTTGGGATCATTGTTGATGGAGATCACCGTGCCCGACCGGTTCATGCCCAGCACGTGCTGTATCGCGCCGGACACGCCGAAGGTCAGGTACACGTCGGGCCGCACGGTCAGGCCGGTCTGCCCCACCTGCATGCAATAGGGCGCATAGCCCGCGTCCACGGCCGCGCGAGTCGCCGCGACCTCGCCGCCCAGGCATTTCGCCAGCTCGGCAAGCTGCGCAAAGCCCTCCTTTGAGCCCACGCCCAGCCCGCCCGCGACGATCAGCTTCGCCTGAGACAGCGTACTTTGCGCGCCCTCATGCCTTTCAAGGCAGGCAATCGGGCCGTTTTCCGGCTCCGCAAGCCGCTCGACCGCGCAGGGGACGTGTCCCTCGTCGGGAAACACGCCGCGCCGAACCAGCGCCATCTGCGGCCGCGCCTCGGGGCACAGGATTTCCGCCAGCTGCGCGCCGCCGAACGTGGGGCGAATCTGCAAAAGCAGACCGGAGTCTGCCGCCTGCAGGTCGGTGCAGTCGGCGGTCAGGCCGGTTTCAAGGAGCGTTGCGACCTCGGGCGCAAGCGCGCGCAAAAAGGGCGTGGAGAGCGACAAAACCGCCTCTGGACGGCCTTCACGGAGCCGTTTGGCGACGTTTTCGGCCACGGGAAGCACGTTTTCGCGCGGTTCGATCAGCAGAAGGCGCACCGGCGAATCGGTCAGCGCCTGCGCACGGGCCACAAGTGCGCGGCTGTCGGCGTCCTCTGTCTCGGCCAGCACCCAGACCTCGCCGGGCAGCTTGCTTATAGAAGAGACTTTGGTCTGTTTTGTGGTGACTATCGCGGTGTGCTCGCGCAGCGCCCGCACGATTTCCCGGCCGCTGTGCAGCCAGCGGGTCACGCGCAGCGACTCGGGTGCGTTCGTCACCCGGCGCACGCACGTAGGCGAGCCGGCCAGTCCCACCTGATCAGGCGGCAGGCACAGCTCTGCGTTCGTCAGTCGCACGATCACGGCGTTCTTTGCTCTGCGCATGCCCAGGATGCCCTTCAGGCGCAGGGTGCAGCTGCCCTCGTGCACGGTCAATACGGCAGGAAAAACAGACTTCAGTCGTTTTTGCGTTTCTCCGTCCTCGCAGATGAATTCATCAAAACAGACTACGGTCTGTATATCCGTGATGAGCGGCCAGCCGAGCAGCTGTGCCAGGCGCGCCGGAGTCAGCGCTGTCTCGCCGTCCACCGCCCGCCGCCCGGTCAGAATCAGGTCGAACGGCCCGAGCCTGTTCGCCGCGGCATGAAGCACGCGGGCCGTTGCCAGCGTATCGCTGCCCGCGTAGGCCGGATCGGTCACAAGGCAGGCCTCGTCCACGCCCCGCGCGATCAGCTCGCGCAGCATGTCCTCTGCCTTTTCGCGCCCCATGGTCAGCACGGTCACGCGCGCGCCGCCGGTTTCCTTCAGCCGCAGCGCCGTCTCGACCGCGCACGCGTCCGCCGGGTTGAGGATCCACAGCGCGTCCGGCGCGGACGATTCGCGCACCTGCTTGACCAGCACCAGGATTCGTTCAATCTTCATAGTCGTGATAGATCGGCGCCAGCGCGTCGTGTATGCGCCGGTACACCGCGAAGTTCTTTTCGTAAAGCGCGTGCGTTTCGGGGTTCGGGAGCGTCCTGTCCTTGACGCACACACACTTTTTCACGCTGTCCTCGAAGTCGGCAAACGTGCCGCAGGCCACGCCCGCGAGCATCGCGCTGCCCAGCGAAGAGTCAACATTTTCCACCGTCGTGAGCGGAATGTTCAGCATATCGGCAACGATCTGCCGCCACAGCGGGCTCTTCGCGCCGCCGCCGATGATGGTGGCCGACTCGGGCGCGATGCCCAGGCCGCGCAGCGCCTCGTAGCAGTCCTTCATCGAATAGCCCACGCCCTCGAGCACTGCGCGGTTGAAATGCGCCTTCGTGTGCGAGGCGGTCGCGCCCACGAACGAGCCGCGCAGCCTGTCGTCAAGATACGGCGTGATCTCGCCCTGCAGGTACGGGTGGAAGAACAGCCCGTCGCACCCGGCGGGCACGGTTTCGGCGGCCGCGCTCATCAGCAGGTACGCGTCGGTGCCCTGGGCCTCGGCCCGCATGACCTCGCCCCCGCACAGCGTGTCGCGATACCAGCGGTTGGACGCGGCGCAGGACTTGGTCGCGCTGCCCGGGTACCACAGGCCGCTCACCACGTGGCGGTAGGTCACCAGCAGCGGCGAGAGGATGGCGTGGTCGGTGATCGGGCAGATGCGCCCGGCGGTGGCCAGCTTAAGCGTCGCCTGGCCGGGACGAATCGCGCCGGATGCGTACACCTCCATGACCGTGTCGGTCGAGCCGGCGATCACCTTCGTTTCAGGCGACAGTCCGGTGTCCGCGAGCGCCTGCGCATTCATCGCGCCCAGTACGCACTGCGGATCGACGATGCGCGGCATCACGTCCTTCGTCAGGCCGCACAGGCTCAGCAGCTCCGCGTCCCACTCGTTCGTGCGCGCGTCGAGCAGCATGAAGCCCATGGCCTCGATCGAGTCGGTCACGAAGTCGCCGGTCAGGCGATAGCGCACGTAGTCCTTCATCGACAGCACCCTGCGGATGCGCGCGTGGTTTTCCGGCTCGTGCGCCTGCAGCCACATCAGCTGCGGCAGCGTCCACAGCGCGGAGGGCGAGTTGAAGGCGCGCTCGACGATCATTTCGCCATACCTTTCCTTCAGGAAGGCCGCCTCTTCCCCGGCGCGCTTGTCCGTCCAGTAGATGGCCGGGCGAATCACCCGGTCGTTTTCGTCCAGCAGCACCGCCGTGTGGGTCGCGCCGTCCAGGCACAGCGCCGCGACGTCCGCCGCCCGCACGCCGCTCGCGCAGAGCAGCTCGCGCACGTTGTCCACGAACGCGCGGTAGGAATCGTCCGGATCCTGCTCGGCCCAGCCGGCGCGCGGATACGAGGTGGGATATTCGTGCGTGGCGGTCGCGACGACCGCGCCGTCCTCGCGCAGCAGCGTCGCCTTGGACGCGCCGCCGCCGAAGTCGCACCCCAGCAGATACTTCATCAGGTCACTCTCCTTTACGCCGGGAGGAGAAGCACGTTACGCATGCTTCTCCCCACCTATTTGCATGTTCTGCCCGCCCTTCTTTCTCTCCGGCGGCAGCAAGTGTTTTCCGGGAGAGCTCGAGAGGCGCCAAAGCGCCATGTGGCCGAGCTTCATAGGATGACGTTTCACGTTTCTAGTCGTCACGCGGCAGCAAATGGAGCCGGGCACTGCCCGGAAAAAGGCGGCCTCTCGAACGTTTCCTTAACACAGGGTATCCAGCAGTACGAACAGGTTGTCGATCGTGTCTCCCTCGGGCTTGAAGGCGCGCAGCACGTCGTAGGCCTGCGGGTTGGCGGTGATCATGTGGCGCACCCCGGCGCGGTGCATGTCGTCCCAGCGGCCGGCGGCGGTCAGCTTGGCCAGCTCGGGCGCGTACTGCATGAACACCTCGCTGCCGCAGCACTTGGCCATGCGGCGGTTGAGGAACATCTCCCTGAGCTGCACGCCCATCGCCTCGAGCAGCTCACGGGGCGCGTCGTGGTCGGCCAGGTCGCGCGCGTCGGGGGTCGCGTCGTGATAGGCGGCGGTCAGGTTCAGCTTGTTCACGGTCAGCCTGCCCGCCCTGACCAGGTCGCGCACGAAGTCGGCGGCGGTGGTCAGCTCGCCCTCCACGCGGATGCCCCACTCGGGCATCTGGTGCAGCATGAAGGCCAGGTCGTAGCTGTCCAGCGCGATCACCTTCGGGGCCTTGACGGCGTTGATCGCCTGCGCGCACCTCTCGGCCTGCTGGCGAACCTCCTCGACATAGCCCATGAGGTCGCCCAGGGCGCTGCCGCTGGCCGGCTCATCCCTGAGCACCGCGAGCTTCACGCCCGCCTTGCGCATAAGGGAGATCATCGCCTGCGCCACGTCGGTCGTCCTGTTGCGCGCGGTCTCGCCCAGGTACAAAAGCGCCTCGGGCTGCTCGCAGGAAACCTCAAAATCGGGCGCGTCCTTCTTGCCGAACATGTTGCCGGTGGTCAGCTCCCTGTCGATCACGTCCAGCACCGCCTGCGGAGCCAGGTCGTCGGCGATGGCCTCGGATCTCGCCTCGCGGATGTAGAGGGGCGGCTCGTAGCCGGTGGCGCAGTCGTTGGTGCAGCTGCCGCACAGCGTACACTCGTACATGATCTGCGCGGTGTCCTTGTCCATGGCGTGGCCGCGCAGCGCCAGGGAAATCAGCAGACCCTTGGCGCGGGGGGTATTGACCTCGCGGCCGGTCTGAAGGCCCACCGGGCACAGGTGCCGGCACATCCAGCAGAAGCGGCAGGCATTCGCATGCTTCTGAGCTTTTTCGGTAAACATTGAGAACACCTCCGTATATTACAGTCCCAGCTTGTAGGGGTTCATGATGCCGTTGGGGTCGAGCTGCTTCTTGAGCGCCTCCATAACCTGCATGGCCGGGCCGTACTGCTCCTTCATCAGGCGGGACAGCTTCAGGCCGATGCCGTGGTGGTCGTTGATCACGCCGCCGTTTTTCATCGCGGCGCGCACGCCGGTGTTCCAGATGCGGTTGTGCAGGCGGATGGCCTCGTCCGGGTCGGCGGGCGGGTTGTCCAGGATGAAGCGGTCGTAGATCATCGTGCCCCACTCGTACCAGTGCGAGCAGTGCGCGATAAACCGCACGCCCGGGAAGTTGGTCTCGATGGCGTTCTTCATCGCCCAGTAGATCTTCTCGACGTCCTTGAAGCGGGCGACCGTGTCCATCGTGCCAAACATCTGCGGGATGTCCATGATGTGGCCCGGATAGAAGAAGGTGATGCGGTTTTCATACCACTTTTCGCCGTATTCGCTGCCCAGATCCTGCGCGCCGTACTTCTTGCAGATCTCGACCACGATGTCCATCTCCACGTCCACAATGCGCTCGATGCCCTCGCAGGTGACATTCATAAAGCAGCCTTTTTTCTCGAAGCCCAGGATCTTCTTGATGATGGAGACGGTCTCGGCTTCGTCGAAAAAGCGCATGATCGAGGGCTTGACCTTCTGCATGATGTCGCGTCCGGCCGCAAAGCCGCTGGTCATGTCCGGGAAGAGGAAGGCGCGGTGCTTGCGGCACTCGGGCTGCTCAAAGAGCTTGAAGGTGGCCTTGGTGATCACGCCCAGCGTGCCCTCGGAGCCAATGAAGATCTGGTTGAGGTCGGGGCCGGCGGCATGCTTGGGCACGGGCAGGGTGTTGATGATGTCGCCGTTGGGCAGCACCACCTCCATGCTCACGCACATGTCGTCGATCTTGCCGTACTTGGTGGACAGGATGCCGATGCCGCGGTGACCCAGTGCGCCGCCGATCGTGCCGCAGGTCAGGCAGGAGGGAATGTGCATGCAGGAGAAGCCCTTCTCGTTGGCGTACCACTCCAGCTGCTGGAAGACCATGCCGGTCTCGGCGGTGATGGTGCGGCTCTCCAGGTCGATCTCGATGAGCTTATTCATGCGCTTGGTGTCCAGGATAATGCCGCCCGCCATGGGCAGCGCGCCGCCCTGAGAGCCGCTTCCGCCGCCCCAGGTATGCACGGGCAGTTTGTAGTAGTTGGCCACCTTCAGGATGGCCGACACCTCCTGCGCGCTGCCCGGACGCACCACAAAGTCGGCGGCCGGCGGGGTTTCGCCGCGGTCGGCCCACATGCGGCTGATCCAGAAATAGTCCACGCCGTAGGTCAGCTTGTCCGCCTCACGGGTGGACACGTTTTCCTGACCCACGATGTCCTCCAGCTCGCTGAGGATCATATTGAACATAAACGCTCGCTTTTCCATCGCTTTTTCTCCCATCGTCAGTATTTGACCGTGTAGTTTTCGCCGTGAATGCCCGGGTACACGCCCCGTTCGATCAGGCCGCGGTTATACTCGTGGCAGATCAGCCACTTGTTCTTGCGAAACAGCAGCCGATCCTCGCTCGCCTCCTCCAGCGGCAGGTTGGTGCCCTTCGTCAGGCCGACCAGGCAGATAAACCCGGCCGCGCTGACCTGGCAGGGGCAGAAGTGCAGCGTCGTGCCGTACACCTCGACCACCGCGCCCTTTTCCAGGTAAAACGCCTCAACCCTGCCCGCGTCGTACTCGCCGTTTTCCACGTCGCGCACATCGCCCAGCAGCAGCACCAGCGGCGTGACCGCCACGTTGAGCTCGCTGCACCTGTGCCATTCCATCGCGTTCATCTGCGAATTGTAGCCGTAGCACACGCCCACCTCGCAGGCCGTCTCGCCGAAGAAGCGCCTGCCGATCGCCTTCGCGTCCGCGGTCGCCATCAGCTCGGGCATCTCGGCCACGTACACCGAGCCCTCGGCCGGCATTTCGACCTTCTCAAGGATCTCGGTCACCTGGCAGACCGGCAGGTTGTCGATCACGCGGCCGTACTTTTTGAACGCCGCGTCGTGTATCGAGTGAATTTTCAGCTCCGGATTGAGCGCTCTGAGTTTTTCAAGCATCGCTCACGCCTCCATTTCCTTCTCGCGTTCGTGCAGGAACGCCATCGCCCGTTCATAGCTCGGGATGCCGTCGCGCGCGCCGAAATGGGTGCACTTGAGGGCGGAAACCGCGCTGGCGAAGCGGCAGCAGTCAATGGGCTTCATGCCGCCGCGAATCCAGGCGGCCAGGAACGCGCCGTGAAAGACGTCGCCCGCGCCGCAGGAGTCGATCACGTCCACCGGGTAGCAGGCGTAGCGGCTGAATTCACTGCCGTCGTACAGGAAGCCTCCGCGGGAGCCCTGCGTCACCGCGACGAACTGCGGGTGATACTGGCTCATCAGGCTGCGCGCGGCGCTCTGCGCGTCGCGCTGGCCGGTGATCTTGAGTGCGAATTCCTCGCTCGGAATCAAAAAGTCTACAAACGGCAGCAGCTGCTCGATGCCCGGATAGGTGCCGCCCGCGTCCAGCGACACCTTCACGCCGTTTTTGCGCGCGTGACGCGCCGCGTAAATGGCCGCGTCCAGCTGATGGCCGTCCAGGTGCAGCACCTTCGCCTTCCCCACCGCGGAAAGATCCACGTCGCCCGGCAGCGGCGCGGGCACGGTGCCCTTGTTCCACAGGATGGTGCGGGTCGATTTCTGCGTGTTGAGCAGCACGAACGAGTGGAAGGACACGCAGCCGGGCTTGGTGGCGATCAGGCTGGTGTCCACGCCGTACTTCTCGAAGTCAGCCCTCATGAACCGGCCGTAGCTGTCGTCGCCCAGGTTGCCCAGGTACGCCGCGCTCACGCCCAGCCGGGCCGCCGCGACCAGCGCCGTGGCGCAGGGGCCGCCCCCCTGGGTCATGGTCTGCATGGCCTGCATCTTGGTATCCTCCGGCGGGAAGCCCTCGGCCAGCATCAGCGTATCAAAGACCGACGCGCCGATTCCGATGATGTCAGTCATTGGCCTTGCCCTCCGCGCCCAGCAGGCGAATCTTCTCGGCGGCATAGGCCTTGACCGCCAGCACGGGATCCTTCATGAACAGGTCGATGGCCACCACGTCGCGCGACACGCCGAACACGCCGTCCAGGAACGAATAGCACACGTCGGTGCCGAAGTTGATCTTGCGGATGCCCGCCTCGATCGCCGCGCGGATCTGATCGTCCGGCACGCCGCTGCCGCCGTGCAGCACCAGGGGCAGGCTGTTCGTCGCCTCACGGATGGCCGCAATGCGCTCGACGTCCAGCTTGGGTGCCTTCTTGTAGCGGCCGTGCGCCGTGCCCACCAGGATGGCCAGCGCCGACACGCCGGTTTCATTCACGAAGCGCGCCGCCTCGTCCGCCTTGGTAAACTCGCCCATGCGCTCGTCCTTCGTCGTGCCCACGTGGCCCAGCTCGCCCTCGACGCTCACGCCGCAGGCCGAGGCCATCTCCACCACGCGCTTCGTCACCGCGATATTCTCCTCGATCGGGTGCGCCGACGCGTCGATCATCACGCCGCTCGCACCGTAGCGAAGGGCGCGCAGCACCTCGGGCTCGCCCGCGCCGTGGTCCAGGTGGAACGCGCAGGGCACGCTCATCTGTTCGATCGCCGACAGAATGCCCGGGGCGACCAGGCTGGCCAGCTCGCTGTCGAACAGGCGGCTATACATCTGGAAGATGACCGGAGCCTTCAGCTCCTCGGCCGCCTTCATCACGCCCTGAACCGTCTCGGTATTGTATACGTTGAACGCGGGCACGGCGCAGTGCTTTTTCTCCGCCAGCGCCAGGATTTCCTTCAAAGATACCAGCATATTATTCCTCCTTGAGTACGTTCGAGAGGCGGCTTTTCTGAGAAAAGCCCCTCTCGAGCTCTTCCGAAAAGCACTTGCTGCCGCCTATACAGCGCAAGGCTTTTCAAATCGCCCGGTCATTCCACCGTGTCGATCTTCAGGCCGGGCACGTACTTCGAAAACTCCTTGAGCTCCTCGGTGTAGTCGCCCTCGATCTCGGCCATGTGGTGGATGTACGGGCCCTCGACCAGCTTGCGCTCCCACTTGGACAGGTCGTCGAACTGCGCCCACAGATAGGTACCGAAGGTGTACGGGCCGGTGGTGGAGTTGAACTGGCCGGCGAGCATCATGTAGTCGCCGTTGTCCTGATCGAAGCGGGTGATGGTGTAGTGGCCGTCCTTGACCTGGAACCACTGGCGCATGTTGACGTTCTTGCAGGGGCAGCCGTCCTTCTTCAGGGAATAGGCGAACGGCCCGCAGTGCCACAGCAGCTCACTGTTCCTGTTCTCGGGGTTGCGCACGGTGAACTCGCCGAAGAAGGGGATCTTCTTGCCCAGCGACGCGCAGCTGAGCATCGCCATGGAGATCGCGCCGTGCAGGTCGCTCTCGCAGGAGATGACGTAGCCCATGTCGGCCAGCACGCTGTAGGCGGTGCAGGGCATCGCGCCCACCCCCAGCTGCATCGCGGTCCAGCACTCGGCCGAGACCGCCTGCACCCTGTACTCGGCGAAAATCTCCTGGTACAGCAGCACGAAGGCATACACCTTCTTGAGCAGCGGCGGGGTCAGCTCGTCCATCTCGTACCGGGACAAAAGCAGCTTTGCACCCTCCTCCAGCTCTGCGTCCCGTTCCTTCAGGATGCGGTTGTACTTGTCGATCACCACCGCCATATTGACCGGAATCACGCGAATGCCGAACTTCTGCATCAGCTCGCCCTCGTTGAAGATGACCGAGGTAAAGGGCTTGGGGCGCATGCCCACCTGCGCAATGCGCATGCCGCGGAAGTTCTTGACCATGCACGCCACCGACACAAACTTCTCGAAACCGGCCTTGAAAATGTCGTCCTCGACATGGCAGGTCTCCACATACGTAAAGGGAATGTTGTTGCGCTGCAGGATGCGGCTCACGCCGAACATGCCGCACTGGCTGTCGCAGAAGCGCGAGCCGTCCGGCAGGAACTCGTCCTCCATCGGCGCCCAGACCATCGTGGGCACGTTCAGCGCGCCCGCCACCTGCGCCGCGATTTCCTCGTTGCCGAAGTTGCAGTTGATGATGACCACCGCGTCCACCTTTTCCGCGCGGAACCGCTCGATCACCTTCTCCGCGTCGTCCTCGTTATACATCACATCCACCGGATTGACGCCCTTGAGGTCGACGAAGCTCACGTTGTCCGACGCGAAATGCTCCTCGATGTACTTCACGATCCGGTGGCCGCGCTCCTCGGCCTTTTCCCAGTTGAAGATGCCCGGGCGGGGCGTCACATCGCGCCGCATCGGGGCCAGTCCCACCTTGACCTGATAATTCAGCATAGTATCTCCTCCATCCTCCTGTATTAGGATACTCTCATTATACTCCCTGTACACCTTTCACAGAATACACAAACCTGCCAACTATATGCACAAAATTGCCCAGGCTGAGCCTGGAGGCGGTGCTGCCGCCGGATAGAACACGAATTCGGGAGCCATTAATTCAAGCTCCCGAATTCTTCGCAGAACGGTAAACACGATTGTGCCAGACCCACCTGCCGCGTCGGCTGAGCCGACTGCCACCTGCTGCTGCCGGATAGAACACGAATTCGGGAGCCATTAATTCAAGCTCCCGAATTCTTCGTAGGACGGTAAACACGATTGTGCCAGACCCACTTACTGCCGGTCGGCAGGGCCGACAGCCACTTGCTGCCGCCGGATAGAACACGAATTCGGGAGCCATTAATTCGAGCTCCCGAATTCTTCGCAGGACGGTAAACAAGATAGTGCCAGACCCACCCGCCGCCGGGCAGTGCCCGGTTCCACCTGCTGCCGCCGGATAGAACACGAATTCGGGAGCCATTAATTCAAGCTCCCGAATTCTTCGCAGGACGATAAACACGATTGTGCCCAGACCCACCTGCTGCCGCGTCGACTGAGCCGACTGCCCGACCATTTTTGTGCATATGATAAAGCCCGCCAGACCTTCGCCTGACGGGCTTTCGTTGGGGCTATATCAGCTGACGGTTCAGTCCGCGTTGATGATGGTGATGCGGCCCTGGCCGTAGGGCTCGGCGTACTCCTCGCCGATCACGCCGCCCAGGTTTTCGGTGATGTAGGTGATGAGCACCTGGTTGTCCAGCATGACCTCGTCCTGCAGCAGCTTATCGTTGATGAACATGTTGAAGCCGTCGCCGCCGGACTTGAGCATGTAGTTGTGGGAAGCCAGCGTGTAGGTCTTGGCGGGATCGAGATCCTCGCCGCCCACCTTCACGTCCTTGACGCGGCGCTCGCCGCTCACCTCGACGAAGTTGCCCTTGTCGTCCACGACGACGGTGGAGGGCACGCTCATGTCAACGGTGAAGGTCAGGCCGGAGACATGCAGGAAGCCGCCGTTCTCATCGGGCAGCTTGCTCACGGACTTCTCCAGCGCGTCCAGGATCTGCTGGCCGGTCGCCTCGACCACGCACAGGGCGTTGCCGAAGGGATGCACGCTGATGATCTGCTCAAAGGTAATGTCGCCCGCGGGGATGGCCGCGCGGATGCCGCCGCCGTTGACCACGCCGATGTCCGCGCCGGACACCAGGCGATACGCGTCGGCGCACAGGTCGCCCAGGTTGGTCTCCTGGCTGCGGATGATGCGGATGGGCTTGCCCTCGCTGTCAACCGCGGTGAGATCGTTGACGATCAGGTCAACCTGGCTGCTGGCCACGACCTTAGCCAGGGTCTCACCGTACTGCGCCTTAATGCCTTCCACGAACGCGGTGGTCTCGTCGTCCTGGAAGATGCTCTCGGTATGCAGCCTGGTGGACAGGGTTCCGTCGGCGGCGATGGTCAGCGCGCCGACCGCAGCCAGCTTGGTGCCGGTCGAGGAGAGCAGCACTTCCTCGTGGTCCTTGTTCTTGACGACTTCCTGCTCGATGGTGCTGTGGGAGTGTCCGTCGAGCACCGCGTCGATGCCGTTGGTGTTCACGATCAGGTCGGAGGAGGTGTAGGGCACGCTGGAGCCGTCAGTGCCCAGGTGCGCCAGCACGACCACGTACTCCGCGCCCGCCTCGCGCGCGTCGTCCACGGCCTTCTGCACGGCGGCGTACAGGCGCTTGCCGTCCTCGCCCTCGCAGAAGTCATAGATGTACTCGCCCTTTTCGTTCTGGAAGAAGGTAGGCGTGGACTTGGTGAAGGTCTCGGGCGTGCTCGCGCCCACGAAGGCGATCTTGCGGCCGCCCGCTTCCTTGATCACGAAGGGATCGAGTATGGTCTTGCCCTCCAGGTCGGTGAAGTTGGCCGACACGTAGGGGAACTTCGCCTTTTCGCGCAGCGCCATGAACTGATCCATACCGTAGTCGAACTCATGGTTGCCGATGGTGGCCACGTCGTAGCCCACCTCGTTCATGATGTCGATGATGTACTCGCCCTTGGAGAGGGTGCCGACCGGGCCGCCCTGAATGGCGTCGCCGTTGTCGACCAGCAGCACGTCATAGCCGGCCTTGGCAAAGGCCTTCTTGTAGGCCGCCAGGCCCGCGTAGCCGATGTTCTCGTCGATGCCGCAGTGCACGTCGTTGGTGTAGAGCACGACGACGTCCTTCGCCGCGGTCTCCTCCGCGAAAGCGGTCAGGCCGCTCAGCAGCAGTGCCAGCGCCAGCAGGCAGGACAGGATCTTCCTCATAGTTCATCCACCTTTCAAATTGTATTTGGTTTCCTTAACCATTATAATCCATCACGCGCATAAACGCAAGTGTTCCTTCATTTTTTCTGTCAAATGGATGGCCGCGCTTCCCGAACCCGCGCGAGCTGTTCGAGCGAATACGGGTTGACGCGGCCCGAGCGGTCGATTTCAAGGTTGAAGGTGGTCATGCGCCCGGCCCGCCGGTTGGCCTGAAGAAAGCGCGCCAGCTCGTCATCCGCGAACCTCGGCCGCGCAAAGCCTCTCTCCGGCCGCGCAAACACCCACTCCGGGTTGTCGGCGCATATCCAGCGGTGGTCAATCAGGCCTGGGACGGCCTCAGGCGAAAACGGCTCGTCCAGCCGCGTGCACTCGCCCGCGTAGTAGTCGGTGCCCGGCGCGTACAGGTGCCTCGACCCCACGCCCGCATTGATGGCCACTGCGCAGTCCGCGTGCCCGCTCTTCGCCGCCGCGATGAGCCTGTCCCACGGGAAGCGCCACCCGCCCATCTCGCAGGAGACAGAATTGTGCGGCCCGGTCGGGTCGACCGAATAGCCGCTGTCGAACCACCAGCCCGCAAGGCTTTTCCCGTACCGCCCGGCGATAAACCGGACGATGTCCGCGATGCGCCCGGCGAACGCGTCGAGGTTCCCCTTCTCCCCCGCCGCGTACCCGCAGGCCGCCTTCCAGGCCGGGTCGTCCTGCCCGTTGCAGGAGTGATTGTAATAGGCGATGAACCGTATTCCCTCGCGCGTCAGTCCCTCCGCCACTTCGCCGATCAGGTCGCGCCCGGTCGTCCGGCCGTGCAGTATCTCCTCCAGCGGCGCGCAGGGCAGCGCCAGGTACTGCTCCGCGTGCGTCAGCGTGAAGATACAGTGCCCCGCGCCCGCCTGCTTCAGGCTGCGCACAAACCGCGCCGCGTCGAATCCCTCCACAGCCTGCGCATAGGTCGCCCGCGAGCCGTCCTGCGCGGCCGTATGCGTCGTCCAGTGCACGCTCACGCCCACGCTCGCCTTCATCCAGTCCATGCGTGTTTCCTCCTGAAAAAAAACCGACTGCCCACGGAAGCGAACAGTCGGGATTGTCATATCATTCAGTCTGCGGAATCCTCAGGCCGCTCAGCCGGCCACCTTCAGGGACTTGATCAGCGTGGTGGGCGCGCCGATGCTCTGCATCATCTCCAGGTCGCTGCCCACGGCCTCAATATCCTTGAGCATCTGGAAGAAGTTGCCCGCAACGGTGATCTGATTGACCGCCTCGGCCACCTTGCCGTCCCGGATGACGTAGCCCTTCGCGCCCAGGGAGAAGTCGCCGCTGATCTGGTTCGCGCCCGCGTGCAGGCCGTTAACCTCGATGATCAGCAGTCCGTCGCCCGCCTGAGCGTAGACCTCGTCGCGGCTCATGTCGCCGGGCTTGAGGTAGAAGTTGCTGGGCGTCACGCCCGCGCCGCCCCAGGAGGCGTTGCCGGTGGTCTCCACGCCCTGCTTCTTCGCGGTTTTCAGGTTGTGCAGCAGGGTGTTGAGCCTGCCCGCGGACACGACCTCGCGCGTCTTCGTGGCCACGCCCTCGCCGTCGAACGGGGAGCAGGCCAGACCCTCGGCCAGCAGCGGGTCGTCAACGATCGTCACCTGCTCGGAGGCGACCACGTCGCCCTCGCGGCCGGCCAGCAGCGACATGCCCTTCTGGGCGTAGTCGGCGCTGAAGACCGGGCTGAAGCAGGCGAGCATGCTGGCCATGATGTCCGGGCGCATGACGATGCGGTACTCGCCCGAGGGCACCGGCTTTGCGGAGAGGCCCGCCACCGCGTCGTCCACCGCGTCGCGGCAGATCTTGTCCAGGTCGAGCTGCGCGGGGTCGCGCTTGATGGCGAAGCCGCCGCCGGTCGCCGTCTTCTCGCCCTCCTGCGCGATCACGGCCACGCTCACGCCGATGGCGTTGCCCTTTCGGGACACGTCCAGGCCGCGCGTGTTGGCGATGCGCTTTTCATTCGCCATGGTGAAGACGTTAGCCATCTCGACCTGGCCGGCGCGCGGGTCGAGCGAAACCGCCTTCTGCTCCAGCTCCCTGGCCATCGCGATCTTCTGCGCGGCGGTCAGCCCGTCGATCGCCGGGTTGTAGATATCGACCGTCTCATAGTGGTCGCTGCCCGCGAAAATGAAGCGCTCGTCCTCGTTCTCGATCAGGCCCGCGTTCATCTTCACGCTCTCCAGCAGCAGATCCAGCGCGTCCTCGTCGAACACCTGGGTGCTGGCGTAGCCCATCTTGCCGTTCACCAGCGCGCGGAAGGTGAAATCCAGCGTGGAGGCCACGTTGTAGTCGACGATCTCGCCGCCCTTGACGGACACGTCGAAGGAATCGCCCTTCTGATAGGCGATTTCGGCGGCCTCATAGCCGGCGGCCTTCGCGCCCTCAAACAGCTTTTCGATAAACAGATTCAGTTCCATCTTGCCGCCTCCTTACTTGCGTCCGCCCACGGTCAGGCTGGTTACGCGGATCATGGGCTGGCCCACGTTGGTGGGCACCGAGCCGCTCAGCGAGCCGCACATGCCCTGCGCGAGCTTCAGGTGCTTGCCCACGCGGTCGATCTTCATCAGGATCTCGCTGCCCTTGCCGATCAGCGTCGCGCCGCGCACCGGGCGGTCGATCTTGCCGTCCTTGACCAGGTAGCCCTCCTGAACCGCGAAGTTGAACTCGCCGGTCGTCGGGTTGACCGAGCCGCCGCCCATACTCTTGGCATAGAGCGCGTCGCCCGCGGTGGCGATGATCTCGTCGTTCTCGTCGCTGCCGGGCGCAATGAAGGTGTTGCGCATGCGGGAGGTGGGCGCGAAGGTATAGTCCTGCCTGCGGGCCGAGCCGGTGGGCGCCATGCCCATGCGGCGGCCGTTGAGCCGGTCGATCATGTAGTTCTTCAGGATACCGTTTTCAATCAGCACCAGGCGGGTGGCGGGCGTACCCTCATCGTCGATGTTGATCGAGCCCCACTCGTTGGGCATCGTGCCGTCGTCGAGCGCGGTCACGATGGGGCTGGCGATCTGCTGGCCCAGCTTGCCGCAGAATTCCGAGTTGCCCAGCGCCACCTGCGTCGCCTCGAGCGAGTGGCCGCAGGCCTCGTGGAAGATGACGCCGCCGAAGCCGTTGTCGATGATGACCGGCATCACGCCCGCCGGGCACTCCTCGGCGGAGAGCATGGTCACGGCGCAGCGGGCCGCCTCGCGGGCGGTCGCCTCCGGATCGACGTATTTTTCAAACAGCTCGAAGCCGCGCATCGCGCCCGGGCCCTCAAAGCCGGTCTGGTTCTCGACGCCGTTGCTGGCCACCGCCTGAACCGCCAGGCGGGTGTAGACGCGCTTGTCGCCGGTAAACAGGCCCTCGCTGTTGGCGATGACCGCGTCGGTCTCCCAGCCGATCAGGCGGGACACGACCTGCTTGATGTCCGGGCTGTAGTCCTTGGCCGCCTTGTACGCGTCGTGCAGCAGCTTTGCCTTGCGGCCGCCGTCCACGTCCACCGGCAGCTGCTCGATGCGGTGGATGTTGGTGCACACCGCGCCGGTCAGGCGCACGTCCTTCGCCTCGTGGCCGTCGCCGATCGCGTCCGCCGCCTGCCGCGCCACGCGCATCAGGCCCGCCTCGCTGGTATCGAAGGTGTGCACGTAGACCGACTCGAGCTTTTTGTACACGCGAATGCCCGCGCCGTGCCTGCGGCTGGTGCTCGCGCTGTCAATCATCCCGTCCATCAGCATAATGCCCATCTGGCGGGTGTCTTCCATAAACAGTTCCGCAAAGTCGCCGCCGGTGGTCAGTGCCTCGGCCAGCACGCGCTCCGCGATGCTCTTTGAAATCATGCTTTTTCCTCCCATCAGTGGTTGATAAACTCATCATACCACATTTTGCCCGCAGAAACAAGCGAACATCATTAGAATTCGGCAAGTTGACATATCTAAAGGGGAGGAACGCCGCGCGTCCCTCCCCGCAGCTTGTCAAAAAAGGTTTTGACAAGCTGGTGGACGGGGAAGCAAGCTCCCCCGCCACTGCCACCCTCACCAGTCT
>CAKUFI010000047.1 GCA_934647305.1 uncultured Clostridia bacterium | reverse complement strand
GCACTGCCGCCCGGAAAAACGCCCAGCTCCGGCAAAACATAGTTTTGCCGGAGCTGGGCGCATGCGGGGAAGGGGTTCGGGGGAGGGGGCGCTATGCGCCCCCTCCCCCAGGATGCCGAGCCGCGAAAGCGGCTCGGCGCGTTTCTCCTAATCCAGTATTCCCTTGAGCACCGGACGAACCATGGCCGGGGCGCGGTGATACTGGGAGTGGATATCGGTCCAGCAGCCGGTTTTCGCGCTGGTCTCGAAGCCCTCAATGATCTCCAGCACGTGGTAGGTCTGCTGCACGGCACAGCGAGCCTCGCGGCCGGTCTGAAGTGCCTTGGCCATGTCGGCCAGGCCGAGCGCGCGGGAGTTCTCCGGATAGCCGTACATCATCGGGATCTCCTTCGTCACGCCTTCCTCCGGGCGATAGAGCTGAATCGTGCCGGAGAAGTCGTTCGGGTCGGGCACGAACAGCGTGCCTTCGCTGCCGTAAACCTCGATAAAGCGGGACTTTTCGCGCGGGAACTGCACGTCGAAGGTGGTAAAAATGGTGCCGATCGCGCCGGAAGCGTACTGCACGGTGCCCGCGATATAGGTGTTCACGTCCACGTCGATCACCTTGCCCGCGAGCGGCTGGCTGGTGATGGTGCGCTTGGGGAAGGTGATTTTACTGGCGCTGAACACCCGCTGCACGCCGCCCAGCAGGTTAATCATCGCGGTCAGGTAGTACGGGCCCATGTCGAACATCGGCCCGCCGCCGCGCTTGTAGTAGAATTCCGGGTCGGGATGCCAGCACTCGTGGCCGCAGCCGATCATATAGGCTGCGCTGCCGATGGGCGTGCCGATAAAGCCGTCGTCGATCAGCCGGCGGCAGGTCTGTATGCCCGCGCCCAGGAAGGTATCCGGCGCGCCGCCCAGCATCAGGCCCTTTTCCTCGGCGATGCGGCGTAGCTCGACGCCCTCGGCCAGCTCCGCGCCCAGCGGCTTTTCGGAATAGACGTGCTTGCCGGCCAGCAGCGCGGCGCGGCTTACCTCGAAGTGCTCATAGGGCCGGGTCAGGTTCAGCACGATCTGCACCTCTGGGTCGGCAAAGGCGTCGTACATCGTGTCGTAGATTTTGGGAATGCCGTACTCGGCCTGCGCCTTTTCCGCGCGCTCGCGCACCAGGTCGCACACACCCACCAGCTCCAGCTCGTGGAAGGTCTGGGTGATGTTCTTCAGGTAAATCCCGCTGATGTTGCCCACGCCGATCATGGCGACTTTTACTCGATTCATGGCTGCCTCCTATTTCTTCTCAAACCGTTCGGTGGTCAAATTGTGCGCCCGGGCGTACTCCTTACCCTCGGCGGCCCAGACCATGCCGCGCTCCATCAGCACGGCGGCCGCCGGCGAGCGCTCGAACACGTCGTCGTGATGCCCCAGCGAGGAATAGAACACCCGGCCGTTTCCCCAGAACTTGGTCCAGGCAACCGGCATGTCCACCGGCTTATTGCTCATGTGGTAGTAGGGGAAGACCGGGAAGCGCGTGCTGGCCAGCACCTCGATGGCCGGGTCGACGTGCAGGTAATAGTGCTCGCTGCATACCTCGAAGTCCTCGAGTCCCTCGACGATCGGGCTGGAGCCGTGCCGGATGTTCACGGTATAGCGCACGCCGTCGTTGCCCGGGTGCGCCACCCACTGCCCGCCGGTCATAAACTGCCACTCGGTATCCTGCCTGAACGCGTCGCACATGCCGCCGTGACAGCCGGTCAGGCCCACGCCCGCAGCCACCGCCTTCGACACGCTGCGCGTGTACTCCGGCCTGATCTCGCCCATCGTCCAGCAGAACACCATCAGCTCCAGCTCCATCAGGTCTGAAAGGCTGCCCAGCGGCTCCAGCGTGTCGAACACAGTCACCTCATAGCCGTGCTTTTCCAGCATTCCCTTGAAGCGCGCCGAGGTCTGTACCGGCTCGTGGCCGTCCCAGCCGCCCTGAAAAATCCATACCTTGCCCATGAAAACGCCTCCTTTTTTCTTTGAGTCACTGCTTGCATTATAGCACGCCGCGGGCTATAATGTACGAAAGAAGCGTCGTTTCAGCAGACAAAAATTGCACAGGAGGCGATGTGCGATGCGGCCGTATTTCGAAAACCTGTCCTGTCGCCTGCGCCTGGCGCCGGGCTTTCCGGCCAGCTTTCCCGAGCACCTGCACACGCAGTTCGAGCTGGCCTGCCTTTTTTCGGGCAGCGCGCGGATGCTGGTGGACGGGGAAACGTACCCGCTCGGGCCGGGGGACGTGTGCCTGTGCTTTCCCGGCGCGATTCACGCCTACGCCGACGCGGAAAATGCGGACGGGCTGATGCTCATCGCCGCGCCCGGACAGTTTCCCGACTTTGCGTCGCTGCTGGAGCGCCGCCGCCCGGAGTGCCCGGTTGTCAGCCTGCGCGAGCTGCCGGAGGACGTGGAAATGTGCCTGAAGCGCCTGCGGGAGGAGTGCACGGGGAAGCTGTGCGAGGCGGCGGTGCGGGGCTATGTCCAGGTGCTGCTCGCGCGCATCCTGCCGCGCCTGAGGCTGATCGACCCGCCCGAAACGCATTCCGACCTCGCCTTCCGCATCATGAGCTACCTCTCCCGCCACTTTGCCGAGCCGGTGACGCTGCACACGCTCTCCGAGGCGCTTTCCGTCAGCCCGTCGCACCTCTCGCACACCTTCTCCCGCCGCCTGCACACGAACCTGCGCGCCTACGTCAACGCCCTGCGCGCCGATCAGGCCTGCACGCTGCTGCGCAGCACCGGCTTCAGCGTCACGCGCATTGCCTACGAGTGCGGCTTCGAGACCCAGCGCACCTTCAACCGCGCCTTTCGGGAGCAGTGCGGCCTGTCTCCCTCGGAGTACCGGCGAAGGGCGGGCGCCGGCGATACATAAAAGAACGGCCGCGGCCTTTCAGGGACCGCGGTCACTTTTATATGAGCTTATCGCTTTTTGCGGCTGCCGTACAGGGAGATCAGGCGCAGGCACTGCACGAGCGCGGTCAGGGCGCTGGCGACGTAGGTCAGCGCGGCGGCCGAGAGTACCTTGCGCGCGCCGGGCAGCTCGTCTTCGGTCAGGTAGCCGCCCCGCTCGAGGGCGAGCAGCGCGCGGTGGCTGGCGTTGAACTCGACCGGCAGGGTGATAAAGGTGAACAGGGTGATCAGCGCGTAGAGCACGATGCCCGCCTGCACCAGCGGCCCGTAGCTCAGCACCAGCCCCAGAATCAGCAGCGGCATGGCCAGCGACGAGCCAATCTGCACCGTGGGGGCGATCAGCGTGCGCAGGGACAGGGGCGCGTAGGCGTCGCGGTGCTGCAGCACGTGGCCCATCTCGTGGGCGGCGACGGCCAGCGCGGCGATCGAGTCGGAGTCGGCCGTGCCCGCGGACAGGCGCAGCGTGAGGCTTTGGGGGTCGTAATGGTCGGTCAGCTCGCCCGGAACCTTGCCCAGCGCCACGTTTTCAATCCCCTCCTCCCGCATCATGCGCGTCACCATTTCCCGGGCCGTGCAGCCCCGGGCGGCGCGCCGGCGGGAGTACTTTGCATAGGCGCTGCGAATCCAGGCCTGCGCCGCCATGGACAGGATCAGGCAGCCGATCAGCAGCCAGTAATACACAAAACTCATTTCCATCGTGCGAACCCTCCTTGAAAGGATGCCTTCAGTATAACGCAAAAAGGGCCGCTTGAGAAGACTCAACGGCCCATTTCCGGCGAAACGTGCTCAAATTGTCACATTGGGCGCGTCATTCCGCGTCCTTGACCGGCTCGCGGTCGCGGAACAGCAGCGAGATGCTCCACAGGCCCGCGATGCCGACCAGCGAGTACACGATGCGGCTGAGCACGGCAGTCTGGCCGCCGAACACCCAGGAGACAAAGTCAAACTGGAACAGGCCCACCAGCAGCCAGTTCAGCGCGCCGATGATGACCAGAATGAGGGACACACGATCCATTGCGATCAACTCCTTTTCATGGCATATCGGTAGTATAGCTTGTCTCCCTGTAGTTTATACCGCCTCCGCGCCTGAAAAATTTTCCTGGAAAAAGGGCGGGGCGAGGCGCATAGGGTATAGCATGTCTGCCGGACGAGGCGAACGCGCCCGGCGGGAAAATGCAAGGAGGGACATGCCGTGAAGAGTTTTTGGAGAGGGTTGCTGGCGCTCGTGCTGATCGTGAGTCTGGCGTTCAACGGGGCGATGTACTGCGCGCTGAAGGAGCGGGCGAACGCACAGGCAAAGCTGACTGACGAGCGGGACGAGTCGCTTCGCCGCGCGGAGGAGACCGAAAAGCAGCTGGGCGAGCAGAGGAGCGCGGCCGGCGAGGCACAGGCGCAGCTGGCGCTGGTTCAGGAGACGCTGACCCGGCGCGAGGCGCAGATCGGTGAGCTGAATATCTCGCTCGGCCAGGCCGTCGAGGGCGAGCAGGCGCTCAAGGAGGCGCTGTCCGACCGGCAGGCGGAGATCGAGGACTTCCGCCGGCAGGTTGAGGCGCTCGAGGCGCAGTGCCTGAGCCTTTCGCAGGAGCGGGACGCACAGGCCGCGCTGGCGCAGTCGGCCGAGACGCTGCAGGCGGATAACGACGGCCTGAACGCGCGCCTTGCCGAGCTGGAAAAGCAGCTCGAGGAAAGCAGCTTCGGCCAGGAGGATCGCGTGCAGGCCATTGCCGAGCTGCAAAAGCAGCTGACCGAGCGCGGCGAGCTGCTCGCGCAGGCGCAGGCGGAATACGAGCGGCTGGAGAGCGAGCTGACCCGCGCGGAGGAGAAAAACGCCGGGCAGGCGGTGCTCATCCAGGAGAGCGGGCAGCGCGAGCAGCAGGCGCTTGCCCAGGCGCAGGATCTGCAGGCGCAGCTGGACGCGCTGGAAACGCAGTTGACCCAGGCCGAGGAAAACTACGGCGGCGCGTCGGCCACGCTGTCTGAGCAGGAAGCCGCGCTCGAAAGCGCCCGGCAGGAAATTGCGGCGCTCGAAAAGGCCTCCGAGGAGGATCAGGCGCTGCTCGCTGAGCAAAAGGGCCAGCTCGACGCGCTGACCCGGCAGGCGGAGGACTGGGCGCAGGAAAAGGCGCGCCTTGAGCAGGAAAATCAGACCTTGACCGGACAGCTGGCTGAAAAGGACGCGCCGCTGACCTTTACCGGGCGGGAAATCGCGTTGACCCTGACTCTGCCCGAGGGCATGCTGGCCGCCGAGTATCAGGGCGCGGTCTACCTTTCCCGCCAGGAGATGCAGGGCGTGATCCGCGAAATCCCAGTGCCCGGCAGTCTCGAGGAGTTCGGCGTGGAGCAGGCGCTTTCGCTGGTGCTCGACGAGCTGTTCGCGCCGGACGAACTGCCGCCGGTCACTGACCTGCCGGGCGGCTACCGTTTCCCCGGCCCCGAAAGCGACGCGGGGCACAGCGAGGTCTGCGTGCTGCAGCACGGCACGTCGCTGCTTTACCTCCGGCTGGAGGGGCCCGACTCGGCCCGCCTGACCGAAACCGTCGACGCGCTGCTCGCCGATCTGGCGTAGCGGTGCAGGCTGAGCCTGCACCCACTTGCTGCCGGTCGGCAGGGCCGACACCCACTTGCTGCCGCCGGTTCTGGCGACGAAATTGGGAACCATAGATTGGAGTTCCCAATTTCTCCGGTTTTCCGGGATTTCCCAGAAAACAACAATCGGCATTGCCGACTCAGGCAGTGCAAATGCACAGCGTGGGCCCGGAGCGGTTTTTGTAAATCCCGTCTTCCAGAGAAAGAATCGTTTCCCTGCAGTTTTTGCGCCCGGAAATCCTTTAGATTTCAGCAAAAACTTGTGAGGGGGCAGGAAGGCTGAAAACCATTTGGGTTTTCAGCCTTCGCCTTGAGCAAAACTGCCGACGGCTCAAATCACAGATTTGAGGCGCGGCACCTGGCGGAGGGGAGCGCGCTTCCCCATCCACCTGCTTGTCAAAATTTTTTCGACAAGCTGAAGAGCCGTTTCATATTCGAAACGGCTCTTTGTGTTATTCCTCGATAATATGCGTTGTCAGCGGCGGCAGGTCGAGCTCGACGCGGCGGCCGTCCCTGAGGGTGACCTCGCGGTGTCCGCCCTCGAAGGAATTGATCGCGACCACCCCCGCGCCCGCAATGATGGGGTCGCCCGCGTCGCAGTAGATGTGCGCCCCGGCCTCGCGCAGGATATAGCGCAGGATGTCGGCGTTCAGGCGCGGCAGGGCAAAGTACCAGGTATCGCCCTTGCGTGCGGCGGCGCAGCTTCCGTCGGCGTACCGGGCCAGCGGCTGCGCCTCGGGGTCGTCCACGGCGAACAGCGGCGTGAAGTCGGTGCGGCGGTAGGTTACCTCAGCCTCAGGCAGCGGCGCAAGCGTCCGGTAGGCGTAGGCGTTCTCCGTGCGGCGCACAGAAATGCCGGTCAGATCGCGGATGTTGTCCTCGGACAGTGTCTTGTCGTCCGAGAAGCCGGCCGCGTACATCCAGATCACCTGTTTGCCCTGGGTGCGGCGGCGGATCATGTCGCGCTGCTCGGGGGTCAGGCGGTAGGCGTTGGGGAAGATCACGCAGCGGTAGCGCTCCATCTGGGCGATTTCCAGCTCGTTCAGGTAGATGCAGTCGTAGACCGCGCCGCTCCGGCTGAAGGCCTCGTGCTGGTGATAGTCGTCGTCGATGAAGCGGGAGAAGGCATAGTGCACCTGCGGATTGTACACCACGAGCACGTCGGCCGCCGGGCGATAGGCGCCAAGCAGGTGCCTCTCGGCAAGCTCGTACAGCGAGTGGATTTCCTTAAGCAGCGTCGGGTTGTCCCACCAGCCGGTCTTGCGGTAGATCGACCCGGCGTAGGGATTATGACTGTCCGGCCCGACAAAGCGCGGAATCAGGCGGTGATCATAAAACCACAGACCCTCGCCCGCCAGGAGCGGCAGCAGCGTATTCCTGCGCAGCTGGGCGATGGTCTCGTCCATGCGGTTCGGGTCGCCGCCGATGTAGTCCTCGGTACCCGCCGGGTGCTGGTCCATCTCGGTCAGCCACAGCATGCCGCGCAGCCGGTTGGACTCGATCAGCGCGCGGGACATGGGCACGCCGTCCGGCCTGCGGTTCTCCATGTAGGGGAACGGGCCGCACAGGAAGTCGACGTACTCGCGCGCCTCGTACAGCTTGTCCGGGAACAGGTGCCCGCCGATGGGCATGCCGTCCCCGCCGGTGCCCAGGTAGTAGCCGTAGAACGTGCCGGCCAGCACCGGGCGCCCCCAGTTTTCCTTGACGATTTTGCAGAAGTAGAGTATCGCGTCGGTCACGCTGATCTGCACGCACTCCTGCGCGTCCATGATGCGGCGGGAGCGCACCGGGTCGCGGAAGATGCCGTCGTCGCCCGGCTGATCGGTGTCGGGGTTAAAGGGCGCGTCGTCCAGGGTGACCGTGGGGTCGCCCCAGGCCGCCTGCAGCGCCTCGTTCGTGCCGTACTTCTCGCGCAGCAGCCGGTGAAAGCGCGCCTTCATGGGCTTTGAGCAGTCGCACCCCCACTGGTGCCACTCGCCGTTCACGCCGCAGGCCACCTGGATGCCCAGCACGGCCTCGCCCTCGGCGGTGTTCCAGACCTGCCGGCAGAACTGCTTCAGGCACTCGCCCGCGTCGTGCAGCCACTTCTCGGAGGCCAGGCTCACGCGCATGCGGTGCAGGTGGTCGTCGCGAATCAGGCGCTGCGTCTCGCCGTCGTCCAGGCCGGGCTGATCCTTGTAAATCACCATCTCGTCGGGGTTGTCGCGCATCCACCAGTAGGGCGGGTTCACGTGCAGGCGGAGCAGCACCCGCGTCTGCGGGTCGGCCTGCATCGCGCCCGCGATTTCCTCCTGAAGCGGCTCCCACTCGAAGGGCGAAACCTTGTGCCAGCCCAGTCTCAGCTCGGTGTCCGCCGTGACCAGGTGGATGCCCTGCTCGGCGAACTGCCGGATGTTCTTCTGCGCCTGCGCGGTATTCGTGCGCGAGCCGGGAATGTCGCTCAGGCCGTAGAGTATGGGAAGGGTCTTCACGCCGTCGACGTACAGGGCGGGACTGCCATGCTCCTGCCGGACACAGACTGATCGCATAGGTGTGTACCTCCTCGATTTGTTCTTGAAAGTATTTTCATTATACGCTACATTTCGGCGAAAGTAAAGTGCCGAAGCGCTTTTTCAGCTCGTCGATACGGAGCGCGAGCAGAGTTCCTTCGGTGGGGTCTGGGGAGCGTGAAGCGAAGCGGAACCTCCCCAGTTCGCCCGCTGCGGCGGGCGCTAAACGACCAGCGTGCCGCCCTCGTCCGAGATGACCTTGTAGATCTGCCGCTCGTCGCCGGTGCGCGCGTCGATATAGATCAGGAACTCGGCCTCGCCCAGGCGGGTGTGGCACTCGTAGCACAGCGCCTCGCCGGTCTCGAGCGGGATCACGCACAGGCGCGCCTTGTCGCAGGTCAGGTGCGGGCTCAGGCGCTCGCGGGCCTGCTCCTCGGTCAGCTCGGGGGTCAGATCCTCGCGCGTGCGGTGACTGGACAGGTAGTTGAGCGCCTCGAAGCCGATCACGCGCCCGGTCGCCAGCGACATCTGCACCTTGATCAGGTCGGGATAGAGGATCACGCCGTCCTGCCGCGCGGCGAAGTTGACGATGACCCGTCCCTCGTCGGCCAGCCAGTAGCTGACCTCCATCAGCCCGAAGCCCTGCTGCTTAAGGAAGATCTGCGCCAGGTCGATCGCGCCCGCCGCCGTGTACTGGGCGCGCTCCACGCCGCTCTCGCACAGCATGTACACCACCGCGCCGCCCTGCTTGGTCACGGCCAGCACCAGGATGCCGTCGTCGGTGAAGCAGGTGATCTCCCAGACCGGCACCGGCGTTTCGCCCTCTCCGGTCAGGAAGGCGCGGCTGACCCGATCCTCGCCGATGAACGATTTCGCCTTTTCAAGCGCCTCTGCCGAGTCGCAGGGCGTCTCGTCCAGGGCGATCAGGCCGTCCGTGTCGCGGCCGTCGGAAAACGGGCCGTCGTAGAGCAGCGTGGGGAAGGTCACCAGCGACTCGGCCGGCTGGGTGTCGTTCAGGGACACCGCGTCCACCCGGCGGGTCAATACCTGAGCGCCCGTGTTCAGGCCCGCCGCCATCTCGTTCAGCTGCGCCTTGAGCTCGGCGCAGGCGCTCAGCAGCGCGGACAGCGTCTCGCCGTCCGCCTCGCCGATCGCGCCGCCCGCGCTCAGGCGGTTGTCCAGCGTGCGGCAGAAGTCGCCCACCTGGTTGACAAACTTGATCGAGCCGCTGACCACCGGCAGATCGGCCGGCAGCGAAGAAAGGTTCACCTGCATGCTCTGCGCCTGGCGGGTGATTTCGCCCAGCAGCTTCTGCTCCTGCGCGCCCGACGCGGTCACCATCAGCTTCTCCAGGTCGCTTTCCATGCCCTCCACCAGCTCGACCGTCTCATAAAAGGCGCGCTGGTACTCCGCGCCCACCTGATTCTCCAGCGCCTTCACGCGGCAGACCTGCGTCGCCGCAAAGGCGATGCTCAGCGCCAGCAGCACGCTCAGGAACCAGGCGGGACGCCAGCCTTTTCTGTTCATAGCCATAAACCTCCATTGGAGCGATTGGGGGAGAACGCCGGGAAGGCATATTCCTCACGCTCATGCTCTCGCCTTTCCCTTTAAAAGGCGCCACCCTTTGAACAATATATTCTGTTACTCACCCTGCATTCGGGGCACTGCAACTCTTTCCAGTTATTTGCCGCGCGGATCAAAGTGCTTTCCGGGAGAGCTCGAGAGGGGCCTTTCTCAGAAAGGCCGCCTCTCGAACGTCTCCTCAAGTCGCGAAGGAGTGATTGCCGATGACGGTGCGCACGGTGCGGGTGAGAATCCAGGAGCTGGAGGAGACGTCGCGGGCGTTGTAGAAGTACAGGCAGCCGCCGGTGGGATCCCAGCCGTTCATGGCCTCCTTGGCGGCGCGCAGGCAGTCGTCGGTCGGGGTGTTGTAGATGGAGCCGTTGGTGACCGACTCGAACGCCCCGCTCTGGTAGATCACGCCCGAAAGCGTGTTGGGGAAGCTGGACGAGCGCACCCGGTTGAGCACCACCGCGGCTACCGCCACCTTGCCCTTGTAGCTCTCGCCGCGCGCCTCGGCATAGACTAATCGTGCCAGCAGGTACTGGTTCGCGCTGGTCTGCGAGCTGGCCGCCGTGGAGGAGGACGCGGAGCCGCTCAGCGTCACGCCCAGCGCGGCGGCGGTCTTCGCGCCCACCCGGCCGTCGGCGGTCAGGCCGTTGCGCTTCTGGAACCAGATCACCGCGTCGCGGGTCGCCTCGCCGTACTTGCCGTCCGCCGTGCCGCTTAAGTATCCGTACTGGATCAGGCGCTTCTGTACCCTGACTACGTTTTCGCCGCTCGAGCCTACCTCCAGCACCACCGCCGCCCGCGCTGCGCCCCACAGCGCCAGAAGCGCCGTCAGCGCCGCGCACAGCGCAATCCACTTTGCCCTCCGGCTCAGTTTCCTGCCAGCCACCCGCTCACCTCCTGAAAGACGCCGCGCATCCAGCGCCCGATCGCGCTGTAAAATACCGGCGGCGTCTCCGTATCCACGCACAGCGAGGGATACAGCACGCACCACCAGTTGCGCCCCTCGCCCTCGCCCAGCACCACCCGCACCGCGCGATAGGTTCCCGCGGGCACCAGCTCGCCCGCGTACACGCGGTCGGGGAACTCGAACTCGCCCGCCTGCGCCTGCACCTTTCCCGAAAACCCGCCCACTCTCGCGAACAGCCGCGCCGTGCCCTCGAGTAGCGGCAGGTTTTCCTGTACCGTCTCCCAGGCCTCGTCCGCGCTTTCGCAGTCCCGCAGCAGCGCCGCGCTCACCGCCCGCACCCCGTCGCGCACCCACAGTTTGAGCGCCTGATCCTGCGCGCTGTCGCTGCTGGCCACCACGTGCAGCCGCACATATTCGCCCGTTTCACAGGCCTGCGCGCGCCCCGGAAGCAGACACGCACCCAGAATCAGCGCCGCAAGAACTCGCCTGACCTTCACACCCGTCTCCACCTTTTTTCATAAGATACACTCAGCATGAACCGTTTCGCGCCCTTTTATTCCGCGAAGAGGCGCAGGTTTTATCGGTTTGCGCTTGATCTTTTGGGCGCGCCGTTATATCATAGAAGCAAGCATTTCTATTTTCTGGAGGGAATTTATGCAGACGCAGCTGGCTCACCTGATTAAAAACCAAATGTTCGAAGGCTATCTGCTGGTCAAGGGCGGCGAACAGCGCACCTCGTCCAACGGAAGCAAGTTTCTGGATATGACCCTGGCCGACATTTCCGCCGAGGTCAACGCGAAGATGTGGGACGGAAACACCCCCGCGCCCAGGTGCGGCCAGGTCGTCAAGGTACGCGCGATGATGCTGGAATACAACGGCCGCCCGCAGCTGCGCGTGGACAAGCTGCGCCCGCTCGAGGAGCGCGACCAGGTGGACATGAGCCTGCTCGTGCCCTGCGCGCCCTACCCGCCCGAGGACATGCTCAAGGCACTGACCGACCGCGTGGCGAAGATGAAGGACGAGGGCCTGCGCCAGGTCGTGACGAAGCGCCTTGAAATGGCCGGGGACGCGATTTTGTACTTCCCCGCCGCGCAGAAGCTGCACCACGCCGAAAAGGGCGGCCTGCTGCACCACACCAGCACCATGCTGCGCCTGGCCGAGGCGGTCTGCGCCGTCTATCCCACGCTGGACAGCGACCTGCTCGCCGCCGGCGTGATCCTGCACGACCTGTGCAAGATGAGCGAGATGAACTCCGACGAGATGGGCGTGGTTACCGACTACACGGTCGAGGGCATGCTGCTGGGCCACCTGGTCGAGGGCGTGAGCGAGATTCAGGCCATCTGCGACGAGGTGGGCGTGGACGAGGAGCTCAAGCTGATGCTCTCCCACATGATTCTCTCCCACCACGACCTGCCCGAGTACGGCAGTCCCAAGCCGCCCATGTTCCCCGAGGCCGAAATCCTGCACGAAATCGACCTCATGGACGCGCGCATGTACGAGATGAACTACGCCCTGCGCAGCGCCCAGCCCGGCGGCTTCACCGAGCGCATCTGGTCGCTCGAGCGCAAGCTCTATCGCCGCAAGAGCACCCCGGCAGGCTGACCCCGGGCAGTGCCCGGTTCCACTTGCTGCCGGTCGGCAGGGCCGACTGCCGCTTTGCTGCCGCGCATCCTCTCGACGACCATTGGCCGCCATAGATTGAAGCGGCCAAGGTCTTCGGTTTTCCGGAATTCTCCGGAAAACTCCTGTCGGCACTGCCGCCGGGCAGCGGCGACAGGCCTGTCAACCCCTCAGTCGCTTTCAGCGACAGCTCCCCTTTCAGGAGAGCCTTTACGGCGCGACTATGCCTCCCCTGAAAGGGGAGGTGCCCGCAGCGCGGGCGGTGGGGTTCACAGGCGCGGAATTCCTTGCGGATTTTCTGTCGGCACTGCCGACCGGCATGATTCGCACACAAAAAGAGACAGGGCAAAACGTCCTGTCTCTTTTCACTGGATTTTACGCGATTTCCTTCAGAACCTGCTTCAGCGCGGCGAGCTGCTCGTCCGTGCCCGTCGCCAGCAGGTACGCGCACCCTTCCGCGCCCAGCACGCCGCCGGCGGCAATCAACTCGGCCTGCGCGCCGGTGAGGGCGCCAATCGCGTCCAGCTCGGTGAACACGCGGCCCGCAAGGGGCGCAAGGCGCGGCCCCGTGCCCTCTTCGTTCGCGCACAGGCGGCTCAGGCGGGCGATGGGCGCGTCCACGCGCTTCTCCAGTCCCACCGGCACGATCACCTGCACGCGCCTGCCGATGGCCGCGGTGGTGATGGGAATCATCGTGCCGCCCTGAGGGTGGCCGATCAGCACGCCCGCCTCGCCCAGCGGCACATTGACCGCGTTCGCGCCCTTGAGAATCACGTCGCCGGCGGTCAGCTCGGGCGCAATCTCGAACACATCCCGGCCGAAAACCGCCTGTCCATGGTCGATCAGCAGGTCGCCCTCCATCGTTCCATCGGGCAGCTTTGCGCCGGGCGCGACGGTCACGCCCCTGCGGAAGGCCTGCCGGTCAAACGGATGCGCCTCGCCCAGCGCGTGAAGTACCGCCTCGGCCACATAGCCGTTTGTCGTGCCCGCGACGATCAGCACCCGCTTCTCGCAGAGTGCCTTTTTGAACTGCGCGTCGGCGAGCAGGCCCCGGGCGATCAGCCGCTTGCCCGCCTCGACGGTCAGCATGAACTCATGGGATTTCACAGCAGACCCCTCCCTTCGGGTTACCAGGTAAAGTGACCGTTCTTCGCGAAGAATTCCTCGGCGTATTCACGCATGCAGTCCTGCTCGATGGCGGCGCGAATCTGCTCCATCTGGCGCAGCAGGAAGCGCACGTTGTGGATGGAGATCAGGCGCAGCGCGAGGATTTCCTCGGCCTTGAACAGGTGGCGGATATAGGCGCGGGAGAAGTTTTTGCAGGCATAGCAGTCGCAGCCCTCCTCCATCGGGCCGAAATCGTGCGCGTAGGCGGCGTTTCGGATGACCAGGCGGCCGCCCTGGCTGAAGGCGGTGCCGTTTCTGGCCACGCGGGTGGCCAGCACGCAGTCGAACATGTCCACGCCGCGCAGTACGCCCTCGACCAGGCAGTCCGGGCTGCCCACGCCCATCAGGTAGCGCGGCTTGTGCTCGGGCATGTAGGGCGCGATGGCCTCCAGCATGTCGTACATGATCTCCTTGGGTTCGCCCACGGACAGGCCGCCGATGCCGAAGCCGGGCAGGTCGAGCTTGGCCATTTCCTTGGCGCACTCGATGCGCAGATCCTTGTAAAACGCGCCCTGCACGATGCCGAAGAGCGCCTGATCCTGGCGCGTCTTGGCCTTCATGCAGCGGTCGAGCCAGCGCAGCGTGCGGTGCATGGCCTTCCTGGCGCGGTCGTAGTCGCAGGGGTAGGGCGAGCACTCGTCGAACTGCATCATGATGTCGCTGCCCAGCTTTTCCTGCACGCCCACCGACACCTCGGGCGAGAAGTAGTGCCTGCTGCCGTCCAGGTGGGAGCGGAACTCCACGCCGTCCTCGGTCAGCTTGCGCAGCTCGGACAGCGAAAACACCTGAAACCCACCGCTGTCGGTGAGGATGGGGCGATCCCAGTTCATGAATTTGTGCAGGCCGCCCGCCTCGGCGACCAGATCCTCGCCCGGGCGCAGGTGCAGGTGGTAGGTGTTGGACAGGATGATCTGCGCGCCGCACATCTTCAGCTCGTCGGGCGTGAAGGTCTTGACGGTCGCCTGCGTGCCCACCGGCATGAAGATGGGCGTCTCGATCACCCCGTGGGGCGTGTGCAGGCGGCCCCGGCGCGCGCCGGTATACTTGTCCACGTGGAGAAGCTCGAATTCAAAGGGCTTGTTCAATGGGTTCACCTCGTCATTTTGTAGACTGTGCGATGGATTTCGCGGGCGGTGCGCTCGGCCTGCTCCCGCGAGGCAAAGGCCGGGCAGGAAAGCAGGCGCAGCGGGAGGTCCTTGCCCCCCGCGCGATAGGACGGCTGGAAATAGGGCAAATCCTCCTCGGCCACCCAGCCGTGCCGGGCGTAGAACCCCAGCCGCCTGCGCGCCCAGTCGGTCTCGGGCAGCTCGGCCTCAAGCACCAGCGGGCAGTCGGTCTGTTTTTTCAGCTCCTCGAGGATTCTGCCGCCCAGACCCTGGCTGCGCAGGGCGGGGTTGACCGCGAAGTGCTCCAGGAACAGCGCGTCCGTCATCGGCCACATGGTCAGTACCGCCGCCAGCGTTCCGTCCTCATTTCGGGCGGCCAGCGCGCCGATTTCGCCCCCATCCAGCATCCTGCGCTGCACGGGCGTTTCACGGCGCTCCTCCTCGGGAAAGGAGGCCTCCAGCAGGGCAAGCGCCTGCTCAAGCAGTTCGCCCGTCAGCGGGCGGTTCGCGTCATATCGTTCAAACGTCATTTTTTTCTCCGTTATTTCACGACGACCAGCTCGTACTCCCGGCTGCCCAGGCCGATCTTCTCGGCGTGCGCAAGGCAGCTGCGCCACTCGGATTCTGGCGTGGAGTTCTTGAAGTGGTCGTGGTGGTCGATGAAGCCCTTCTCGGCCATGTGGTCGGAGAGCTGGCTGTTGGGCAGGGGGGCAGCGGCCAGGCAGGCGTCGGCGCAGGCCTGGTCGAGCGCCAGCGGGTCGAACGAGGCGAACATGCCCAGGTTGGGCAGGATGGGCGCGTCGTTTTCACAGTGGCAGTCGCAGTTGGGCGACACGTCCACCACCAGCGAGATGTGGAAGTTGGGCCGGCCGTCCACCACCGCCTTGGTATACTCGGCCATGCGGCAGTTGAGCTCGGTCAGCGCGGCGTTGTCGCCAAAGGAAATCGCGTCGAAGTTGCACGCGCCCAGGCATCTTCCGCAGCCCACGCAGTTCTTCGTGTTGACGCGCATCCTGCGCGCCGCCTCGTCAAATTCCAGGCCGCCGTTGGCGCACTCGCGCTGGCAGCGCATGCAGCCGCGGCAGATTTCCGGGTCGATCGTCGGCTGGCCGTTGCTGTGTTGCTCCTTCTTGCCCGCGCGGGAGCCGCAGCCCATGCCGATGTTCTTGATCGTGCCGCCGAAGCCGGTCATCTCGTGGCCCTTGAAGTGGGTCAGGCTGATGAACACGTCCGCGTCCATGATCGCCCGGCCGATCTTCGCCGCCCTGACGTACTCGCCGCCCGCGACCGGCACCTCGATGTCGTCCGTGCCCTTCAATCCGTCGCCGATCAGTATCGGGCAGCCCACGGTCAGCGGCGTGAAGCCGTTCTCCCAGGCGCAGTACAGGTGCTCCAGCGCGTTCTTCCGGCTGCCCGGATACATCGTGTTGCAGTCGGTCAGGAAGGGCTTGCCGCCCAGCTCCTTCACCACGTCCACCACCGCGCGGGCATAGTTTGGGCGCAGGTAGCTGATGTTGCCAAGCTCGCCGAAGTGCATCTTGATCGCCACGAACTTGCCGTCCATATTCAGCCGCTCGATGCCCGCGCGCCGAATCAGCTTCCTGAGTTTATTGGGCAGGCCGTCGCCGAACGCCTTGGTGCGGAAATCAGTGAAGTATACGGTTGACTTGCTCATCGGAAACTCCTCCTTTTTGGTACGACCTGCCGCGCCGGAATGTGCGGCGATAAACGTCTCTAAAAACAGACTGTCAAAAAACTCAAGGGAGAGCTCGAGAGGGCCTCAGCCCGCTCGAATCAAAATCGAGGCCGGCGACCTGTGCGGCGGCCGCGGGCTGTTTTTTGCGACGGAATTTTAATTCCCAAAGCAATAAAACAGTTCCTTGCAGATTTTACGGCCGGAAACCTTTAGGCTTCAAGTAAAATCTGGAGAGGGTGGTAGTGGAGGGGGAGATACTTCCCCTCCACACGTTGCCTAAAAGGGCACCCCGCGCGCGCAGGATGCCCCGAGTGCTTGCTTCAGACCCCGATCAGGCCCACCACATGCCGCCCTTTTCCTCGAAGATCATGACTTCCTTCAGGAAGGCGATGGCCTTCTGCAGACCCTCGCCCATGCTCATGACGGAGTCCTCGTGCTCGATGGAGATCGGCCCGTCGTAGCCCACCAGGCGCAGGTTGGACATGATGTCCTTCCAGGTCTGATAGTCGTGGCCGTAGCCCACGGAGCGGAAGATCCAGCTGCGGTGGATTTCGTCGGCATAGTGCTTGGTGTCCAGCACGCCGTTGGTCTTGGTGTTGATCTCGTCGATGCGGGTATCCTTGGCGTGGAAGAAGTAGATCGCGTCGCCCAGGTAGCGGATGGCGTACACCGGGTCGATGCCCTGCCAGAACAGGTGGCTGGGGTCGAAGTTCGCGCCCAGGATCGGGCCGACTTCCTTGCGGATGCGCATCATGGTCTCGGGATTGTACACGCAGAAGCCGGGGTGCATCTCAAAGGCGATCTGCTTGATGCCGTGAGACTCGGCCCACGCGCCGGTCTTCTTCCAGTAGGGGATCAGCACGTCGTTCCACTGGTACTTGAGAATCTCGGAGAAATCGTCCGGCCAGGGGCAGGTGACCCAGTTGGGAGTCTTGTCCTCGGGGCAGCCGCCGGGGCAGCCGGAGAAGGTGATGATGCGGGTCACGCCCATCTTCTCGGCCAGCAGCACCGTCTGCTCGAAGTCGGACTGGAACTTGGCCGCGATTTCCTTGTCGGGGTGGATGGCGTTGCCGTGTACCGAGAAGGCCGCGATGTCCAGGTCGTACTTTTTCAGCGTGGCGAGCATCTCGTCGATCTTTTCGGGATGCGCCAGCAGGTCGCGCGGCTTGCAGTGCGCGTCGCCCGGGAAGCCACCGCAGCCGATCTCAATCGCCTGCACGCCGCTGTCATGCAGATATTTGCAGGCCTCCTCCAGCGTCATCTGAGCCAGCGCCGGATTAAAAACGCTCAGTTTCATGTCTTCATTCCTCCTTGAATCTCGCTTATTTTTCCATGCTTCTATTATACCAGCCGCCGCGGCCGCTGTCAATCCTCCCCGCGCCGCCGCGCAATCGAAGCAATATATGCGCGTGCGTTTTGTTTTATAGCTTAACGTTATTGACAGTCTATTTTACTCACAGTACAATATGAAATAGACAGGAAGGAGTGAACCTGATGAACCAGTTGGTAAGAGATTACTTGAATCAAAAAGAGCAGGAGAGAAAGCAGATTTCTCAAATGGAGAAGGACAAATTGCTGCTCGAACTGAACCTGTTTGAGAAGGAATACTCTCCCGATGGAAAGTATTCGCGCGAATATCCAGAAAGCGAATTGGATCAGGAAACAAATACGACAAGGTACTTTAAGAAAATACCTGCTGAGGTTTCTGATGAGGAATATGCCGAAATACTGCAATACCAGAAGGAAGCGAAGAGTCAGCAGCGCAACGGGCTTTCGACTGTTTTCCAAGTTTTGGCAGTGATTGTCATCATAGGAGGCTTTTTTGTCGGAATCGCCGCAGGAGAGCTTACAGGAATCACTTTAATTCAATGGGTGGTTGGTTTCGTAATCGGGATGATCTGTTTGGGGTTTGGTGAAATCATCCGGCTGCTTACAGATATAAAAAATATGCAATCGTAAAAACAGCCGCGCATTTTACCGGAAAATGGCGTAACCGGATTTCTCTCGACAGGGGCGGCGAAACGTGATATAATCGGCTAAAGATTATTCGTTTTCGGGAGATTGAGCCATGGTACTATTGACCTTGCAGGACGTGAGCAAGTCCTTCGGCCTGAACCGCATCCTTTCCGGCGTGAACCTGACCCTCAAGGAGGGCGCGCGCATGGGTCTCGTGGGGGTGAACGGCTCGGGCAAGTCCACGCTGATGAAGCTGATTGCCGGCGGCATGCAGCCCGATACCGGCACGGTGAGCCTGATGAAGGGGGCGCAGGTGGGCCTTTTAACCCAGCAGGCGGACATCGACAGCGACCTGAACGTCTGGGACGAGCTGGCGCGCGTGTTCGAGCCGCTTCAGCGCATGGAGGAGCGCCTGCGCGAGATGGAGCACGAGATGGCCGAGAAGCACGCCGATCCCGAGGCCATGGCGCGCCTGTCCGAGGACTACGCCCGCTTGACCGAGCGCTTCGAGCGCAAGGGCGGCTATGAGTGGCCCAGCCGCATACAGGGCACGCTGGTCGGCCTGGGCTTCTCGAAGGAGCGCCAGGAGATGCCCGCGCGGCTGCTCTCCGGCGGCGAAAAGACCCGCCTGTGCCTGGCGCGCATCCTGCTGTCCCAGCCCGACCTGCTCCTGCTGGACGAGCCCACCAACCACCTCGACCTTTCCGCCACCCAGTGGCTGGAGGACACGCTGCGCAAGTACAGGGGCACCGTGCTGGTCATCTCGCACGACCGCTACTTCCTCAACAGCGTGTGCGACTGCATGGCCGAGCTGTCCATGACGCACCTGACCCAGTACGAGGGCAACTACGACGCCTTCTCCGTCAAGCGCCGGATGAACCTGGAGCGCCAGCTCAAGGAATACCAGATGCAGCAGAAGGAAATCGCCCGGCAGAAGGCGATTATTGAGCGCTATCGGATGTATAACCGTGAAAAGTCGATCAAGGCCGCCGAGAGCCGCGAAAAGCAGCTGGAGAAGATGGAGCGGATCGAGCGCCCGGTGGACGAGCAGCGCATCCGCTTCTGCTTCGAGGCGCGCCGCCGCACCGGCGAGGACGTGCTCATGGCGAAGGATCTGTCCAAGAGCTTCGGCGGGCGCAGGCTGTTTCAGCACTTCGATCTGCACCTGCGCGCGGGCGACCGGGTGGCCATCATCGGCCCCAACGGCATCGGAAAGACCACGCTTCTGCGCATCCTGGTGGGCGAGCTGCCGCCCGACACCGGCACCGTGCTCTACGGCTCCAATGTGGACGTGGGCTACTACGACCAGCAGCAGGCCGGCCTGCACGAGCACAAGAGCGTCATGGACGAGGTCTGGGACGACTTCCCGCGCATGCAGCCCGACGAGGTTCGAAGCGTGCTGGCGCTGTTCCTGTTCACGGGCGACGACGTGTTCCAGCCAATTTCCACCCTCTCCGGCGGCGAGCGCGGCCGCGTGGCGCTAACCAAGCTCATGCTGCGCAAGGACAACCTGCTCCTGCTGGACGAGCCTACCAACCACCTGGACATGGACTCCCGCGAGGTGCTCGAGGGCGCGCTGGACGACTTCACCGGCACGCTGCTCACCGTCTCGCACGACCGCTACTTCATCAACCGCGTCGCCAACCGCGTGGTCGAGATGACCGCCGACGGCGTGCGCGAGTACCTGGGCAATTACGACGACTACCTCGAAAAGAAGCGCCGCGAGCTGGCCGGCGAGGACGCCGCCGCCGCGCCTGCCCTCACCCGCACCGAGCTGGAAAAGAACAGGCGGCGCGAGCGCCAGGCCCGCGAATCCCAGAAGGCGCGCGAGAACCGCGTCGCCGCGCTTGAGGCCCAGATCGCCCGCACCGAGGAGCAGATCGCTTCCCTTGAGGCGCAGATGGCCGATCCCGCCACCTACCAGTCCCCCGACAGGGCCGCCGAGGTCGCCCGCGCCCACCGCGACGCGCAGGCCGCGCTCGACGCGCTCTACGAGGAATGGTCCGAGGCCGCGGAGTAGGTTACGTTGGGGAGGCTGACTTTCTGACCGGGCAGTGCCCGGAACCACTTGCTGCCGCCGGTCGGCAGTGCCGACACCCACCTGCTTCCGCCGGTCGGCAGTGCCGACATCCACCTGCTGCCGCTGGACAGAACACGACCCCAGCCGCCATAAATCAGAGCGACTGGGGTCTTCGGTTTCGAACCCCACCGCCCGCACTGCGGGCACCTCCCCTTTCAGGGGAGGCCAGACTGTCAAAAAACCCCCGGAGAGCTCGAGAGGGCCGCAGCCCTTTCGAACTTTCAATCGTGCCCAGCGGCGTG
>CAKUFI010000046.1 GCA_934647305.1 uncultured Clostridia bacterium | reverse complement strand
GCTCAAATCGTAGATTTGAGCCGTCGGCACCTGGCCGGGGAGCTTGCTTCCCCGGCCACCAGCTTGTCAAAACCTTTTTTGACAAGCTGAGAGACCTTTTTCAAGGTCTCTCTTTTTTCGTCTGCTCTGCCTGGTTCCGTCGATACTGCGCGGGCGTTTCGCCGAAGTGCGCGGAAAAGCGGCGAATGAAATTGTTTGCCTCGGTAAATCCGCACTCGCCGGCAATCTCGGCGACGGTCAATCGCGTGGTCAGCAGCATGCGCTGCGCGGCGGACAGCCGGCTCAGGATCAGGTACTGCTTGGGGCTGCAGCCGACCAGCTCGGTAAACCGGTGCTGCAGGTAGCCCGGGCTGATGAAGAACTGCCGCGCCACCTCCTGCACGGACAGGTTTTCGCGGAAGTGCTCGTCCAAGTACTGCTGCACGGCGAGTATCGAGTCGCTGCAGGCGTGCCGGGCCAGCGGGAAAAAGTCGGGCGTCTGGCGATAGAGCGCCGCCAGCAACAGGTAAAAAAGGCTCTGCAGACACCCCTCCCGGAAGCCGTCCTCCCGCTCGCTCTCGCGCCGCATGGCCTCAAGGTAGCCCTCCGGCGCGCGCCCCTCGCATTGCATCACGTGGCAGAAGTCCTTCGGCCGGTTGCGAAACGCCGACAAGAGCAGCGGATTTTTCAGCGCGGCGGTCGCCTCCTCCGGGGAAAGCAGCACAGTGTATCGCGCGTAATCCGGCCCGGCCTGGGAAAGCGCGTGCGGCTCCAGGTTGCTGAAAAACACGCACGCAGGCGCGCTCGCCTCGTATTCCCGCCCGGCGACACGGATGTGTACGCGGCCAGACTGGATGTAGAGCAGCTCGAACCCGGTGTGAAAATGCGAATCGGGCGGATCGGAGCCGTCGTACCAGCGCACCTCGATCACCGCGCCCTCACCTCCCTGTTCCGTTTTTTCGCCTCCTGCGCGTCAGAAGTCCTTTTCCGATTCCAATATCTTGCGGCTGACCGTCCAGTCCCGCGCGGTAAAGCCGCGGCTGCCGCACTCGCACTCGCCGCTCTGGTTGTCGAACGGGTCGTCGCGCAGGAATCGGCAGGGCGGCTGCATCGGCGCGCCGTACGCGTCGTTTGCCGCCACCCGGAATGGATCCAGGTTGCCAAAGTAGAACCGGCGCTTTTCCTCCCGTCCCCCGCCGCCGAAGGAGCAGTCGGCAAACAGCCAGCCGAACGGCTCGGCGTAGAACATCGCCCAGTCGTGACTGCCCGCCTGGCTGTCGCCCGCCCCGACGTACATGCCGCTCTGCCAGCGCGCGGGAATCCCGGCGATGCGGCACAGCGCGATGAACAGCAGCGACTGCGCCCCGCAGTCTCCGCGCCGGTTGACCGCTACGTACTCGGCCAGGTTTTCGTACAGGAAGTACTGCCGCAGATAGGCGTAGTTGACCGCGCGCGTCACGTAGTCGTAAAACCTGCGCGCCTTTTCCAGCGGCCGCGTCTCCCCGCCCGCCAGCTCCTCGGCCAGCGCGCGCAGATACGGCGTAAACCGCACGTGCGGCGGCAGCTCGCACAGGTCGTCCGCCGTAGGCGCAGGCGCACTGTACAGATGTCCCGTGCATGTTTCCGAATGCCCGGTATCGGCATACAGCACCCGGTTCACCAGCTCGAACTCCACCTCAAACGGCCGATTTTCGTCCAGTTTCGTCTCGAAGTACACCGTCCGCTGGGGCGCGTCCTCGCCGTTCACGCGCGCGCAATCGGCGGGCGACACGCGCAGCACCCTCGCGCCCATCACCTGCACCCCGTTCTTGGGCACGGGCAGGTGCACGCGATAGGTTTCGCCCGGGATAAACGCCTCGTCCTTCAGCCGAAGCGACACCCGAACGCGCGTCCGGCAGCTCGCCTCACCCTTTTTGCGCATCGCGTTCATGCACTCGTCCAGCACGCCCCGCCTCGCGCCCAGCGGCTTTCCGGCCCGCGCGGCGATCTCGGGGTGCGCGACCAGCAGCGACGCGCAGAACGCGCAGAAATAGCGCTTTTCGCCCTCGATATAATAAAAGTCGATCCAGCCCGCTTCCTCGAGCGCGTCGAATTCCGCCTCGGTGAAGTCCGGGATTTCTTCCTTCAGCTGCGCCATCGCCTGCGCCCTGCTCAGCGGATACTCGCCGGGCAGTCTTTCCATGGCCAGCTTTTCGAGCGCCAGCCGCTTTTTGAGCCGCTCGCCCAGCCACTCGTCTTTCAACCGCCTCTCAATCAGCCGCTTTGCGCCCTCCAGGTCGCCCGCCAGCTTGCATTTCTGCACGTCCTCGGGCAGCGGCACGCTCATCGCGGTCAGGTCGTATTCAGTCATTTTTTCCTCCATCCACTACAAAGAAGCCTGGGACAACGCGTCTCAGGCTTCCTGATCGAATGCTTCAGTCTGCGGTTCACTTGCGCCGGTTGCGCAGGAAGCCGGGAATATCCGGGGTAAAGCCGCGGCGGGTGCGCTCCTGAGGCTGCTGCTGCGTGTCCGCGCCGTCCTCCTCGAAGGGATCCTCCGAGTAGAAGTCGTCGCGCGCGGGGCGCTGCTGGGGTGCAGGCTGCTGCTGAGGCGCGGCCTGCTGCTCGGGGCGATACTGGGTATAACGCGGCTGCTGGTTCGGGTTGAAGGTGGCGCGTTCGCCGTACAGAGACGGCCTCTCCTCGCGCTCGGGCTTGACGTAGCGGGAGGACTCGTTCACAAACGAGGGCAGCTCAGGCCCCTCGGTGTGCACCGGGTGCTGCTCGACGGGCGCCTGCTGCACCGGACGATCCACGACCGGGCGCTCCACGGGCGCGGGACGCTCGCTGGCGACCACGCTGGGGCGCACATTCGTGTGCGTGTCGCGGTCGAAGCCGGTCGCGATGACGGTGACGTGCACCTCGTCCTCAAGCGACTCGTCGATGCCCGCGCCGAAGATGATGTTCGCGTCCGGATCGGCCGCCTGGGTGATCTTCTGCGTGGCCTCGTTGATGTCCAGGATAGAGGTGTCCTTGCCGCCGGTGATGTTGATCAGCACCGCGCGTGCGCCGTCGATCGAGGTCTCCAGCATCGGGCTGCTGATGGCCTGGGTGGCCGCGTCCACGATGCGGCTCTCGCCCTTGCCCACGCCGATGCCCATGTGTGCCAGACCGCCGCACTGCATGACCGTGCGCACGTCGGCGAAGTCCAGGTTGATCAGGTTGGGCACGGCGATCAGGTCGGAAATGCCCTGAATGCCCTGGCGCAGCGTGTCGTCGGCCTGGCGGAAGGCCTCGGTGATCGAGGTCGCCTTGGTCACGACCTGCAGCAGCCGCTCATTGGGCACCACGACCAGCGTGTCCACCCGCTGCTTGAGCTGCTCGATGCCGTTTTCGGCGTTGCGCATGCGCTGCTTGCCCTCAAAGACGAAGGGCTTGGACACCACGCCGATGGTCAGGATGCCCATGTCGCGCGCGATGCCGGCGATGACAGGGGCCGCGCCCGTGCCGGTGCCGCCGCCCATGCCGCAGGTCACGAACACCAGGTCCGCGCCCTTGATGAGGTTCGTAATGTCCTCGCGGCTCTCCTCGGCCGCCTGCTGGCCCACGTCGGGCTTCGCGCCCGCGCCCAGGCCCTTGGTGATTTTCTCGCCGATCTGCAGCTTGGTCGGGGCCTTGGACAGGTTCAGCGCCTGGCGGTCGGTGTTGATGGCGATGAATTCCACGCCCTGAATCCCGGCCTCCACCATGCGGTTGACCGCGTTCGTGCCGGCGCCGCCCACGCCGACTACCTTAATCTGAGCAAAGCTGTTTACTTCCGTATTATCAAATTCGATAGGCACAAGACATCCCCCCGTCTAGTTATTCTTCAGTCGTTGGTCCGTTTGCGGAACATGTTTTTGAGGCCGTCCAGTTTTGACGAACCCTTTTCCTCATCGAGCGCCGTCTGCTGCTCCACCGCGTCGAACACCTGATCCATCAGACCCAGTGAGCTCGCAAAGCGGTGATTGTTCAGTCTGGCCGCGCGCAGCGTGGGAATCTTTACGCCCCTGCCCAGCTTGTCGGCCAGGTATTCGCGCGCGCCGCGCATGTTAATCAGCCCGCCGCCGGTCAGGTAAATCTGCGATTTGGGCGAAATGCACTCGCCCGCGTCGCGCAGCGTCAGCTCGATGTCCTGCACCAGCTGCCCGGTGACGTGCTCGACGGTGTTTGCCACGAAGTCATACGGGAACGTGACCACCGAGCCGTCGGCGAAGCGAACCTGCGGATCGCCCGGCGCGTCGAACTCATCGGGCTTGAAAATGTAATCCCGCTTGAGCGCCTCGGCTTCCTTCATGTCGATCTCGAGCGTCTCGGCGAGCTCTGCGGTAATGTCGCCGCCGCCCTCGGGCAGCACCGCGTGATAGGTGATGGCGTCGCCCTCGATGACCGAGACCTCGGTGTTGAGGTATCCCACATCGATCAGCACGGGCGTCTTGTCGCGCTCCTCGTAGGACATCAGCAGCGTCGCCGTGCCCAGCGTCGGGGACATGAAGGCGTTGACCGTCACCCCCAGCTGGCCCAGCAGCAGCCGCACGTCGTCGATAAAATCCGGGTCGGCCATGATAAAGGACACCAGCGCCGTCACCGTGTGCCCGGGCGTGTTGACCAGGCGCATCGTGTGCTTGCCGCCGTCCACGCTGAACCAAGCCGGGCTCCTGTGCAGCACGTTTCCGCCCATCTGGTCCAGGTGCAGCTGATCCGCCGCGTCGTCCATCACTCGATCCAGGTCCTCGTCGGTGATCCGGTGATCCTCGCCCGCCACGTCCGCCTGACCGATCGCGGTGCACACGTGAATGTTCTCGCAGGGCACGCCCACGTAGATTTCCTTCACGCTGCGCTTCGCCTCGACCTCGGCGGCGTGGATCGAGGCCTCGACCGCCTCGCGCAGCCTTTCGGGCTCGTTCCACACCCCGCCGGTGTACCCGGCGTACGGCACCGTGCCCGAGCCGATGATGTCGCAGCGGTTGTAGCCGCTGTTTTCGGCGATCAGCGTCGTGATCTTCGAGGTGCCAAACTCAATAGCCGCTGCTACTGTCTTCATTGGAATATCCCTCGCTTGTTCTTCGGAAGGCCTGAAAAGCCCTCCGAGTGCATACACTCATTCATAGTCTCTATTATACCCGTTTTTTTGCCGATTGAAAAGTGGTTTTATGAACTTTCTTTGAGAAAGCACATTAAATTTGTAATATTTCTTCGGATGCCTCGTAATCTTCAGGCTTTTTCTCCAGTTTGCCCAGCGGCGCGCGTTTTATCCTTTTTCGCGCGTCAGGCATTTCGGTGCTTGACAGCAGGGTGAAAGCTTTATATAATTGTAGCGCAATTATTCACAAAGTCAGGCGAAAGGTGGACTCCCCATGTTTCTGCTCGTCTCGTGCATACTGGTTTTCTGCCTCAGCAGCATTGGCACCAAGGAATTCGGCCGGCGCTTTCCCGGCGGTCTGCCCGGCGTGACCATACAAAACGCCATCGCCATCACCGTCATCTCGCTCCTGATGCTGATCCTGGGCGGCGCAAAGCCGATGAGTGCACCGCTTTTCGGCCTGGCCGCGGCCTACAGTGTGGTTTACCTAGGCGCGATCTTCTCGCTGGTGTTCGCGCTTCTGTGCGGGCCGATGGGCACGACCGCGCTGATCGGCAACCTGGGCACGGTGCTTTCGGTGTTCTACGGCACGCTGTTCTGCGGCGAAAAGCTGACCGCGTTCAACGTGTGCGGCGCGGCCTGCCTGATCGCAGTGGCGATTCTCTGCCGGCCGGGCGGCGAAAAACAGACGAGCGAGGGCAGGCAGCAATCCCGCTGGTTCGCGCTGACGCTGCTCCTGTCGCTGGGCAACGGCATACTGGCCTGCCTGAAAAAGAGCCTGGGCGTCAATTATCCGGACCTTCCGACCGCGCAGTTCATGTTCTGGGCGTATTCCTTCGCGGCGCTGATCTGCTGGGGCCTGTTCGCGGCGCAGTGGGCGCGCGGCGAGCACTTCAAGGCCTGGCTGTCCCGGCCGGGCGCGCTCGTTGCCTGCGCGGCGACAAGCGGCCTGGGCTCGGGCGGCGGCTCGTTTCTGCAGATCGGCGCGCTGAAGACGCTGCCCACGATCGTGGTCTTCCCCTGCTGCACGGGCCTGATACCGGTCGTGCTGATGCTGATCTCGGTCTATGTCTTCAAGGAAACGAAGCTCACCGCAAAGTCGGTTCTCGCGCTTGCGCTGTGCGGCGTGGGCGCGGTGCTGATGAATCTGTAATTTTCACGAGGTTATTTGGAATGAACGAATTGAAGGACATACTGCTCGAGCAGATCCGGCTGCACCCCGCGATGGGCGCTGGCGACCTGGTCAAGCTGATCTATCAAAACGAGTTCGGGTGCGGCCATCTGATCGACGATCCGGCGCGCGCACTCGACCGCCTGAAAAGTGAACTGAAAATGACCCCGTACGAGCCCGAAAAGCCGCTTTTTGAGCCCATAGGAAACGACCTGATGCGACTGAACCTGGCCGCGTTCCCATCCTGCTCTCTGTCCGAGGCGACGCTGGGCGCTATGTTCGTTTATACGGCCAACACGGTTTTTGGCGCGCTGCCCCGCTTTCAGGAGAAGCTCGAGCTGCTGCGAGGGCTGGTGAAAAGCGGCGAAATCACCTGCTGCACGCCGGACGAGCTGGAGGCGTATCTGGTCGAATATGCCCGAAAGGGGTATCCCGCGGCCAGTCACACGCCGGCCTATCGCGAGGCGGAAAACCCTGCGTATCGCGTAATTTCGGCCGATTTCGCGCGTTTTCTCCCGTTTTTTCAGGCAGTGGACGCGCTGCCCGGCGAGCGTCCTTTGATCGGAATCGACGGGCGGTGTGCCTCGGGCAAGAGCACGCTGGGGCGGCTCGCGGCGAACGTGTACGGCGCGAGCCTGATCCCGATGGACGACTTTTTCCTGCCGCCGGAGCGCAAGACGAAAGCGCGCCTGAGCGAGCCGGGCGGCAATGTGGATTACGAACGTTTTGCCAGTGAAGTCCTTGCGCCGTTCAAGAAAGGCGAGACCTTTTCCTACAGGCCGTACCGCTGCCACCCGGTTCCTGGCTTCCTTGAACCGGTCGAAATCGCGCCGAAGCGCCTGACGATTGTGGAGGGCTCCTATTCCTGTCACCCGTATTTTGAGCGTCCTTACCAGCTTTCCGTCTTCATGACCACCGACGCGCGGACTCAGCGCGAGCGCATCCTGCGCCGAAACGGAGCGGAGATGCTCGAACGTTTCGTCAACACCTGGATTCCGCTTGAGGAGACCTATTTTGCGGCCTGCCGCACGCAGGAACGCGCCGACCTGGTGCTGCGCACCTGAGATATATTGTCCACTTTTCACAAATCTTCGCCTGTATCATAACATCCAGTCGAATCATTCCCGACCGCTTCTTGAAAACCGGCGGGTGTTATGATACGATAGGCGCGACAAGGAGGCGTTCTGATGCGCATTCTTCTGACAGGTTTCGACCCGTTCGGCGGCGAAACGATCAATCCCGCGTGGGAAACGGTGAGGCGCGTCAGCTGCGCCCGGGCTGAGCTGATCCGCGCGGAGATTCCCACATCCTATGCGCGCGGCCCCGAGCGCCTGCGCGAGCTGATGGCGGAAAACCTGCCCGACGCGGTCGTCTGCGTGGGTCAGGCGGGCGGACGGCGCGGCGTGACGATCGAGCGCGTGGCGATCAACTGCATGGACGCGACAATTTCCGACAACGACGGCGTGCTTTTGACCGATCAGCCGATCGACCCGGCGGGCGACGCGGCCTACTTCTCCACGCTGCCCATCCGGCGCATGCAGCGGGCCTTGCGCGAGGCGGGCTTTACCGCGGCCATCTCGAACAGCGCGGGCACATTCGTATGTAATCGCGTGCTGTACGAGGCATTGTCCGTCACATCCCGGATGAAAAATGCGCCCCTGTGCGGGTTCATTCACCTGCCCTATCTTCCCCAGCAGGCCGAGGGCAAACAGCCCCAGCCGCCCTGCATGCCCCTTGAAGACATGATTTCGGCCCTTGAAACGGCGATAAACGCCCTGATAGACGAAAAGGAGGACAAGCCATGAACATCTTCCCTCAGCCAAAAAGCCTGACCGAGCAGGCGGGCGCGTTCTGCTTCGGCAGCCGCGTCGTGATGCACGTAAACTGTAACCTTTCCGAGCGCAGAAAGACGCTGCTGCGCAGCCTGTGGAACCGCTTCAGTCTGACCGGCTCGACGCTGGAAATCGCTGAAAACAGCCTGCTGCCCGCCTTCTGCGCGCAGATCGGGCAGGCGGAAATCCCCGCGCTCGAGGCGGCCGACGAGTACGCCGCGGTCGTCACGCCTGCCGGCATTGGCCTGGCCGCGAAGGACGAGACCGGCCTTCTGCACGCTTTTTATTCCCTGATTCAGGCGATCGATCCGATCAGCCTGGACTACGGCAGCGAGGCGCTCGAAATTCCCTGCCTGACCATCCACGACCACCCCAGCATGGACATGCGCAGCATCCACGTGTGCGTGTTCCCCGAGACCACGCTGACGCTGCTTGAGAAGTGCTTCACAATGGCCGGCCTGCTCAAGTGCAGCCACATCGTGCTCGAGTTCTGGGGCACAATCCAGTACGACGCGCTGCCCGAGATGGCCTGGAGCGGCCGTTCCTACTCCAAGCGCCAGATCAAACCGCTGATCGAGCTGGCCAACGACTTCGGCATGGAGGTCGTGCCGATGACCAACCACCTGGGCCACGCCTCGCAGGCGCGCGGCGGCATGGGCAAGCACGCGGTGCTCGACCAGAATCCGCGCCTGGCCACCCTGTTCGAGCCGGACGGCTGGACCTGGTGCCTGAGCAACCCGCGCGTACACACGCTGCTTCGCCGCTTCCGCGAGGAGCTGATCGAGCTGTGCGGCGAGGGCAAATACTTCCACCTGGGCTGCGACGAGGCCTATTCCTACGCCTCCTGCCGCCGCTGCGCGGGCAAGGATCGCGTCGAGATGCTGGCGCGCTACCTCAACGGCCTGGCCGCCGAGCTGGACGAGCAGGGCCGCAGGGGCTTCATCTGGGGCGACCAGTTCCTGGACGCGCAGGCCTGGAAGGGCACCGGCTATATCGCCACCTCCCGCCCCGACCAGATGACCCACCTGGCGCTCGAGAAGCTCGACCGCCGCCTGATCATCGCCGACTGGCAGTACAGCCTGACCGAGGAAGAGAAAATCCGCAGCGCCGAATTGTTCAGTGAAAAGGGCTTCGACGTCGTGCTGTGCCCCTGGGACGGTGGCGGCGCGAAGAACACCGTGTGCCTGGCCAAAGCGGCCGACAGGCAGCATCTGTCCGGCCTGATGGTCACCACCTGGCACCACCTGCCCACGATGATGATGCACTTCCCCGATCACCTGAGCGCGGCCTGGAACGGCGCGGACTATACGCCTGACCCGCACGTGCCCTTCACCTCGTCCGTGCTCATCCGCAAGCTGATGCCCAAGCCCAGCCGCTTCGAGGATTCGGGCTTCTATTCCTGGGAGGTGGACAGCACCTATACCGTCAATCCGTAAACGCAAAGCCCCCGGGACGCCGATCGGCAGTTCCCGGGGGTATGTTTATAAGGTATTCGCTCAGGCCACGCTGCGATGCCAGACGTCCTTCTTGTAGTAGAGTATCGACATCGCGGTCGCGACGCACCAGCTCACCGGCCAGGCGCACCAGATGCCCGTCGGGCCGAAGAAGCGCGACAGCACCAGCGCCAACACGACGCGCATGCACAGGTCGGTAAAGGTGGCGATCATGAACTCCTTCATGCAGCCCGCGCCGCGCAGCACGCCGTCCACCGCCAGCTTGCAGGAGACCACGAAGTAGAACGGCGACAGGATGCGCAGGAACATCACGCCGGTCGCGCTGGCCACGTCGGTTTCACTGTTCATGAACAGCTCGAGCAGCTGCCTGCCCGCGAAGAAGTAAGCCGTGAACAGCATCGCGCTGAACAGCCAGACCATGCGAAGGGCGGCGCCCAGGCCTTCCTTCACCCGCTCCGGCTTCTCCGCACCCAGGTTCTGCGCGGTGTAGTTGGACACGCCGTTGCCGATGGTGGTAAACGAGGTGATGACCATGTTGTTGAACTTGACCGCGGCCGAATAGCCCGCGATGACGCTCGCGCCGAAGCTGTTGATGACGCTCTGGATGATGATATTGCCCACCGAAATGAAGCTCTGCTGCAGGATGCTCGGTACGGCGATGCGCGCCACCCTGCCCAGCATCGGCAGGGAGAACCACTCGTGTTTGCCGTCCGCGGGCAGGTTCTTTATCCGGATCAGCACGAACAGCAGCGCCAGCACGCAGCTCACGCCCTGGCACAGGAAAGTCGCCCAGGCCACGCCCGCCACGCCCATGTGGAAGGCCTTCACGAACAGGATATCCATGAAGATGTTGGACGTGGAAGAGGCCGCCAGGAAGAAAAACGGCGTGCGCGAGTCGCCCAGCGCGGAAAACACGCCGGTCGCGATATTATAGAAGAACATGAAGGGCAGGCCCCAGCAGTAGATGTCCAGGTAGAGCTGGGAGTCGGCGAAGATCTCCTCGGGCGTGTTGATCAGGCGCAGAAGCAGCCCGCTGCCCGCGATGCCGATCACCATCAGCGCCCCGCACAGCACCGCGCAGCCGATGAAGGCGGTCGAGACGGCCGTCCGGAGGTCGCGATACCTGCGCGCGCCGAAGAGCTGGGACAGGATGACCGAGCAGCCGATGTTGCTGCCGAACGCGAAGGCGATGAAAATCAGTGTGATTTCATAGCTGTTGCCCACGGCGGCCAGCGCGTTTTCGCCGATAAACTTGCCGGCAACCAGGCTGTCGGCGATGTTATAGAGCTGCTGGAATATCACGCTGCCGAATAGCGGCAGACAAAAGCGCCACAGCACCGACGAGGGCTTGCCGACGGTCAGATCCCTGTTCATGAACAACTCCCCTTTTCCCTTGACTTTCTCACAGAACCGTATTATACTGCAAAAGGCGGCATGCGTAAAATATATATTTGATATTCTCATCATGCGTCTGTGAGATGACGGAGGGGCCATGTACATCAGCTATGACGACTATCGCGTGTTTTACTACGCGGCGAAATACGAAAACCTGACCCAGGCGGCCGAGCTGCTGCTGTCCAGCCAGCCCAACGTGACGCGGTCGATTCGGCGGCTGGAGGATCAGCTGGGCGTGCGGCTGTTCGCGCGCTCGAACCGGGGCGTACAGCTCACCCCGGAGGGCGAAAAGCTGTACGCGCGGGTATCGGTCGCGATGGAGCAGCTGCAGCTGGGCGAGGAAGAGCTGGCGCGTGAAAAGAGCCTGGAGAGCGGCTGCGTATCGGTCGGGGCGACAGAAACGGCAATGCACGGCCTGCTGTTGCCGGTGCTTCAGCGCTTTCACGCCGACTATCCGGGCGTGCGCATCCGCATCTCCTATTACTCCACGCCGCAGGCGCTCTCGGCAGTGCGTTCCCGCAGCGTGGACTTCGCGGTGATTACCGCCGGGCGGGAAATCGACAGCGCGCTCAAGGAGCGGGTGCTGATGCGGTTTCACGAGCTGCCCGTGTGCGGCGAGGCCTACGCGCAGCTGGCCGAGGGGACGCACACGCTGGAGGAGCTGTCCCGCTGCCCGCTGATCTCACTTGGGCGGAGCAGCTACACCTACGCCTTTTACAGCGATCTGTTCCTGCAGAAGAAGCTACGGTTTGAGCCGGACATCGAGGCGGCCATCACCGACCAGATCCCGCCGATGGTGGCCTGCGGGCTGGGAATCGGGTTCGTGCCCGGCTTCATGCTGGAGAGCCTGCCGAAGGAGCTGCACGTGCAACCGATTCAGCTGGACGAGCCTATTCCCCCGCGCCACATCAGCCTGGTGCAGGAAAGCGGCCGCACGCTGAGCACCGCCGCCATGCGCCTGATGCATTACCTGACGAAAAAAGAAGCCGCAGCGGACGAGCGGCCGTAAACTGAGAAAGCCCTCCGCGAGCACTGCGGAGGGAAGTTTTTATGTGCGTCAGGAGAGGCGGATATCCAGCCATTTTCCCCTGCGGATGCGGTGATAGAGCAGGCCGTCGCGCACGAAGGCGTCGATCACGAACGCAATCCAAGGGCCGGCGACCGCCAGGTACAGGTGCGGAAGCGCGGCGTTCAGCGGATAGCAGAACAGCCAGGTCAGCACCGGGCGCAGGATGGCCACGCTGATCAGCGAGCAGATCGCCACATAGCGCACGTCGCCCGCGCCACGCAGGCAGCCCGAGTAGACCACGCGGCCGTTCTGGGGCAAGAAGCCGGTTGAAACCACGAAGAAGGACAGCGAAACGTTGAAGATAATCTCCTCGTCGCTCGTGAACAGCAGTGCCAGCGGCCGCCTGAGCAGGATGATCGCCGCCATGAGCAGCAGCGCCGCGACCACGCTGATCTTGCGGCTGACGCGCACGTTGGCCATGGCCAGGTCACGCCGCTTTGCACCCAGACTCTGCCCCACCAGCGCCGTGCCGGCCGAGGCGATGCCGTCGCTCAGGGTGAACGACAGGCCGGTGACCTGATTGACGATCTGATAGGCGGCGAAGGCCACGGTGCCGATGCCTGCAATCAGGCGTGCGGAAATCAGGAAGCCCAGGCGCAGGCAGACCGACTCGAGGATCGAGCCGGAGCCGATCTTGACCAGGCCGCTGAGCGTCTCGCGGTCAAAATGCGGCAGGGACAGGTGGTAATAGCCGTGGCGATGGGTCACGTTGCCTATGGCGATCGCGCAGCCCACCGCCGTGCCGCACACGGTCGCAATCGCCGCGCCGCGCACGCCCAGCGCCGGGAAGCCGAAATGGCCGTTAATCAGCAGGTAGTTCAGGCAGACGTTGACCAGGTTGGCGATCATGTTGCTGACCATCGTGATGCGCGTATGGCCGATGGCCCGAAGCGCCGCGCAGATGCACAGCGACCAGCAGTTGAGCGGTATGCCCAGGCTGATGATGCGGAAGTAGGCCACGCTCATCTCCAGCGTGTCCTCGTTCGCGCCGGCCAGCCGCATAAACCAGTCAGCGCCGAAATAGCCCATCAGCATCATCAGAAGGCCCAGCGCCGTCACCACGCCCAGCGACTGCGCCAGGCAGGAGTTCGCGCCCTCCGGGTTGTTCGCGCCCTTTCTGCGGGCGCACAGCGCCGTCGTACCCACACAGAGCGCCTGCGCGCAGATGAGCAGGATCATTCGCGGCTGACTGGTCAGGCCGACCGAGGCGATGGCCGCCGCGCCCAGCGTGCCCACCATCATCGTGTCGACTGAGCTGATGATGCTCAGAAGCGCCCCCTCTACGGTAGAGGGCCAGGCGATCGACAGACTCTGTCTGTACAGCTGCTTGAGCTGACCCTCTTCAATCGGCTGTCCCTGGTCGTCCCTGACCCCGAACAGCCGCGTAAACATCCCCATGTGCTTTCCTCTTCTCCGAAGTAAAATTTTGCACGCCGATCGGCGCGCCTGATAAAATGATTGTAGCACCGATTGTTTGCGTTGTCAAGCATTTCTCACGCAGTGAAAAGGGAACCGGCGCGTACCGATTCCCCTTGCCTGGAAAACTGTTTCAGCTGAGGCGGCGGCGGCGCCTGGCCTGAATGTGCTCCCTGATGACCGGCGCCATGGTCTGCACGATGATGGCGACGATCAGGATCGTGCCCTTGACCGTGTCGTTGAGCAGCGTGTTCATCTTGAGCGCGACGATGATCTTGTCGATGACCGTGTAGGACATCACGCCGAAGAGTATGCCCACGCACTTTCCCCTGCCGCCCGACATGGCGATGCCGCCCAGCACGACCGCCGCGATGGCGTACATCTCGTAGCTGCCGCCGGTGGTGGCCGGATCGACCGAGGCGTTCATGCTGATCCAGAGGAAGGCGCTCACGCCGGTCAGTACGCCGGTGATCACGAACACCGCGATGCGCACGCCGTCCACATTGATGCCCGACAGGCGCGCCGCGCGCTCGTTGCTGCCCACCGCGTAGAGCTGCTTGCCGAACTTGGTGCAGGTGGTCACGTAGACGACGGCGACGGTCAGTACAATCAGGAACAGACCGGTTACCGGAATGGTGAGCAGCTTGCTGTTGCCGAAGCTGAAGAAGGGCTTGTACAGGCTGTTGCTGGAGAGCAGCTTAAACAGGCTGTTGCTGCCGCCCGAGATGGCGACGGGAATCTCGTGGCAGATGAAGCGGGTCAGCGAGCGGTAGATCAGCATCGTGGCCAGGGTGACGATGAACGCGGGCATCTTGGCCTTGCCCACCAGCACGCCGTTAAACAGGCCGCACAGACCGCCGCACACGATCGCCGCCAGGAAGGCGAGCAGTATACTGTTGGTCACGTTGAACGTCATGACCGTGAAGCCGCCCACGAACGCCAGCATCGAGCCGACGGACAGGTCGATCTGGCCGGTGATGATAATCAGCCCCGCACCCAGCGCGATGATGCCGACGACCGCCGAGTGCCTGAGAATGTTCATCACGCCCACCCAGGTCAGATTGGGGTTAACCAGGTAGTAGGCCAGGAAAATCACGGCGAAAATGAAGATAAAGCTGTAGCCCGACCAGATGCGGGAAAGTACCTTGTGCGGGGAGTTTTTCTTCTCAGTCATGTTCGCGTCCCTCCATCGTTTCAACCGCGTTGGTTGAGTACATCATCACCGTCTGCTCGTCGATCTGATCGTGCGGCAGGATGGCGAGCAGGCGGCCGTCGTAGAAGACAGCGCATTCATCCGCCACCTTCTGAATCTCGCTGATTTCGAGCGTGTTGATCAGGATGGTCTTGCCAGCCTCAGCCAGCCTGAGAATCAGCTGGTAGATTTCCGCCTTGCTGCCCACGTCGATGCCCTGCGTCGGGTTGTCGAGGAGCAGGATTTCACCCTCGGTCAGCAGCCACTTGGCCAGAAAGATCTTCTGCTGGTTGCCGCCGGAGAGCGAGGTGATGCCGTCGGACGGCCTGCCCGCCTTGATGCCCAGCAGTTTTTTCATGCGCTCATAGCTCGCGTCTTCCGCGCGGCGGGAGATGTGCTGATGCGCGTAGGAGAGCGTCTGCTCGGACAGCGCCATGTTTTCCAGGATGCTCATGTCGGGCACGACCGAGTTTTCCTTGCGGTTGCTGGGCAGCATGGCGACCTTCGCGCGCATGGCCTGGTGAATGCCCCGGCCCGTGAAGCGCCGGCCCTCGATCACGAGCTCGCCCGCCTCGACCGGCAGCGCCCCGAACAGGCCCTGCATCAGCTCGCTGCTGCCCGAGCCCTGAAGCCCGGTCAGCGCCAGAATCTCGCCCTTTTTCGCGCTGAAGGTGACGTTTTCAAAGCCTGGGCCGCTCAGGCCGCGAAGCGAGAGCACCTCCTCGCCCAGCGGGCGCTCCCTGTACACGTCGCCGTGGTCGAAGGAGGAGCCCACCATCAGGTGGGTCAGCGCCCGCGCGTCGGTGTCCGCAATGCTGCCCTGGGCGATAAACTCGCCGTTGCGCAGCACCGTGTACCGGTCGCACAGCGCGAAGATTTCCGGCATTTTGTGCGATATAAAGATGAACGACTTACCCGTCCGGCGCAGCGTGCGCAGAATGCCGAACAGGTGGTCGATTTCTTCGTTGTTAAGAGCCGTCGTGGGCTCGTCAAGGATCAGCAGCTTCGCGTCGAACAGGAGCGCCTTGGCGATTTCCAGCAGCTGCTTCTGCCCCATGCGCAGCTCGCTCACCAGCTCCTCCGGCTCGATGTCGATGCCCAGCTCCTCGAAAAGGCGACTGGCGCGCTCGATCATCTGCCGCTTTTTCAGCATGCCGAAGCGGTTGGTGTATTCCCTGCACAGAAACAGGTTTTCATAGGCCTTCATCGTGGGGAAAAGGTTGAGCTCCTGGTGCACGAAGGCGATGCCCAGCTTTTCGGTCAGGGGCACGGTGGGATGCGGAACGGGCTGTCCGTCAAAGACGATGCGACCCGCGTCCATGGGCACGACGCCGGTCAGAATGTTCATCAGAGTGGACTTGCCCGCGCCGTTTTCGCCCAGTATGGCGTGTATTTCGCTCTTTTCGATGGTCAGGTCGACGCCCTTGAGCACCGGCACGCCGTCAAAGGCCTTGTAAATGCCTCGCATCTCGAGGATACTCATTTTTGCCACGTCTCCAATCGTGTAATCGGCCGGATTGCCGCCTGTGGAAACAAGGGTGCTTCCGGTTGACCGGAAGCACCGCTTGCGAGGGGCGCTTACGCCCGCTGATTGGCTTGATCAGTTGAAGCCCACGTAGGAGGCCACGTTCTCGGCGGTCACGATCTCGACCGGCACGACGTAGTCCTGCGCAACCTCTTCGCCATTGAGGTGATTCACCATCAGCTTGACGGCGTCCTGAATCATCGCGGGGCTGTAGGTAGCCACGGCCAGGCCGCCGAAGGAGGCGAACAGGTCGGCGTACTCGGCGTCCTCGCCGCGCATGATCTTGTACAGGTTCTCGGAGCCGCCCGCCGCGGAGATGACGATTTTGTTGTCCAGGATCGCCTGCTTGGTCGCGTCGTCGATGGCGGAGCCCTTCAGGGCCTCCATGATGCCCATGGCGAACTCGTCGTCCTGAGAATAGAACCACTTGATGGAAGCGTTCTTGCTGTCGCTCATCAGGGACTCGAAGTATTCCTTCGCAGTGGAGCGGCTCCAGTTCATCGCGCCGGAGAAGGTGATCTTGGCCAGGTCGTCCTCGGTCCAGCCCTGCTCCTTCAGGTAGTCGGTGAAGCCCGCATCGCGGTCGGCGGTCACGGAAGAGGTGTCGCCCTCGAACACGATGACCTCATCGCCGGCCTTCATGCCCAGGGAGATGAAGTACTCGGCCACGGCCTTGCCCACGCCGGCGTTGTCGCCCTTGACGTTGGCCACGGCGGAATCCTTCACGCCCGCGATGATGCGGTCGAAGGCCACATAGGGAATGTTCGCGTCCACCAGCTGCTGGATGGCGAACTCGACGGTGTCGTCCTGGGGCAGGATAACCACGCCAGCCACGTCGGCGGCGTTGTTGGCGATGATGTCCTCGATCTGGGGAATCTGCTCAGCGGCGCTGGCAGCGGTCTTGACCTCAGCCTTGTAGGTGCCCGCGGCGTTGATCTCGTCGGCGGACATCTTGGCGAAGGTAGCGACCGAACCGGTCCAGCCGTGATCCTCGGTGGGAGTCAGGATGTAGATGGTCTTTTCGCTGTCGGCGAGCGCCATCGTGGACAGGCCCAGCACCAGCGCCAGGCACAGGAGCAGAGAAACAATCTTCTTCATAACTCAGTTTCCTCCTCGTGTTTTTTGAGTTCGTGCTTATTTTATCACAGGCGGGCGTTTTTTGCAACCGGTATTTGCGCCCGTGCGCTAAAAAAGAAGACTTTTCTTGCAGTTCCAGGCAAGCAGACAAGCTTCGGTGGGGGCCGGTGGAGCGCGAAGCAGCGCGGAGCCTCCCCCGGCAGGCGAGGCAGGCAGCAAAAAAACCGCCGCGCTCTCACACGGAAAACGCGGCGATTCGCAAACTCGGAAAACGCGGGGATCAGTCGGCCAGCTTGGCCTCGAGCTCAGCCTTCTGAGACTCGTAGCCGGGCTTGCCCATCAGCGCGAACATGTTCTTCTTGTAGCTCTCCACGCCGGGCTGGTTGAAGGGGTTGACGGAGAGCAGGTAGCCGCTCACGGCGCAGGCCTTGAAGAAGAAGTAGATCAGGTAACCCACGTTGTAGGCGTCCAGCGCGTCCACGTTGATGACCAGGTTGGGCGTGCCGCCGTCGGTATGCGCCAGGATGGTGCCCAGCATCGCCTTTTCGTTGACCACGCTCATGTTCTGCTCGGACAGGAAGTTCAGGCCGTCGAAGTTGCCCTCGAGCGCGTCGATGTACAGGTCGTTCTTGGTCTTCCTGACATTGACCACGGTCTCAAACATCACGCGCGCGCCGTCCTGAATGAACTGCCCCATGGAGTGCAGGTCGGTGGAGAAAATGACGGAGGTGGGCATGATGCCCTTCTGATCCTTGCCCTCGCTCTCGCCGAAGAGCTGCTTGTACCACTCGTTCATCATCATGAAGTCGGGCTCGTAGCAGGCCAGCAGTTCGACCGCCTTGCCCTTGCGGTACATGATGTTGCGGATGGCGGCGTAGCGGGCGGCCTCGCCGCAGGCGCACTTGTTGGCGACCATGGAGTCGTGCGCGCCGCGCATCAGCTCGTCGATGTCGATACCCGCGCAGGCGATGGGCAGAAGGCCCACGGCGGTCAGCACGGAGAAGCGGCCGCCGATGTCGTCCGGAACCACGAAGGTGGGCCAGCCCTGCGCGTCGGCCAGCTGCTTGAGCGTGCCGCGGGCGCGGTCGGTGGTGGCGTAGATGCGCTTATTGGCCTCCTCCTCGCCCACCGCGTCGGTCAGCACCTTGCGCAGCACGCGGAAGGCCAGCGCGGTCTCAGTGGTGGTGCCGCTCTTGGAGATGACGTTGATGGAGAAGCGCTTGCCCTTGACCAGGCTCAGGATGTCGTTCATATAGGTGGGGCTGATGGTATTGCCGCAGAAGTATATCTTCAGGCCCTCGTGGGTGTCGTTGTGCAGCTGGCCCTGGATGGCCTCGATGACCGCGCGCGCGCCCAGGTAGCTGCCGCCGATGCCGGCCACCAGCAGCACGTCGCTGTCCTCGCGGATCTTCTTCGCCGCCGCCTTGATGCGGGCGAACTCCTCGCGGTCGTAATCCTCAGGCAGGGTCGTCCAGCCCAGGAAGTCGCTGCCGGGGCCGTTCTTTTTGTCGATCATTTCGCAGGCCAGCTCGACCTGGGGCTTGATGTCCTCATATTCGTGCTCGCGCACAAAACCGTTCAGGTATTTCGTATTCAGCGTCACAGCCATGTGTGTGCCCTCCTTGTATACTGTCTTCTGCTATTATACTCGGACGAGGGCGCTTGCGCAATCCCCTGCGCCATTCTTTTACACATGAAGCAGGTTTTCGCCTTGCCTGAGCCGCCGGGGCATGCTATAATACTTTCGCCCGAATCAACAGAAAGAAGGTATATCGTCCAATGAACATTGAGAAGATCGATCCCAACTTCAAGCTGAATGAGAGCATTCCCGCAGACACCGAGTTCTTCGACCCCCGCCGGGCGCCGTTTTCCATCTGGGGCCTGGCAAAGAATGACGAGGGCAGCTACTGCCGGCTGCCGCTTTCCATGCTTCCCGAATGCAGCGAGGGCGTGCAGGGACTGGCCTTTCACCTGGCCGGCGGCTGCGTGCGCTTTTCGACCGACGCATCTCAGCTGAGCGTGGTGTGGAAGCTGCGCGGCGCGGGCAACATGGGCCATTTCGCGGCCAGCGGCCAGAGCGGCCTGGAGCTGGTCGAGGAGACGAACGGCAATATCCGCGCGGTGCAGACCCTCGTGCCGCAGATGAACCCGGACGGCTGCGGCTGCGCGCTCGAGCAGTCCCGCCTGATCGAGCTGAAGGGCGAGGGCATGCGCTCCTACGCGCTGTACCTGCCGCTGTATAACGGCGTGACCGAGCTGCTGATCGGCCTGCCGCCCAAATCCTGCCTGGAGGAAGGCCGCACGCCCGCCTTCGGGAAGCCCATCCTCTTCTACGGCTCCTCGATCACCCAGGGCGGCTGCGCCAGCAAGGTCTGCAACGCCTACACGCACGTGCTGGCCCGCAGGTTGGACGCGGCGCTGTGCAACCTGGGCTTCTCCGGAAACGGCCGCGGCGAGCAGAACATGGCGCGCTATATCGCCTCGCTGCCCATGAGCGCGTTCGTGCTGGACTACGACCACAACGCGCCCTCGGTCGAGCACCTGGAGGCGACGCACGAGGCCTTCTTCCGCACCGTGCGCGAGGCACAGCCCGACCTGCCCATCATCATGGTCTCCAAGCCCGACTTCGACACCAATCCCGGCTCGACGGTCGAGGTCAACGCCCGCCGCCGCGAGATCATCCGCAGAACCTATCAAAACGCGCTCGCACGGGGCGACAGGCGCGTCTGGTTCGTCGACGGCGAGACCTTCTTTGGCGAGAGGGAGCGCTTCGACTGCGCCGTGGACGGCTGTCACCCCACCGACCTGGGCTTCCGCCGCATGGCCGACGTACTCGAGCCGGTGCTGCGTGAGGCGCTGGGCCTGAAGTAACCCGGGCAAACGCAAACCGGAGTCTTCACTCGGAAGGCTCCGGTTTGCTGTTATTTTGAGGGACGCCTAGTGCACGCCCATGCGGTTGAGCGCCTCGAAGCTCTCGCGGACGCGCGCAAACTCGTCGCCCTGGCACTCGTCCTGTTCGACGACGAAGCGGCGGATGCCGGCGGCGCGGGCGGCGGGAATCAGGCGGGGCCAGTTGAGGTTGCCCTGGCCGACCGGGGCGTAGGCGCGCGGCACGCTCTCCAGGTGCTCGGTGCGCACGGTGATGGCGTAGTCCTTTACGTGCATATAAGCGGCGCGGCCCTTGAACATGCCGATGCTCTCGGAGGGCTCGGTGCCGGCGCTGGTGAGCCAGAACACGTCGGGCTGGAAGCCCACGCAGTCGGGATCGGTCTCGCCAAGCAGGATGTCGATGCCGCGCACGCCGCTCTCGAAGCGAATCCACTCGAAGGCGTGGAAGTGATAGTACAGGATGTCCATGCCGTTTTTCTTCAGCGCGCGGCCGGCCTCGTTGAGCACTTTGGCATAGTCGTGGAAGCCCTGCTCGAATTTCGCCCAGTCGGCGGGGATCGAGTCGGTGCGCAGCACGCGGGTTTTAAGCGCCTTACTGTGATTCAGAATTTCGTCCATGCGCCTCGTGATTTCGAGGCTGGGCGCGAATACCGAGTCGGCGGAAAGGCCGTATTTGTTCAGGAGCTCGGCCACCTGCTCGACCGTCGCGAAGGCGGGTACGCTGATCTGCACGTTTTTGTAGCCAATCCCGGCCACGCGGCGAAGCGTATCCTCCAGCTCGGGCAGGGTCTTCATGTGATTGCGCAGGGTATACATCTGCAGAGAAATCTCGCTCATTACTTTCGTCCTCCATATCGTTTAGAAAGTGCATTGGCCTCGGGGGTAGCTGGGGGAGGCTCCGCTAACGCTTCGCGCTCCCCCAGACCCCCACCGAAGTTTGTCCACTGACGATCGCGGCGCCGCAGAATCAGCATGGCGCGTCGGGGCGTTCCTCCGGGCGGCCGCTGCCGCCCGGACAATGCGATTCCCTTCAGGGAATCGCTCAGCTTGTCAAAAAAGGTTTTGACAAGCTGGTGGACGGGGAAGCAAGCTCCCCCGCCACTGCCACCCTCTCCAG
>CAKUFI010000045.1 GCA_934647305.1 uncultured Clostridia bacterium | reverse complement strand
TAAGAGATTTCCGGGCGCAAAAACTGCAAGGAAACGATTTTTGCTCTGGAAAATGAGATTTTCCGGCGCAAAAATCGCCCCGCGCCCACCGTACACGCCGCTGGGCACGATTGAAAGTTCGAGAGGGCTGCGGCCCTCTCGAGCTCTCCGGGGTTTTTTGACAGTCTGAACGAGCCTCCCCATGAGCGGGAGGCTCGTGTTTTTTGCGCCGCAAGGAGGTGCGTTTCTGCACGATTTGAGTGCTTTCCGGTGATTTACTTTTCGTGACGGACGGATTAAAATGAGATACACAAACGAGTTATGATTCCGACAGGAAATGGGGAGATTTGACGATGAAAACCGCGGCCCTGACAAACGGGAAGCGCAGATCGGGCGGCTATCACGTAAAGGATAACCTGCAGTTCCTCCTGATGGTGCTGCCGACGCTGGTGCTGCTGCTCCTGTTTCACTATCTGCCGATGTTCGGCGTGGTGATCGCGTTTCAGGACTTTTCGCCGGCGAAGGGCTTTTTCGGCAGCGAGTGGGTGGGCCTGAAGAACTTCGAGTTCTTTTTCAAGTCCCAGGACGCGGGCCGCGTGATCGGCAACACGGTGGCCTACGCGCTGACCTTCCTGGCCATGGACAACGTGCTGGCGATCGGGCTGTCGCTGATGTTCTACTGCCTGAAGAGCAATGTGTGCGTGAAGGTGTACAACACGGTGATGATCCTGCCCCGGTTTTTGTCGATGGTCATCATCTCGTTCATCGTGCTGGCCATGCTCAACGTGCGCAGCGGCGTGATCAACCAGGGGCTGGTCGCGCTGGGGCTTAAAAAGGTTCAGTGGTACTCGAAGCCGCAGTACTGGCCGTACATCCTGACGTTCGTACACGAGTGGGCGGGCGTGGGCATGGGCTGCATACTGTACTACGCCACGCTGATGGGCGTAGACGAGGGGCTGTTCGAGGCGGCGATGCTGGACGGCGCGAACCGGCGGCAGCAGCTGTGGCACGTGGCGATACCGCACCTGGTGCCGGTCATCATGATCAAGCTGATACTGGGCATGGGCTCGATTTTTCAGGGCGACTTCGGCCTGTTTTATCAGGTGCCGCGCAACATCGGCCTGCTGTATAAGACGACCGACGTGATCAACACCTATGTCTTCCGCGCGATGATGGGCGGCGACCTGGAAAAGAGCGCAGCGATCGGGCTGTTCCAGTCGCTGGTGGGCATGGTCATGGTGATCCTGACCAACCTGATCGTGCGCAGAATCAGTCCCGAGCAGAGCCTGTTCTGAAAGGAGTGCGCCGCATGACTGTTGAGTTTTCCGGGCGCGCGAAGCGCCGCAGGCCCTTTGGCTGGGGTCAGCTGATCCTGCACATCGTGTTCATCCTGGCCTGCCTGAGCTACATTTTGCCCTTTTTGCTGGTGATTTCGATCTCGTTTTCGGAGGAGGCCGACCTGATCAAGAACGGCTACTCGCTCATCCCGAAGCACTTCACCACCCTGGCCTACCGCGCGGTGTTCAAGAACCCGACGCAGATCATCAATTCCTATCGGGTGACGGCCGAGTTCTCCCTGCTGAGCATGGCGCTGATGCTGCTGGTGCAGTCGATGTGCGCCTACGCCATCAGCCGGAGCAACTTCAAGTATCGCCAGGTGGTCACGTACCTGCTGTTCTTCACGATGCTGTTTAGCGGCGGCATGGTGCCCAGCTACGTGATCAACAGCAAGTATCTGCACCTGAAGGACTCGTTCTGGATCTACGTGCTGCCCTGCCTGGTGAGCGCGTGGAACGTCTTCGTGATGCGCACCAACTTCAGGCAGCTGCCCGATGGCCTGATCGAGGCGGCCAAGATCGACGGCGCGAGCGAGCTGCGCATCTGCTTTCAGATCGTGCTGCCGCTGTGCGTGCCGGTGCTGGCCACGCTGGCGTTCAGCTTCTTCGTCGGCCAGTGGAATTCCTGGACCACGACGATGATCTACATCACCAGCCCCAGGCTGTACTCGCTGCAGTACCTGCTGCAGAAGATACTCGCCGAGGCGGAATTCCTCAAGCAGATGGCCGATCAGGGTACGATCAACGAGGCGACCGACCTCGTGCCGACCGACTCGCTGACCTACGCCATGGCGATGGTCGCGGCCGGCCCGGTGCTGGTCATCTTCCCGCTGTTCCAGAAGTACTTCGTCAGGGGCATGACGATCGGCTCGGTCAAGGGATAAGGCGCGGTTTCCCGCTGGTGGACGGGGAAGCAAGCTCCCCCGCCACTGCCACCCTCTCCAGTTTTTGCTGAAATTTGAAAGATTTCCGGGCGCAAAAACTGCAAGGAAACGCTTTTTTCTCTGGAAAATGGGATTTTCCGGCGCAAAAAGCGTCCCGTGCCCACCGTACACGCCGCTGGGCACGATTGAAAGTTCGAAAGGGCTGCGGCCCTCTCGAGCTCTCCCGGGTTTTTTCGACAGTCAGAGGCCTCCTCGTTTCGGGGAGGCCTGTTTTACCGGGCGCGGCGGAAAACCGGTCACCTCGCGGTTGCCGCACGCCCGAATCATAAACAAGATGTGACTAGGGCACCCTCAGGCAGCGCTCTCCAGTCTTTTTCATATTGGAAAACACGTTTTCAGTTCCGGCGCATGCAGACCGCGTTTCATTCGGGGAATCGCGCTTCTGCACTTCCGTTCATTTTGCGGATCAAAGTACTTTTCGAAAGGGGAGAAAAGGCAGGCAATGTCCGCGAAACCTGACAGGTGAGTTGCAGTACGCTCGCTCGCCTCTTCATATGGGCAAGAACAGCCTATGGAGACAGGCCAAAAGGCATTCTTGCAGGTGCTTTTCGGGAGAGCTCGAGAGGGGCTTTTCTCAGAAAAGCCGCCTCTCGAACGTAACCCTCCCCTTGCCAGAGCGGGCGTTTCGGGTTACAATAGAGGGAGCAAGGACGGAGAGGGGGAGTGCGCATGCGGCGGGCGGATTATCTGCTGGCGCTGGGCGTGGCGCTTTTGGCGCTGGTGCTGGCGGCGGCGCGGCTGCTGCCCCGGGGGCGCGTGGACTGCGCGGTTTTGACGGTGGACGGGCGCTGCGAAGCGACGCTTCCGCTTTCCGAGGCGGGCGAGTTCACCTGGCGGAACGGGGATTCCTTCCTGACCGTGCGGGTGGAGGACGGGCGCGCGCGCATACTGGTCTCCTCCTGCCCCGACCAGACCTGCGTGCGCATGGGCGCGATCTCGCGGGGCGGCGAGACGGCGGTCTGCCTGCCCAACCGCGCGGTGCTCTCCCTGACGCTGGAAAATCAATCGGAAACGGACGCGGTACTGCAATGAAAAAGAACACGCGGCGTCTGGCGCTGCTTTCCTGCTTGACCGCTTCGGCGCTGCTTCTGGCCTGGTTGGAGTTTTTGCTGCCCCTGCCCATCCCGCTGCCGGGGGTCAAGCTGGGCCTTGCGAACCTGGCGGCGGTGTATGCGCTGTACCGCCTGGGCGCGCGGGAGGCGCTGCTGGTCAGCCTGGCGCGCATTCTGCTGACCGCATTCCTGTTCGGCAGCCTGTTTTCCGCGCTGTATGCGCTCGCGGGCGCGCTGTGCGCACTGGGCGTGATGGCGCTTTTGAGGCGGGCCGGGCCATTCAGCGTGTACGGCGTGAGCATGGGCGGCGGGGCGGCGCATAACGCGGCGCAGGTGGCCGTGGCCGCTCTCGTCGCGCGGACCGAATCGCTGTTTTCCTACCTGCCCGCGCTGCTCGTGTGCGGCCTGGCGACCGGCTTCGTCGTGGGGCTGCTTGCGGACAGGCTGCTCCGGGTGACCGCCACGAGAACTTAACAGACAAGCCCGCGCCGCGCCCCGGAATGTGTGGTATAATTAAATGTAAATACTTTTTGACGCATGGATGGAGGTTTTCGCACCATGAAGTATCCCCAGCCGATGGAGGCTCCCGTCGCCCACAGCCACCTGCCCGCACGGATTCTGCTGCTGGCCGGCGTGGTTCTGAGCATTGCCAGCATCCTCTTCATACACATCCCGGGCATGGACTGCCTGTACGTTCACTACTGGGTGTATATCGTCCTGCAGGGTCTGCCGCTGATCTGCTTCGTGGGCGCGCTGGGCATGGCCATCTATCAGCGCATCACCTCCCGCCTGGCCTCGCGCGTCACGCTGGTGATCGTGGCGTCCATCATGGCCTTCGGCGCGATTTTCCTGTATACGCTGTGCACGACCATGAGCGCCCTCGGGGAGCATCCGGTGGCCTACTATACCTCGCCGGAGGGCACGCATCGCCTCGTGGTCATGCAGTCCAGGCCCGACGGCGAAAGCTGCACCTACACCGTCTACCCGATGAAGGACAAGCACTTCTACCTGGCCACCGCCGGCCAGGGGCAGCAGACAGACAGCGGCATCGACCTGGTGACCTGGGAATCCGAGGACGTGGCGCAGGTCACGATGCTGGATAACGACCAGAATGAGGTGACCTTCACCGTCGATTTCAACAACCCGCCCGTCAATACCCCTGAGGAATAGCCCGCAAAAAACCAGCGCCTCCGAGAGCACAGCCGCTTTCGGAGGCGTTTTGTCGTATTGCTTCGAAGAAACCACATTACTCCTGCGCTCCTCATAACCTACCCTGCATTCGTGGAATCACACTTCTGCCCGCTCTTTTGTATCGCGGATCAAAGTGTTTTCCGGGTGGGGTTTGGGGAGGCGCCTTTCGTTCTCTTAAGGGGCAGATTCCCCGTATTTTGACATGCGAAGAATCCCGAGGCTCTAATCTATGGCCGAGGGATTCGTGTGGCCGGCGCTAGCAGCTGGCCGTCGGCCCTGCCGACAAAGGCCGCCTCCCCAACGTTTCCCTAGAATCCGCGTAGGAAGGAGGCCACGGCCTGGGCGAGGGCGCGGTAGCCCTCCTCGGTGAAGTGGGTGCCGTCGAGGGCATGCCAGTCCTCGGGCATGTCGCGGGCGACGGGGTAGAGGTCGTCGACGGCGACGCCTTCCCTTTGCATGACCTCGCGGGCGATGTCGTTGTAGGCCTCGATCGTGGCGTTTTCGCGGCGGAAGCCGGGCGCCATGCGCTCGGTGATGACCGAGGTGGTGGTGGCGAAGGCCAGGCGCGCGTTCGGGAAAATCAGGCGCAGGCGGTTGACGATACGCCCCAGGTTGCGGCGGTACTCGTCCAGCGGCACGACCGGCAGCGGGTCGGGGAGCACCTGCAGCGAGTCCCACAGGCCGTTGTTCCAGTGCACCAGGTCGATCTTCGCCGGGTCACAGTCGCAGTTCGCCCAGTCATGCACGAAGCGCAGCGTGTGCGTCGTGTACTGCGCGTTCTCCCGCGACCAGTACAGCTGCGCCTCGTCCAGCATCAGCTCGCGCACGTAGCCGTCGTAGCCCAGGCGAATCGAGTCGCCGATCAGAAAAATCCGTTTCATGTGTGCCGTCCTTTCCGCGCCAAACGCGCGTGCCGTGTGTTTTTCAGGTGCTTCTGCGCGTCCCTTGCCCGCGCCGCATTCGGAGAACCGCGCTTCTATTCCCTTTATGTTACGCGGATCAAAGTGCTTTCCGGGTGGGGTTTGGGGAGGCGCCTTTCGTTCTCTCTTATGGGGCAGATTCCCCGTTTTTTGACATGCGAAGAATCCCGAGGCTCTAATCTATGGCCGAGGGATTCGTGTGGCCGGCGCTAGCAGCTGGCCGTCGGCCCTGCCGACAAAGGCCGCCTCTCGAACGTTCCCCACCCCCCCGTCTCTCACTCCAGCCGGCGCATGATGGGTACGAGCGAGGTCTCCATCAGGCAGGTGACCTGGTCGCCCAGGCGGTGTGCGACGGCCATGTAGAGCGCGTCGACCATGGCGTACTGGGCGATTCGCGTGGTCAGGCCAAGGCGGTTGCCGGTGACCTCAGGCGCGTAGGTCTGGATGACCAGCGCGCTCTGCTCGGCCAGCCTGGAGGCGGGGAAGGCGGTCAGCGCGAGCACAGGCAATCCCTGCTGCGCGGCGCTCTTGGCCATGTCGAGCACCTCGCGGGTCGCGCCCGACTGCGAAACGCAGATGAGCAGGTCGCTTTGCTCAAAGCTGGCCGTCTGGGCGACCGCGTCGTGGAACTCGTTGGAGGCCCAGGCGGGCAGACCCAGGCGGTTGAGCCTGCGCTGCATGTCCCGGCATACGTCGAACGACGTGCTGATGCCGAACAGGCAGATGCGCTTCGCCCCCACGATCATCTCCGCTGCCCGCTCGAGCAGGCCGTAGTCCAGCTGGTGCATCGTGGTCTCGATCGCGTCCCGCTCGGAAAGCAGCAGCTGCTCGACCAGGTTCTGTACCTCGCTCTTGCCCTCCTGCGGAACCACCGTAAAGTAATCCTGAAAGGTGGGCGTCTGCTCGGCCAGCGAAATCTTGAACTCCTTGAACCCACGGAACCCGATTGCTTGACAGAACCGGAACACCGTCGGCTCGCTCACGCCGATCGCCTGCTTCAGCTCCCGGATCGACATCCGCGAAACCTGCGGCAGCCGCTCGCAAATGTAGTCCGCCACCAGCCGCTCGCTCTGCGACAGGTCGGGATAGGTTCTTCTGATCTTCTCGATAAGTGACATCGCGGGCATGACGACCCCTCCTTTTTTCCGCATGTAGCGCTTCCATACACTCATTGTAACATAATTTCACTGCTTTGTCAATGAGTGAAAGAATTAACATTCTGCGCGCCGTGTAACCTATTGACAGGCCGCCGTTCCCTGTTGTAATATTATTACATAAGACGGCATGATGTGGATATAAACAACAACTCAACGCGGATGACACAAAACGAGCGCAACGGAGGCATGAAATATGATGAAGACGGACGTGAAGCGCAGGCGCCTGCACAGGACGCTGCTGGACATGCGAAGGGACTGGTGGCTGTACGTGATGCTGGTGCCGGGCCTGCTGTACATTACGATCTTTAAATATGCGCCCATGTACGGCATCACGATTGCCTTCAAGAACTACAGCGTGTTCAAGGGCTATATGGCCTCGCCGTGGGTGGGGCTGGAAATCTTCGAGAAGCTGTTTTCAAAGAGCGCGTTCATCAGCGCGCTTCAGAACAACATCATCATCAGCCTGCAGAAGCTGATCTTCGGCTTTCCCACGCCCATCATCCTGTCGCTGATGATCAACGAGCTGCGCCGGCCGCTGCTCAAGAAGGGCATACAGACCGCGATCATCCTGCCCAACTTCATCAGCTGGATCGTCATCAACGGCCTGCTCTACGCCATCTTCAGCACCCGAAGCGGTGCGCTGACCGGCCTTTTGCGGTCGCTGGGCGTGCAGAACGTGCCGGACGTCATGGCGGACAAGGAGCACTTCCGCCTGGTCATCCTGCTGTCCTACCTGTGGCGCAGCGGCGGCTACGGCACGATCATCTACCTGTCGGCCATCGCGGGCATCGACCAGTCGCTCTACGAGGCGGCCTCGATCGACGGCGCGGGCCGCTGGCAGCAGCTGTGGCACGTGACGCTGGCCTCGCTGGCCCCGACGATCGTGGTGCTGTTCATCTTCCGCGTGGGCGACCTGATGTACGCGGGCTTCGACCAGATCTTCGCCATGTCGAATTACCTGACCATCTCGGTGTGCGAGATCATCGATACCTACGTCTACAAGCTGGGCATGGAGAGCCGCAAGTTCTCCGAGGCCACGGCGGCCGGCCTGTTCCAGTCGCTCATCGGCCTGGTGCTGGTGCTGGCGACCAACTTCATCGCCAAGAAAATCGACCCCGAGAGCGGGATCATGTAAGGGAGGGATGCAGGCATGAAAATCAAGCGAAGCGCCGCCGAGCAGATCGGCTACGCGATTATCGTGACCCTCCTCGTGCTGTTCGCCTTTTCCACGCTCTATCCCTTCTGGCACGTGCTGATGTACTCGATCAGCGATTCGGGCGAGGCGATGAGCGGCGGACTGTTCTTCCTGCCCAGGAAGCCCACGCTGCTGGCCTACCGCACGGTGCTCAGGACCCGGCAGATCTTCGTGGCCTACCGAAACACCATCCTCAAAACCTTCGTGGGCACGCTGCTGAGCCTGGTCGTGACCGCGCTGACCGCCTTCCCGCTCTCGCTCAAGCGGCTGCACGGCCGCAGCTTCTTCAGCATGTACATCTTCTTCACCATGCTCTTTGGCGGCGGCATGATCCCCACCTTCCTGGTGGTGCAGGGTCTGGGCATGGTGGACACCTTCTGGGCGCTGATCATCCCCGGCCTCATGAGCGCCTACAACATGTTCATCCTGCGCAACTATTTCCAGCAGCTCCCGCCCGAGCTGGAGGAGAGCGCCTACATCGACGGCGCCACGCCCCCGGTCGCGCTGCTCTTCATCATCCTGCCCATTTCCGCGCCCTCGCTGGCGGCCGTCGCCATGTTTTACGCGGTGGGCAACTGGAACAGCTACCTCGACTGCCTGCTCTATACCAATTCAGGCGACCTGCAGGTGCTGCAGATTTACCTGCGCAACCTGATCGACTCGGCAGGCGCGATGGACTCGATCGCCTCGATTTCGGGCAAGGAGACCAGCCAGCTGTCCGCCGAGACGGTCAAGATGACCACCATCGCGGTCTCCATCATCCCCATCCTGATTATCTACCCTTTCCTGCAGCGATTCTACACCAAGGGCATTACGGTCGGCGCGGTAAAGGGTTGATGATAGACACACTTTATTTAAGGAGGAATTGACCCATGAAGAAACTGCTGTCCCTGGTTCTTGCCCTGTGCCTGCTGCTGAGCCTGTGCGCGTTTACCGCGTCGGCCGAGGAGAAGGCGCCCGAGGTCACCTGGCTGCTCGAGGTCGGCACCACGTCCGACGAGGACAACCTGGTGCTTCAGGAGATCGAGAAGCGAATCGGTGTGCGCGTGAAGCCCATCCAGTGCTCCACCGGCGACTTCACCGCCAAGCTCAACGCCCTGATCGCCTCTCGCGACCTGCCCGACATGTTTCCCACTAACCTGACCGACGCGAAGGAATTCATCGCCGAGGGCATGCTGCAGCCGCTGGACGACCTGCTGCCCGAGTACGGCCAGAACATCCTCACCAACGCCGGCGAAAACCTGACCGAGGCGCCCGCCAACCGCATCGACGGCTCCACCTATATGGTCGTCTCGGCTAAGAGCGGTTATGTCAATAACTACGCCATCCGCGCGGACTGGCTGAAGAAGCTGGGCATGGAGGTTCCCACCAACCTGGACGAGCTCTACGACGTGCTGTACGCCTTCACCTATAAGGATCCGGACGGCAACGGCAAGGACGACACGATCGGTCTGGTGCTGACCATGACCCAGTCTCCCCAGTGGGAGCCCATCTTCGGCGCGTACGGCATCGCCTATGGCGCGAACGCCCTGCTCGAGGACGGCACCGTCACCACCTACATGAAGCACCCCAGGTACCTCGACGCGGTCAAGTACCTGCGCAGGCTGTATCAGGACGGCGTGATGGATCCCGAGTTCGCCACCATGCCCGCTATGACCGCCCACGAGGCGCTGTGGACCGGCCGCTGCGGCACCTACGGCTTCCAGGCCGTCGGCACCACCAACAACTGGTATCCCGGCCGCTACACCTTCGAGTGTCCCGAGGATCCGGCCGAAATCTTTACCTTCGCGCGCATCGTCGGCCCGGACGGCTTCGGCGGCTCGCCCAAGCGCTATCCCAACCTGACCGGCGGTCTGGTCGTGGCCTCCACCGCCGAGCATCCCGAGGCGGTCGTCAAGCTGATCGACTTCCTCTACACCCCCGAGGGCGACGAGCTGACCTATCTGGGCGTGGAGGACGTGATGTTCAAGTGGACTGACAAGGAAAACGGCAAGTTCGAGCGCCTGCCCGGCTATGAGGACGACGCGGCGCATCGCGCGGCCGGCGGCTTCACCTTCTGGGCTGGTCTGGTCAAGGAAGGCACCGAGAAGAAGACCATGAACAAGCTCACCCGCGAGGCGCAGGCCTTTGACGAGCAGTACGCCTTCGACTGGCCGATGCTGCAGACCTCTCTGGACGCCGACGCCGAGTACGGCTCCACCCTGAAGCAGATCACCGCCGAGGCGCTCGCCCAGCTGATCGTCACCAAGGGCGACGTCGAACAGGAATACGCCGACTTCGTCGCCCGCTGGGAGAACGAGGGCGGCCGCGAATGGGAAGAGCAGGCCACCGCTGCCTACGCCGCCCAGAAGTAAGGAACGTTAGGGGAACGCTGGGGAGGCCGCCTTTTTGAAAAAGGCGCCTCCCCAGACCCCACCCGGAAAACACATTGATCCGCGAAAAGGAAGCATGGAGAGGAACGTGTTTCCCCAAATGGGGCGTGGGAGGGGAGAAGGGCTGCGCAGTTCGTGTGAAGCCTCTCCCCAGCCCCCACCCGGAAAACACCATGATCCGCAAAAAGAAAGCATGGAGAGGAACGTGTTTCCCCGAATGGGGCGTGGGAGGGGAGAAGGGGTGCGCGGTGTTGACAGCCTCTCCCCAGACCCCACCCGGAAAACACTATGATCCGCAAAAAGGAAGCATGGAGAGGAACGTGTTTCCCCGAATGGGGCGTGGGAGGGGAGAAGGGCTGCGCAGTTCGTGTGAAGCCTCCCCCAGCCCCCACCTGGAAAGCACTTTGATCCGCATAACAGAAGCGCGGTTCCCCGGATGAAGCGCGGTTTGCGTCAGGCATCCCCTGAAAGGGGAGTGCTCCGGCGCTGGGAATGGAGAAAAGCCGCGCAATCGAGTTTCCTGAAAAGCAGAAATCCAACCCGAAAAAGGTTCGGCTCGTCTCATGCCTCCCTAAAAGGGGGGCCGCAGCGCGGGCGGAGGGGTTTAAAAACGCAGACCTCGGCCGCTTCAATGTATGGCGGCCAATGGTCGTCGATAGAACCAGAGACAGTTAATAGAACCGCCCCCAAGCCCTTGTGGGGCATATGTTTGAGTTTTTCGACCACGGAGAATCTGGAGGCTCGAATTTATGGCCGACAGATTCGTGTGGCCGGCGCTAGCAGTTGGCCGTCGGCCCCGCCGACCGGAAGCAAAGAGGGTGCAGGCTCAGCCTGCCTCCCCTGAAAGGGGAGGTGCCTGCGAAACAGGCGGAGGGGTTCGCAAACGCAGAATTCGGGAACTCCAATCTATGATTCCCGAATTCGTCGATAGAACCGACCCAAAGCCCTTGAGGGGTACAGCCCGGGCTTCTTGACCACGAAGAATCTGGAGGCTCTAATCTATGGCCGACAGATTCGTGTGGCTTCGGCGGCAGCAAGTGCGTGCAGGCTCAGCCTGCTCGGCCCTGCCGACCGGCCCCGCCGACCGGCAATTACGCGATACTTGGAGGGAAATATGGATGTTATCAAGTGCTTTACCTTTGCGGGCGGATGGCGGTGCGAGGTCGCCGTGCGCGAGGGTGTGACCACGTTCGACATGATTCGGGGAGAAACGCGTCTGCATGCCGCCTGCCGGGATCTGCTGTTTCTCGGCGGGGCGAACCGCGCGCAGCTGCTGGGCGGGCGCATCGGCGTGGAGGAAGCCGGGGACAGCCTGCTGCTGCACGCCTGCCCGGTGGACGAGGCGACGAACGCACCCGTTCCCGCGCTGATGGCGCACTACCGCTTCGAAAAGGCGGGGGAAAACGCGCTGCGCGTCACGACCTGGTTTGCAGGCGACAGGCCGGTGATGGCGCATCATATGGACTGGCTGCGCCTGGAGCTGCCGCGCGGCGAGGTGCGCGAGTGCGTGGGACTTGACCCTGAATACCGCTTTGCCCCGCAGGAGATCGACCACGAGGTGCGCTTCGAGAGCCTGGCGCTTCGGGGCGAACGCGGCTATCTGCTGATGACCGACAGCGGCGGCGCGCTGTATCGCGCGCAGGCGGAGTCGGAGACTGGCGCGAAGGCATGCAGCCTGCTGGCGGCCGGGTGCGCGGGCACAGCGGTTCAGGGCGACCTGACGCTGATTGACCGGGCGCATCCGCTCAGCGCGGTGATCGCCTTTGGCGAGTGCGAGCCGGTTTCCCCGGCGTACCAGCCGCTTCGCCTGCCCGAGGCGGAGCCGGTTCGCGGCCGGGTGTACACGCTGGTAAGCGGCGCGCTTCGGATGAGCGTGGCCGTGCGCGAGGACGGCGCCTCGATCCTGCCGGTGTCGCTTGAAGGCGCTTCCAGCGCGCCGAAATGGATGCGTTTTCCGCTCGCACGGGTACTGGTTCGCGACCTGACGAGCGGCGAAACGCTTGCCCTGACCGCCGAGCGCGGCTGGGAGAGGGTGACGGTGCGCGCAACCGAAAAGCGATTGAGTCTGTACCTTGAGCGGCCGCGAGGGATCGACCTGTGCCTGTCGATCGAGGGCCGCGCGGTCGAGGGCGACGCAATTGAGTGGCGCACGCGCGTGCTGAACCGGTCGGAAGGGCATACGGTGCTGTCCGTAACCTACCCGGGTGTGAACTTCGAGGGCGGCGGGCCGGTCAGCCTGTTCACCCCGTCGGACAGCGGCCGGGTGATCGAGAACGCCTATTCGGTCGAGGCTTCCTTCGCGGGCACGTATCCCTCCGGCTTTGAGGGAGTCGTCCCGGTGCTGGGCGCGTACGGAGCGCGAAACGGCGGTCTGAACGGCCTGTACGCGGCGGTACACGACCGCTCGGGCGCGCGCAAGGAGATTTCCTGCGCCCTGACGCGGGGCGGGCACGGCAGCATGGGCTTCGAGTACCCGGCCGAGTGCCTGGGCAGGCCGCGCAACAGCTTCGAGGCGGGCGGATGCCTGGTGGTGAAGGCGTTTTCGGGCGACTGGTACGACATGGCGAAGGTCTATAAGCGCTTTGTCGAGACCTGCGACTGGTATGCGCCGCTGGGCCGGGAAGATTCGCCGAAATGGATGCGCGACGTACCCATGTATATCATGGACTGGATGCCCAACGACAACCCGGACGCCGACCCGGTGCCGGTCAGCGTTCGGCCGCCGGTCGAGCCGCCCCGCGACAACTGGTACAAAAAGCCCATCGAACTGGCCGAGTACCTGGGGCTTCCGATCGGCTATCACCTGTACAACTGGCACTGGATTCCGTTCAACAACGACTATCCGTACTACTTCCCGGTCAAGGAAGGCCTGCTCGAGGGCGTGCTCGCGATGCAGGAGCACAGCGTGCACGTCATGCCCTACATCAACGGCCGCATCGCTGACACGCGCGACAGCCGCGGCGAGGTCGTGCGCTTTGACCGCGAGCTGCGCCCGGGCGCGACCAAGGGACTAGGCGGTGAGCTGGATATCGAGACCTACGCCTCTCATGAGCCGGACGGAAGTCTGTGCCGCCTGGCCGCGATGTGTCCCACCTCGCCCGCCTGGCGCGACCTGATGGCCGAGACCGTTTCCCGCCTGTTCCGGGAGTATCACATGGACGCGGTGTATATCGACCAGGTGGCGGCGGCGCGCATGAACCTGTGCTGCGACCCTACGCACGGCCACACGCCGGGCAACGGCGACTGGTGGGTGAAGGGCTATCGGCTGCTGATGGAGCGGCTGAGGCGGGAGTGCCCCGAGGGGCGCGGCTTCACGACTGAGAGCAACGCCGAGGTCTATGCCGACCAGTTTGACGGCTTCCTCACCTGGGCGTGGGTGCGCACCAGCCTCGTGCCCTTCTTCCCCAAGGTCTACGCCGGCCGCGTCGCCCTGCTGGGCCGCAACACCAACGGCTATAAGAAGAACGACGCGCAGTTTTTCAGGTTCCATGTGGGTCAGGCCGTCCTGTTCGGCCAGCAGATCGGCTGGATCAACGCCGACGTGGTGGATAACCCCGAAAAGAACGACTACCTGCGCCGCATGTGCCATGTCCGATGGGACTATAAGGACTTCTTCTCCCGCGGCGAGATGCTGCGCCCGCCGGTCGTGGTCGAGGGGCAGAAAACCTACCTCAGCGACGTGAGCATGGGCATGAGCGAGATGCACCCCGCCGAGCTGGTGCTGGCCGCCGCGTGGAGGCTGGACAGCCGGACGCTGATCCTGCTGACCAACACGTCAGACGAGCCGGTGCAGGCGACCGTCGCCTATGACCAGGCCGAGCTGGACGTGAGCGATCAGCCCGAAGAGCGCGCCTATGGCGGCGCGAGGTGCCTGTCCGCTCGGCCCGGCACGCTTCGGGTCGAGCTGGACCCCCGCAGCGCGCTGGCGTGGGGGTAGGGGAACGTTGGGGAGGCCGCCTTTGTCGGCAGGGCCGACGGCCAGCTGCTAGCGCCGGCCACACGAATCCCTCGGCCATAGATTAGAGCCTCGGGATTCTTCGCATGTCAAAATACGGGGAATCTGCCCCTTAAGAGAACGAAAGGCGCCTCCCCAAACCCCACCCGGAAAACACTTTGATCCGCATAACGAAAGTGCGGAGAGAAATGCGGTTCCCCGAATGAATCGCGGGAAGGTAGAAGGAGTGCGCGGTGCGCGGCCTGTGTCCGGCCGCCCCTGAAAGGGGAGGTGCCTGCGAGACAGGCGGAGGGGTATGCAAACGCAGACCTTGGCCGCTTTAGTGTTGGCGGCCAATGGTCGTCGATAGAACCAGGGGCAGTTAATTGAATCGCCCCGAAGCCCTTGTGGGGCATATGCCCGGGCTTTATGACTACGGAGAATCTGGAGGCTCTAATCTATGGCCGACAGATTCATGTGGTTCCGGCGGCAGCAGGTGGGCGCAGGCTCAGCCTGCTCGGCCCTGCCGACCCGATCAGTGAGAGACAGGAGGATTACGGTATGAATGCGAGACTGATTCATGAACATGGCGCGGCGAAGATCGAGATCAATGGGGAAGTGGTTTCCTCGGTGTCGTTTCGGTCGTTCTGGCCGCAGCCGGGCATCACGCGCGACTTTGCCGAGGGCGGCATTCGCCTGATGAACGTGTACCCGAGCGGGATACTGTGCTCGCTGGGCGTGCCGTACTCGCAGTTCGGCGAGTTTTGGGTGGGCGAGGGCGAGTATGACTGGGACGTGCTGCGCAGGCAGATGAACCAGTTTATCGAGAACGCGCCGAACGACTACTTTTCGCTGATTTTGCAGCTGGATACGCGCGACTGGTTCCTGAAGGCGCACCCGGAGTGCCCGAACAGCTTCGAACACATTCCCGAGGCCTGCTGCTCGGCGGTCTGGCGCGAGTCGGCCAGGCGGTGCATCCGGGACACGCTGACTTTCCTGGACAGGGAGTATCCCGAGAAGATCTACGCGGTGTACGTGTGCGCGGGCGGCACCTGCGAGTGGTACAACCGCAATCCGATGGGGTATCATCCGCTCAAGGAGGCGGCGTTTCGGGACTGGTGCGGCGACAAAACGCGCAGGCTGCCCACTGAGGAGGAGATGCGCGCCGGCGAGCACGGCATGGTGCTGTGCGAAAGCGAGCAGAACGTGATCGACTACTGGCACTTCCTTTCGGACAAGGTGGCCGAGACCATCCTGGAGTTCGCGCACGAGGTCAAGGCCTATAACCCCGGCCTGCTGGTGGGCTGCTTCAGCGGCTACACCCTGACGCACGGGCGGCACGTGGGCGTCATGTGCCAGAACGGCCTGATCAAGCGGCTGTACGACAGTCCGGACATCGAGCTGATCTTCTCGCCCGCGTCGTATAATCTGCGCGGACTGGAGGACGTGAGCAATTCGCAGCTTCCCATGGCCTCGGCGCGCGTGCACGGCAAGATGTACTACCACGAGATCGACAACACGGCCTTCCCCGCCAACGCGAATCCCTACGCGCAGGTGCTGCAGCAGTATTACCATCGCCGCCATCATTCGCTTGAGGAGAGCATACAGTACGCGCGGCGCGAGTCGGCCTGCACCTTTGCGGCGCTGGGCACCTACTGGTGGTTCGACATGTTCGGCGGCTGGTACGACGACAAAAGGCTTCAGAAAGCGCTGCTGGACATCGGCCGGGCACAGGAACGCCTGTATTCCCGGGATATTGCCTCGAACGCGCAGGTGGCGTATCTGCTGGACGAGGAAAGCGACTTCTACCTGAGCGGCCAGAACCTGCTGCACGAGGTCATGACCCAGGATCAGATGCGGGCGCTGGGCAGGATCGGCTGCCAGGTGGACTACTACGCGGCCGAGGATCTGCTGCTGCCCGGCTTCAACCGGGACCAGTACAGGCTGTACATCTTCCCCAACCTGGTCGCGCCCAGCGAGAAGATGCGCCGGGCGATTGCCGAGCTGCGCGCGGCGGGCAAGAGCTGCCTGTTCGTGTACGCGCCTGGACTGCTGCGGGAGGGGAGATTCGACCCCGAGGGCATGCGCGAGCTGACCGGCCTGTCGCTCAGGCTGTCGGACAGGCCGTTCGGCTATACCGTGGCCAAAGACGGCGCGTACAATGAGGACGGCATGCCCCGCGTGTTCGGCGGCAGACTGGACGACGCAGGTACCTTCGTCGAGGCGGACGAGCCGGAGGAAAACGTGTTCGGGCGCGGGCTGGTCAGCCAAACGGAGCAGTTCGTGGTCAGGGAGCGCGAAAATGGCGGGTTCGACGCGTGGGCCGCGCAGGGCGTGATTCCCGAGTACGTGCTCAGGCCGCTGGCGCGAAAGGCGGGCGCGTTTATCTGGAATGAGGACGGCCTGCCGGTCTACACCAACAGCCGCATGTTCTCGATCTTCGCGCACGAAGCCGGAACGTACACTGTGCGCGTGCCCTGGGAGAGCGGCCGTCTGGAGGACATGTATACCGGCGAGACGCACGAAATCCGGCCCGGCGAGGCGATCGAGCTGACGTTTGGACGCAACGAGTGCAAGTGCTTTATTCACGAGTAACAGGGAAACGCTGGGGAGGCCGCCTTTTTGAAAAAGGCGCCTCCCCAGACCCCACCCGGAAAACACTTTGATCCACACGACGAAAATGCGGAGCGAGATGTGCTTCCCCGAATGAATCGTGAGAGGGGAGAAGAAATTCGCAGTGTCGACAGCTTCTCCTCAGACTCTACCCGGAAAACACATTGATCCGCGAAAAGGGAATATGGAGAGGGATGCGGTTCCCCGAATGCGGCGTGGGAGGGGAAAGGGGCTGCGCAATCTTGTTTCTTGGAAAGAAAGTTCACCCCCAATAGGGCCTGGTTCGTGTCATGCCTCCCCTGAAAGGGGAGGTGCCTGCGAAGCAGGTGGAGGGGTTCGCAAACGCAGACCTTGGCCGCTTCAATGTATGGCGGCCGATGGTCGTCGATAGAACCGGCGGTAGCAAAGTGGGTGCAGGCCCAGCCTGCTCGGCCCTGCCGACCGGCAGCAAAGTGGGTGCAGGCCCAGCCTGCTCGGCCCTGCCGACCGGCAGCAAAGTGGGTACAGGCACTGCCTGCTCGGCCCTGCCGACCCGGTTTTCAGAGAGGAGTAATGCGATGAGAGAGTATGTTCTGGCCGAGCATGGCCGGACGGACTGGCGGATTGTGATGTCGCATCCGGCGCACGAAACGGTGAAGCTGGCCTGCGACGAGCTGGAGAAGTTCGTGCAGCAGATGAGCGGCGCGGCGCTGCCCGTGCAGACCGAGCTGGTGGCGGATGGCGAAAAAGAGATCCTGGTGGGGCGCAGCGGACGGCTGGCGCACTACGGGATTGAGGTGGACTGGGACGCGCTGGGCGAGGAAGGCTACGTGATGCGCGCGGGCGAGGGATACCTGCTGCTGGCGGGCGCGACGCCCCGGGGCACGCTGTATGCGGTGTACGCGTTCCTCGAGGAGGAGCTGGGCTGCCGGTGGTTCGCCTCGGACTGCAGCCTGATTCCGAAGCGGAACCGCCTGACCTTCGGCGAGCTGAACCGCACGGACAGGCCGGCCTTCGAGAGCCGCGAGGCCTACTGGCGGGACGCGTTCGACGGCGACTTCGCGGTGCGCAACCGCATGAACGGCAACAAGGCGGATATCAGCGTGCGGCAGGGCGGGCGGATGAAGTTTTACAACTTCCACCACTCGTTCAACGACCTGGTGCCGGTGGAAAAGTACTTTGACGCGCACCCGGAGTATTTCTCCGAGGTGAACGGAAAACGCCTGCGCGAGCGGACGCAGCTGTGCCTGTCCAACCCGGACGTGTATCGCCTGACGGTGGAGGGCGTGCGGAAGCGGATTCGGGAGAACCCGGACTGCCGGGTGTTCTCGGTGGCGCAGAACGACTGGTACAACTACTGCACCTGCCCCGAATGCGCGCGCGTGGACGCGGAGGAGGGCAGTCCCGCGGGCAGCATGATCCGGTTTGTGAATCGGGTGGCCGAGGCGATCGAAAAGGACTATCCGAACGTGCTGATACACACCTTTGCGTACCAGTACACCCGCAAGGCGCCCAGGCATGTGCGGCCCAGGCATAACGTGATCGTGCGGCTGTGCAGCATCGAGTGCTGCTTCTCGCACCCGCTAAACGGCGAGCTGATTGCGCCGCTCGACCCGCGCGCGGACGAAACGCCGGGCGAGTGCAAAAGCCGGGGCGAGAACGCCTTCCTGCGCGACCTTCAGGACTGGAGCCGGATTACTGAGCGCCTGTACGTGTGGGACTACGTGACCCAGTTCTCGAATTACCTGATTCCCATGCCCAACTTCGACGTGCTGGACAAAAACCTGCGCCTGTTCCGGGAGATGGGCGTGAAGGGCGTCTTCGAGCAGGGCAATTTCTCCCACGGCGGGGGCGGGCACCTGGCCGAGCTGGAGGCGTATCTGCAGGCCAAGCTGATGTGGAATCCGGACTGCGACATGCAGGCGCACATGGACGACTTCCTGCGCGGCTATTACGGCGAGGCGGCCGCGCCCTACGTGCGCGAGTACGTCGAGCTGTGGCAGCGGGCGGCCCGGCCGTGGCACGTGACCATCGGCGCTCAGGAGGACGCGCCGTTTATCCGGGACGAGGTGATCGAGCGCTCGGTCGAGCTGCTGGGCGAGGCGCTGTTTTTTACCGAGGGGCAGGAAAACCGCGCCCGGCTGCAGAAATTAATGCTATGTATGGAGTACCTGCTGATCAGCCGCATGCCGCTGGGCACGCCCGGGCGAAACGCGCTGATCGCTCGCTTCGGCTGGGAGGCGCGCGAGGCCGGAATCGACGAGATTCACGAGCGGCGCGTGCTCCAGGAGACGCTCGACCAGATGCGCACGGCGCAGTACCGGCGGGAGCAGCACTTCTCCATACTCAACGATTTTAAGATGTAAGGGGATAGAACGATGTACATACTCGGCCTGGACGGCGGCGGAACCAAGACGGACATGGCGCTTTGCGACGAGAGCGGCCGCGTGATCGCGCGGGTAATCGGCGGGGCGGCCAGCCTGACCGGACAGACGCAGGAGCTGGCCTTTGCCCACATCGAGGAGACCGTGCGCCGGGTTACCGCGCCCATCGGCGGGGAGCAGGCGGAAATCGCCGCGTTTTTCGCAGGCATTTCGGGCGGAGGCCTTGCGGTTAACCGCGAGAAATTCCGCGCGCTGTTTGCCCGGCTGCTGCCCAACGCGCACGTGCGGGAAAACGCCAGCGACGCGGTGAACGCCCTGTCCGCTGGAATCGGCCGGGGAGACGGTGTGATCGCCATCGCGGGCACGGGCTCCAGCGTGTTCGCCCGGGCAAAGGGCGAGATGCGCCAGGTGGGCGGCTGGGGATACCTGCTGGGCGACGAGGGCAGCGGCTTCGACCTGGGCCGGCGCGCGCTGACGGCGGCGCTTCGCGGCCTGGACGGGCGGGGCGAGGCAACCTGCCTGAGGGCGATGTGCGAGGAAAAGGCCGGCTGCACGCTGCGCGAGCTGATCGTCAGGCTGTACAGTCAGGACAGCAAGCGAGTCATCGCCTCCTACGCCCCGCTGCTGCTTGAGGCGGCCGAGCGGGGGGACAGCGCCGCGCTGGCCGAGCTTTCCCGGTCGACGGGCGAGATGGCGCACGCGATTGCGACCGCCGCGGCCTATTGCGAGAAAAAGCGCGTGGTCATGGGCGGCAGCGTGTGGAAGAGCAAAATTTATCGCGAAAGCGTCGAAAGGGCGCTGGGCGAGGGCTATGAGATGATTGCGCCCAGTCTGCCGCCGGTGTACGGCTCGATCGTCGAGGCGGCGGGGCTGGCCGGACTGGAAGTGACACAGGCATTTAAGGATAACTTCCGCGAAACACTGACAGAGGAGTGAGAGCTATGGCGGCAGAGGGCGTCAGCCAACTGCATACCGAACAGAGAAACCCGAATACCCTCGGAATCGACCGGATGACGACCGCGCAGATCCTGCGGAAAATCAACGACGAGGATCAGACGGTGGCGGGCAAGGTGCGCGAGGCGCTGCCCCAGGTGGAAAAGGCGGTCGACCTGCTCACGGAGCGCATGCGCCGGGGCGGACGGCTGGTCTACGTGGGCGCGGGCACCAGCGGGCGGCTGGGCTTTATGGACGCGGCCGAGTGCGCGCCGACCTACGGCCTGCCCGACGCGGTGGCCTGCGTGATGGCGGGCGGCCGGGATGCGGTGTTTAAGGCGCAGGAGAGTCTTGAGGACGACGGGGCGCGCGCCGCACGGGACCTGAACGACTGGGGACTGACCGAACGGGACGTGGTCGTCGCGGCGGCGGCCAGCGGGCGCACCCCCTACTGCATCGGGGCGCTGGACTACGCGCGCTCGATCGGCGCGGGGACGGTCTCGATCGCCTGCAACCCGCACAGCGAAATGGCCGCTCACGCGCAGATCGCCATCGAGGTGGACACCGGATGCGAGGTGATCATGGGCTCCACCCGCATGAAGGCGGGCACGGCGCAGAAGCTGGTCATGAACATGCTGTCCACCGCCGTAATGATTCGCCTGGGCCGCACCTGCGACAACCTGATGGTGTGCCTGCACGCGAAGAACGAAAAGCTGGTCAACCGCGTCGCGCGGCTCTACCGCGAGGCGACCGGCGAAGGAGACCCGCTGCGCGCCGAGGAAGCCCTGTGCGCGGCTCATGGGCGGCTGGACGTCGCCATACTGATGCAGAAAACCGGCGCGAGCTTTGATGAGGCCTGTTCTGCAATGGATGAGCACGGGAATTTCGGCCAGGCGCTGTTAAAACTGGCTGGGGCGACATGTTAACATTTTGAGGATGAACATCCCGCGAGAACCGGATAAACGGCGGCCTCACCGTCCGGATTTCGCGGGATGATCTGTTTTTGGCGGGAAATGGGCCGATTTATATTAAAAATGCGCCTTCAAATTTACCTGTAAACCCCACACGGGATGGGCTATATCGATAAGTGCATATCGATATCATCAGTTTGTATTTCAAAAATCCGCGCCGCGCTGGTATAATAGAATCCGTAAAAGGAATACAGACGGCAGAGGGCATTGAATACGCCCCGATTCAGAAAGCGAGGGAATTTACGATGGAGCAGAAGAACTACGAACTCGTGGACGGCGTGGAGAAGCTGGAAAGCGCGATCGCGCAGGTGCGAGAGGCGCA
>CAKUFI010000044.1 GCA_934647305.1 uncultured Clostridia bacterium | reverse complement strand
GCACCTCCTGTTGTAGTTTCTATTCTACAACAGGAGGTGCTTTTTTGCACTGTCCGTTTTGATGGGAACGGTCCATTGCTTCCGAAGGGAGGTTTTCGCTTCGCCGACGGGTATGCGGGATTATTCGTGAAAATCAGTTTTCCCGCACGAAGGCCTCGAGCTGCCTTTTCACCTGCTTCGGGCGGTTCTGTACCGCCGTGCCGTTCAGGGCCAGGCCGTCCATCACGTTCGCGCCCCGGCAGATTTTGCGGATGCGCTCGACCGTTCCGGACAGGCCGCTGCCCTCGTGGGTGCAGAAGGGGCGGATGGTTTTGCCCGAGAGGTCGTACTTTTCCAGGAAGGTATACACTGCCATGGGCATCGTGCCCCAGTAGTTGGGGTACCCCAGGTAGATTTCGTCGTACCCGTCCAGGCTGTCCGGCAGGTTCGGCGCCTCGGGCCGGGCGTTCGCCTGAAGGTCGCGCTTGGCCTGGGCGATGCAGGTCTGGTAGTCCTCCGAATAGGGCCGCGCCTGCTCGATTTTCAGCAGCGTCCCGCCGGTCAGCTCCGAGAGCGTCTTCGCGACCTTTTCGGTGCTGCCCTGTGCGACGCGCCGGTACGCGCCGCCGAAGTAGTTTTCGCCCGCGCGGGAGTAGTATGCGATCAGTATGGCCATGAAAACGCCTCCTTACGCCTTTTCGAATTCCTTCGCCACGTCCTGCAGCAGGCTGCGGATGGGCAGGTGCTGCGGGCAGGCCTTTTCGCACTTGCCGCAGCGGATACAGTCGGACGCGCGCCGACCGGGCGCGGTGTGCACGACGTTGTAGTAGTAGTCCGCGTTCCAGTCGTGATAGATCTGCTTGGTGTTCATCAGTGCGAACAGGTCGGGTATGGCGATGTGCTTGGGGCAGCCGTCGGTGCAGTACCGGCAGGCGGTGCAGGGGATCAGGTTCTTGCTCCTGAAAATCTCGCGCACCCTGGTCACCGCGGCCATCTCGGTCTCGTCGAGCGGCCTGAAGTCCTTCATGAAGGACAGGTTGTCCTGCATATCTGCTCCAGGCTGCTCATGCCGGAGAGCACCATCTCGATGCCCGGGAAGCTGGCGGCGAAGCGGATGGCGTAGCTGGCGGGGCTGCCGCCGTGCAGGCCGTCCAGCACGGCCTTTGCGTCCTCGGGCAGGTTGACCAGGTTGCCGCCCTTGACCGGCTTGCCGTGCTTCACGCACACGTCGTAGCACTTGCGGCTCTGCACCGCCGTGTCGTCATAGTCCACATAGTTGAACTGGATCTGCACGACCTCGATTTCGGGATAGTCGGTCAGGATCTGCTCAAGCACCTCGGCCCGGTCATGGAAGGAGATGCCCACGTGGCGAACCTTGCCCTCGGCCTTGAGCGCGAAGGCGGTTTCGTAGGCGCGGCAGGCCCTGTAGTGGTCGTAGTTGCCCGCGCCCTGGGCGTGCATCAGGTAATAGTCGAAGTACTCCACGCCGCAGGCCTGAAGCTGGCTCTCGAAGAAGGGCCGGATGTCCGCCTCGGTCTTGAAAAAGTTTCCGGTCAGCTTATTGGTCAGGATATACCGGTCGCGGGGATAGAGGCTGGTCAGGCATTCCCTGAGCGCCGTCTCGCTCATGCCCTGAATGTAGCCGTGGGCGGTGTCGAAGTAGTTAAAGCCCGCGTCCAGAAACGCGTCCACCATGCGTTTGGCTTCCTCGAAGTCCACCTGCTCGCCGTTCATCGGCAGGCGCATGCAGCCAAAGCCGAAGTTCTTCTTGACGTTCTCCATTTTGAAACGCTCTTTTCTGAATCTCAGGCCTGCGTCTTCCCGCTGAAAACCGGGAAGCGCGTGAATTCACCTAGTCGGCCGGGCGGGGCGCCTGTCTGAGCGCCTGCATGTCCGCCTCGGAAATCACAGCGTTTCTTCGAAATCATGTCCATTCCCCCTTCTGCGGTTGACACCGGAGGTCATACGATGTATACTCTTCCCTGTAGTTCAAGTACATTGTACAACTTAAAGTTCGCTTCAAGTCAAGGATTTTCATCATTTTTTCGGAGGTTTTCAAATGGTCTATACCGTCGGGGAAATGGCCAGGCTTCTGGGAATCACCGCCTCCACCCTGCGATACTATGACAGGGAGGGCCTGCTGCCCTTTGTGGAGCGCTCGCCGGGCGGCGTCCGGATGTTCCGGGATTCGGACGTCGAATGGCTGCGGGTCATTGGCTGCATGAAGCAGGCCGGCATGTCGATCCGCGACATCCGGAAATACATCGAAATGGCGCTGCAGGGCGACGACACCATCGAGCTGCGCCTGGAGCTGTTTCGCCGCCAGCGGGACGAGCTGCAGTCGCGAATGGACGAGCTGTGCCGCGCGATGGAAATGGTGGAGTACAAGTGCTGGTACTATGAAACGGCGAAGGCCGCCGGAAGCATGAGCGCGCTCAAAGAAATGAAGGAATCCGACATTCCGAAGCGCTTCCGGCGCATCCGGGGAGAGCTGCGCGGCGCGGCCAGGCCGCCGCAGAAGGGCAGGTAGTCCCGACGGTGATTTTGCCTCCCGCGTTTCGCGCCCGGGGAGTTGATTAAAGCGCCCGACTGTGGTAAAATAAAAAGAAACTCTGCAAGGAAGTGACGCGAAATGATCCGTCTGCTGTCGCACTGGCTGATTAAGGATTCCCAGAACTATTCCGACCCGAGGGTGCGCACGGCCTACGGCGTGCTCTGCGGCGCGGTGGGCATTTTCCTGAACCTGGTGCTGTTTGCAGGCAAGCTGCTGGCCGGCACGCTCAGCGGCTCGATCGCGATCACGGCGGACGCCTTCAACAACCTGTCGGACGCGGGCAGCTCGGTGATTACGCTTCTGGGCTTCAAGCTGGCGGCGCGCAAGCCGGACCGCGAGCATCCGTTCGGCTTTGGACGGGTGGAGTATCTGTCCGGGCTGGCGGTGTCGGCGATCATCCTGCTGATGGGCGTGGAGCTGCTCAAGACCTCGGTCAGGAAGATCATTACGCCCGAGCCCACCTCCTTCAGCGTCCTGGGCACGGTCATCCTGTGCGCGTCCATATTGGTCAAGCTGTACATGGCGTATTATAACCGCCGCGTGGGCCGCCTGGTGCGCTCCGAGGCGATGCAGGCCACCTCGACCGACAGCCTGAGCGACGCGGTGTCCACGTCGGTCGTGCTCGCGGCGATGATCCTGAGCCTGTTTACCTCGTTCAACGTGGACGCGTGGAGCGGCCTGGCGGTCAGCCTGATGATTATCTGCGCGGGCTTCGGTGCGGCGAGGGACACGATCAATCCGCTGCTGGGTCAGCCGCCCGAGCCCGAGCTGATCGAGCGCATCGAGAAGATCGTGCTCTCTTATCCGGGTATTTTGGGCATACACGACCTGATCGTACACGACTACGGCCCGGGCAGGCGCTATGTCTCGCTGCACGCCGAGGTGCCCTCCGCGGGCGACGTCATGGAAATGCACGACCAGATCGACCTGATCGAGCGCCGGCTGCGGGACGAGTGCGACTGCGAGCCCATCATCCACATGGATCCCATCGCCTCGGACGACACGCAGGTGGGCGCAATGCGCGAGCAGGTGGCCGCGCTGATCGAGGCGCGCTGGAACGGCCAGGTGCGGATACACGATTTCCGCATGGTGACCGGCCCCAGCCATACCAATCTGATCTTCGACGCGGTGGTGCCGCAGGGCTTTGAGATGACCGACGCGCAGGTGAAGAAGGAAATCGAGCGCCTGGCGGGCACGCTGCCCGGACACTGCTTCGCGGTGGTGAAGATCGACAAGCCGTATGTGTAGGGGAGGGGCAAACTTCCTTGACAGGCGGCCTGAAACGGCTTATCATAGATGTAGAAATCTTTTTCGGGAAGGATACGCGCATTGATTATACTGGGCATTGACCCGGGCCTGGCCACGCTGGGCTACGGGGTGATTCACACAGAAAACGACCGCCACCGGCTGATCCAGTACGGCGTGCTGACCACGCGCCCGGCTCAGACGCTGCCCATGCGGCTCAACAGCCTGTACAAGGGCATGAACCAGCTCCTGGACACGTATTCGCCGGACGAGGTGGCCTTCGAGGAGCTTTTTTTCAGTAAAAACATCACCACCGGCATGGCGGTGAGCTCGGCGCGCGGGGTGTCGCTGCTGGCGGTCGCCCAGCGCACCGACGAAATCTACGAGTATACGCCCATGCAGATCAAGCAGGCGGTCACCGGCTACGGCAAGGCGGACAAGCATCAGGTGCAGACCATGGTCAAGATGCTGCTGCGCATGGATGAAATCGCCCAGCCGGACGACGCGGCCGACGCCATCGCCGTGGCGCTGACCCACGCGCTGAGCCTGCGGGCCAGGGAACTGTACAAGATCAGGTGACGGAGGGAGCATATCGATGTACGCACATTTTCGGGGCGTCGTGGCCGAAAAGGGCGCGGACTGCCTGGTGATCGACTGCGGCGGCGTGGGGTACCTGCTCACGGTGAGCGCGGCCACGCTGTCGGCGGCTCCGGCCGTCGGCCAGAGCATGACCTGCTACGCCGCGCTCTCGGTGCGCGAGGACGCGATGGAGCTGTTCGGGTTTTACAGCAAGGAGGAAAAGCACCTGTTTCTCAAGCTGCGCGGCGTGACCGGCGTGGGGCCCAAGAGCGCGATGCAGATCCTCTCCACGCTGTCCGTGCGCGATTTGACGCTGGCCATCGTGACCGGGGACGCGGCCGCCATTGCCCGCGCGCCCGGCGTGGGCAAGAAGACCGCGCAGCGGGTGATACTGGAGCTGCGGGACAAGGTAGAGGACGACGAGCTGGTGGGCGACGTGAAGCAGATCGCCGTGCGGCCCGGAGCCGCCGACGCGTCCGACGCCTGCCGGGACGCCGTCGAGGCGCTCATTACGCTGGGCTATCAGCGGCAGGAGGCCGTGCAGGCGGTCGCCGCCGTGCAGGATCAATCGGATCGCGCTGAGGAGCTGATTCGCCTGGCGCTGAAGGGGATGATGAGATGAGTCAAGACGATCGCCTGATGAACACCGGGTTTCGCGCGGAGGACGAGGAAACCGAGCTTTCCCTGCGCCCGCACACCCTGAACGAATACTTCGGCCAGAAGAAAATCAAGGACAGCCTGAGTATCTACATGCAGGCCGCCGCCGCCCGCAACGAGCCGCTCGACCACATCCTGCTCTACGGCCCGCCCGGCCTGGGCAAGACCACGCTGGCCGGCATCATCGCCGCCGAAATGGGCCGAAACATCCGCATTACCTCCGGCCCGGCCATCGAGCGCCCAGGCGACCTGGTCTCCATCATGACCAACCTGAACGCCGGAGACGTGCTCTTCATCGACGAGATTCACCGCCTCTCCCACTCGGTGGAGGAGGTGCTGTATCCGGCGATGGAGGACTTTGTGCTGGACATTATGATCGGCAAGGGGCCGGCCGCCCGCTCGATGCGGGTGGAAATGCCCCGCTTCACGCTGATCGCCGCCACCACCCGCGCCGGCATGCTGACCTCGCCCCTGCGCGACCGGTTCGGCATGAGCTTCCGACTCGAGCTGTACAGTCCGGAGGAGCTGGCCGTCATCGTCGAGCGCAGCGCCCGGCTGATGAAAATTCCCTGCGACCACGACGGGGCGCTGGAAATCGCCTCCCGTTCGCGCGGCACGCCCCGCATCGCCAACCGCCTGATCAAGCGCGTGCGCGACTACGCCCAGGTATGCGGCGGCGGCATGGTGGACGAGCAGACCGCCCGGCGCGCCCTCGACATGCAGGAGATCGACCTGCTCGGCCTGGACCGCACCGACCGCACCATGCTCGAGACCATGATTAAGAAGTTCAGCGGCGGGCCGGTCGGCCTGGACACGCTGGCCGCCATCACCGGCGAGGACGCGACCACCATCGAGGACGTGTACGAGCCCTATCTGCTGCAGCTGGGCTTCCTCATGCGCACCCCCCGCGGCCGCATCGCCACCCCCGCCGCCTACGAGCACCTGGGCCTGTCCCTGCCTGACGCGGGCGCGTCCCGGGGGAATGACGGCGCCTCCCGCTGGGTTCAGACCAAACTGACCGGGCTGTGCGATTCGTCGCTCGCTAAAGGAGAGGACGCCTGACGGCCCCGGGCTGCGGCGCGCCATGGAGGATATTATGAAAGAAATACTTCCGAGCCTGCCGGTACAGTATCGGCAGGCCGACCTGCCCGACGCGGGAATGCTCGGGTACATCTATTACGAGTCGTGGATGAGCACGGTGAAGGGACTGCTGCCCGAGCGGTACCTGGAGCCGTACACGCCCGAGGCGCTGGCCGACGCGATGTATCGCCTGATCGGCACGACCTACGCCGACTACTTCCTGATCGACGTGGACGGCCAGACTAGCGGCTTCTGCGCGGCAGATGACCAGGCCGACCCCGAGGCGGGGGAGATCACGCACCTGTTCCTGCTGCCCGCCTATGTGGGCAAGGGCTACGGCGAGGGCGCGCTGCGCTTCCTGCTTGACCACCTGAAGGAGCGGGGCAAGTCGCGCGCGGCGGTGTGGGTGAACGCGTCGAACGGGCGCGCGGTGCGCTTCTACGAGAAGCAGGGCTTCCTGCCCACCGGCGAGGAGCGCGCGCTGTACATGGGCGTGCCCCAGACCGAGCGGCGGTATATCCGGGCAATTTAGCGAGCTCTGTACAGACGAATGCGGGAGCCACGAACGACTCGAGGAGTGAGACTATGGAATCGATTATCCTGTATATCTGTCTGGCGATCTGTGTTGGCTTTGTGGTGTACGTTTTTTGCTGTGTTTGCTTTGGTCATGATACAGAGTATGACAGCAAACGCCAGCGTTTCCAAAATGTGTGGCAGGAAGAGCGCAATGTGAATCAGTCAGTGTACCTGACCGACGAGCAGAGAGAAAAACTGGAGCAGGGAATTGAACTGCCCCGCCTGAAGGACTGCGAGCTGATGCTGCTGCGCGGCGAGATTGTCGTGTTTGGCAGCAGGGCAGCCTGGCAGGATGTGAAAAAGGGCGAGCAGTATGCGGGCAGCGTCTACGTGACCGATCAGCGGGTCGGTTTTGTTTCGGATGAAAAGGGATTCGTACTGAAGCACAGCGAACTGGTCGCCGTCAAGGCCAAGGAGCATGGCCTGATTCTGCATGCAGAAAGGGGCGCGTACAGCCTCGACCTTCCGCGTCCCGATCTGATGAACAAAGCGCTGAAGGGCCTGAGAAACGGCCTGCCGATCGCGGGAATGGACGCTGCTGCGGCTGACGTTCGCACGGGTGCGGGCGTTGACAGTATTTCCGCGGTGGACGGCATGGATGGGCATGACTTTGAGTACTTCTGCGCAAGCCTTCTGAAGAAGAACGGGTTTGACAGCGCGGAAGTGACAAGGGGCTCCGGCGATCAGGGCGTGGACATTCTGGCGACGAAGGGCGGCGTAAAGTACGCGATTCAGTGCAAGAACTACGCCTCCCGGCTCGGAAACACGCCCATTCAGGAGGTCAATACCGGAAAGATCTTCTACAAATGTCACTTGGGCGTGGTCATGACCAACAGCACGTTCACGCCCGCCGCAGAAGAGCTGGCCGCATCGACCAATGTGCTGCTGTGGGATCGCAAGGTGCTTGACCAGTATATCAGACAGGCGCAGTGATGCAGATTGCCTGCGGACGGTCTGAAGCAGGATGACTGAGAAAAGAAGGATGAGAGATGAAAACGTCTGATTTTATGTACGACCTGCCGGAGGAGCAGATCGCGCAGACCCCGATCGAGCCGCGCGACCACAGCCGGCTGATGGTGGTGACGCGCACGGGCGCGAAGCCTGTACACAGGCATTTTTACGACGTGATCGACTACCTGCGCCCGGGCGACGCGCTGGTCGTCAACGAGACGCGCGTGATTCCGGCGCGGCTGTACGGCGAGCGCGCGGGCGGCGGAGCATGCGAGGTGCTGCTGCTCAAGCAGCTGGGCCCCAAGACCTGGGAGACGCTGGTGCGGCCGGGCAAAAAGCTGAGGCCGGGCGTGACCGTGACCTTTGGCGGAGGTGAATTGAAGGGCACGATGCTCTCCGAGACCGACGCGGGCGGCCGCGTGGTGCAGTTCGAGTGCGAGGGCACGTTTGAAGAGACGCTCGACCGGCTGGGCGAGATGCCTCTGCCGCCCTACATTCACGAGAAGCTGCAGGATAAGGAGCGCTATCAGACGGTCTACGCCAGACAGGACGGCTCCGCCGCCGCGCCGACCGCCGGGCTGCACTTCACGCCCGAGCTGCTGGAGAAAATCCGCGAAAAGGGCGTGCGCGTCATTCCGGTGCTGTTGCACGTGGGCCTGGGCACCTTCCGCCCGGTCAAGGCCGAGGACGTGGAGGAGCACGTGATGCACAGCGAGTACTACGAGGTCGGCGAGCAGGCCGCGCGCGCCATCAACGAGGTCAAGGCCGCGGGCGGGCGCATTATCGCCGTGGGCACGACCAGCGTGCGCACGCTCGAGTCGGCCGCGAGGGAGGACGGCACGATCTCGGCACAGTCGGGCACGACCAGCATCTTCATCAGGCCCGGCTATCGCTTCAAGCTGGTGGACGCGCTGATCACCAACTTCCACCTGCCCGGCTCCACCCTCATCATGCTGGTCTCCGCGCTGATGGGGCGCGAGTACACGCTGTCGGTGTACGAGGAGGCCGTGCGCGAGGGCTACCGCTTCTTCTCCTTTGGCGACGCGATGCTGATTTTGCCGGAGTGATCGAATCATACGTTTAAAATATTGACTTTTGCGTATAATGAGCGTATGATATAAGAGAAGGAGGTTGATAAGTATGGCTAAGGTTTCGACGACACTTTCGATTGATTCCGAGGTAAAGGGCAAGGTTCAGGCGCTTTACGCGGAGCTGGGACTGGATCTGTCCACAGCGGTCAACATGTTCTTCCGTCAATGCCTGTATGAAAACGGGATTCCCTTTGCCATCAGGCGCGAAACGCCCAACGAGCTGACGCGGGCGGCGCTTGCGGAGGGAGACGCGATGCTTGCCGACCCGAATACGAGGCGGTTTCACTCTGTAGACGAGCTGTTTGACGAGCTGGAGGCGGAATGAAGTACGAGATCGAGCGGACGACGCAGTTCAAGCGAGACTATAAACTGGCTGTCAGACGCGGGTATGACATGAGTCGCCTGAAAGAAGTGATCTGCATACTGGCAGAAGGCGAAACCCTACCGCCGGAATACAGTGACCATTCGCTGAGCGGCGACTATTCCGGATACAGGGAGTGCCATGTTCGTCCGGATTGGCTGCTGGTCTACCGGATTACGGAGGAAGTTCTGGTTTTGACGCTGTACCGCACCGGGATGCACAGCGATTTGTTTTAGCCTGGAGAACTTGACCAAATACGAGCGAAGGATGGGGATTTTCGATGAAGGAACTGGAACAGAAGATTCTGAGCGAGGGGCGCGCGCTCAACGCCGATGTGCTGCTGGTGGACTCCTTTCTGAACAACCAGGTGGATCCGCGGCTGATGGCGGGCATCGGACGGGCCTTCGCCGAGGCGGCGAGGGAGCTGGGCGTGAACAAGGTGGTCACGATCGAGAGCTCGGGCATCGCCCCGGCGCAGATGACGGCGCTTGAGCTGGGCGTGCCGCTGGTGATCCTGAAGAAGTCGACCTCGCGCATCCTCAAGGACGAGGTTGTGCAGACCGAGGTGTTCTCCTTCACGAAAAACTCCTCCTATCAGCTGACGATGAAGAAGAAGTTCTTTGACGAGGGCGACCGCGTGCTGCTGGTGGACGACTTTCTGGCCAACGGCGAGGCGGCCAGCGGCGCGGCGCGGCTGCTGGAGAGCGTGGGCGCGCAGGTGAGCGCGATCGGCATCGTGATCGAGAAGAGCTTCCAGCCCGGGCGCGGCCTGCTCGAGGGCAAGGGCTACCGGGTGATCTCGCTGGCGCGCGTGGGCGCGATGGGCGAGAACCGCATCGAGTTCCTCGAGGCCGACCGGTGAACAAGACCTTCGGCATTCTGGCGCATGTGGACGCGGGCAAGACCACCTTTTCCGAGCAGGTGCTCTTCCGGGCGCACGCGCTGAGAAGGGCGGGTCGCGTCGACCACAGGGACGCCTTCATGGACAGCCACCCGCTTGAGCGCCAGCGGGGAATCACGATCTTTTCCGACCAGGCCACGTTCGCCTTTCAGGGCGACACGTGGAACTGGGTGGACACTCCCGGTCACACCGACTTTGCGGGGGAGATGGAGCGCGCCATTCAGGTGATGGACTACGCGGTGCTGGTGGTCAGCTGCGTGGAGGGCGTGCAGAGCCACACCGAGACCGTCTGGCGGCTGCTGGAAAAGTATGGGGTGCCAGTGTTCGTGTTCCTGAACAAGACCGACCGCGTGGGCGCCGACCCGGACGGGGTGCTTTGCAGGCTCAGGGAGCGGTTCGGAACCGGCTTTTTCGACCTGCGGCGCGGCTATCAGGCGGGCAGACTGACCGACGAGGGCCTGATCGAGCAGGCGGCGGAGGGCGACGAGGCGCTGCTGGACCGGCTGTTTGACAGCGGGTACGACGAGAGGGCCTGGCTGTCCTCCGTTCGGGAGCAGATCGCGCGCAGGCAGCTGTTTCCGGTCTATGCGGGCGCGGCGCTCTCCGGCGAGGGCGTGGGCGAGTTCATGGACGCGCTGTCGCTGCTGACGCGCACAGCCTATGATCCGGCGGGCGACTTCTCCGCGCGGGTGTACAAGGTGCGCCACGATGCGCAGAACGTGCGCCTGACCTTTGTCAAGGTGCTCTCCGGCGCGCTTTCGGTCAAGGATGAGATCGAAACGCCCTTTGCGCAGGGCAAGATCAGCGCGATGTACCGCGTCGAGGGCGCGAAATACCTGCCCATTTCTCGTGCGGAGGCGGGCGAGCTGGCGGCGGTGGCCGGCTTAAGCGGCACGAAGAGCGGCGATCTGCTGGGGGCGAAGCCCGAGCGCAGTCATTTCGTGACCGAGCCGATGATGACTGCGGCGGTGCTTGCCGGGCGCGAGGTGAGCAAGGACCGGCTGATGCGCGCCTTTCGGACGCTGGAGGACGAGGAGCCCTCGCTGGGCGTGAACTGGGACGAGCGGAGCCAGCGGGTGCAGCTGCGGGTTATGGGGCCGATTCAGCTAGAGGTGCTCCGGCAGCTGGTCAAGGAGCGGTTTTCGCTGGAGGTGGACTTCGGGCCGTGCCGGGTGAGGTATCTGGAGACGGTGGCCGCCCCGGTCGTGGGCATCGGCCACTTCGAGCCGCTCAGGCACTACGCCGAGGTGCACCTGCGCCTGTCACCCGGGGAGCAGGGCAGCGGGATCACCTTCGAGTCAGCCTGCCACGTGGATACGCTGGCGCTGTCCTGGCAGCGGCTGATTCAGACGCACGTGTTCGAGCGCGAGCACCCGGGCGTGCTGATCGGCGCGCCGCTGACCGACCTGAAGATCACGCTGCTGACCGGGCGGGCGCACATCAAGCACACCGAGGGCGGCGACTTCCGCGAGGCGACCTACCGCGCCATCCGTCAGGGCCTGATGCAGGCGAAGATGGTGCTGCTGGAGCCGGTCGGCCGGTTCCGCCTGCGCGCCCCGCGCGAGTACATGGGCAGGCTGCTGGGCGACCTGCAGGCATTGCACGCCCAGGCCGAGCCGCCCGTGTGCACCGCCGACGAGGTACTGCTCGAGGGCAGCGCGCCCCTGGCCACGATGAGCGGCTATCAGACCGACTTCCTCGCCGCCACCCGCGGCAAGGGCAGCTTCTTCTTCGAGGCCGATCACTACGAGCCTGCCCACAACGCCGCCGAGGTGATCGAGCAGGCGCACTACGAGCCGCTCGCCGACGAGCCCGCCGACAGCGTGTTCTGCCAGCACGGCGCGGGAATCACCGTCGCCTGGTACAAGGTTCCTGAATGGGCGCACTGCCCGGCAGTGCCGGCGGACAACTGCTAGCGCCGGCCAAGCGCACCCTTCGGCCACAAATTAGAGCCTCAGGGTGCTTCGCGGTCGGAAGACTCGAGGCAGCGCCCCACAAGAGCTACGGGCAGGCAGGCTGGACTTGTTCCCACCGGAAAACACTTTGATCCGCGTGGTCTGAATGGTTGCAGCAGGGTGATTTCCCGAATGAGGCGCGGGTCGACGGTGTTCGGGCGCAGGCTCTGGTCGTTCTAACTGATGGTGGACGGTCGTTGCTGAGAGAATCGGCGCGGCACGGCGGTTTTGCGCGCGAGGATATATGAAAAGCGCTCCTTCAGGCGATGTCTGGAGGAGCGCTATGGTTTTGGAGCATGGCGGCAGGCGAACAGGTTTTTCCCGGCATACGACACATTCGGGGAATTACGTTGGTTTGATCTGTTTCGCTGCGTGGATCAATGTGCTTTCCGGGAGAGGTTCGGGGAGGCGCCTTTTTCAAAAAGGCGGCCTCCCCGGCGTATCCAGACGGAGCGCTGCGGATTTCAACCGGCGACTGACCCAAGCTGTTTCCCACTATGGACACATTCGGGGAATTACGTTGGTTTGATCTGTTTCGCTGCGTGGATCAATGTGCTTTCCGGGAGAGCTCGAGAGGGGCCTTTCTCAGAAAGGCCGCCTCTCGATCGTACTCAGAAGAACGCGGGGAGATAGTCGCGGTTCTTTTCGAAGAGCAGGTTGACCATCTGGTCGATTTCCTCAAGGGAGCAGACGGCGCTGGTGAGCGGGTCGAGCTGTACGGCGTGCAGGACGAGGCGGCGGTCGCCGGTCACTGCGGCCTCGGCGATCATGTCCTCGATGCGGGCGGTGGTGCCGACGAGGGTGGCGAGGTGGGCGGGCAGGGGGCCGACGTGCATGGGCTGGATGCCGTTTTTGCTGGCCAGCACGGGCACCTCGACGCAGCTGTTTTCGGGCAGGTTGTCGATCAGGCCGGTGTTGAGCACGTTGCCGTTGAAGGTGTACAGGGCGTTATCGCCGAAAATGGCGTTGAAGATGTTGGCGGCGTATTCCTGGCCGCGCTTGGTGTCGGGCTTTTCGGCGATCCACTTTTTGATGTCCTCGGGCCAGGTTTCCTTGCGCTTGATGCGCAGGTTGAGGGAGAAGGCGTATTCGCCGGGGTTCCAGCTGGTGCCGCCGGTGCAGTACTTTTCGATGAGGTCGGGGCGCTTGCGGAACCAGGCGTTGTACTCGCTGTTGTGGCCGGAGGACTCGGTGGGGAAGTAGTCCAGGTGCTTGAGCATTTCGCAGCGCACGATGTCGCTCTCGTAGATTTCCTTTTTCTTGACGGCCTCGAAGATCTGGGGGTAGGCGTCCACGCCGTTGCGCTTGAACTCGAGGAAGAAGGCCTGATGGTTCACGCCGGCGCACAGGTAGGTGATTTCGCTCTCGTCCGCGCCGATCCACTGGGCCAGCTGGGCGGCGGTGCCCTGCACGCTGTGGCACAGGCCGGTGACGCAGACCTTCGTATTGGCCTGCATGGCCTTGCACAGCATGCTCATGGGGTTGGTGTAGTTGAGGAAGACCGCGTGCGGGCACAGCTCCTCGATGTCGCGGCAGATGTCCAGCATCAGCGGGATGTTGCGCAGGGCGCGGAACATGCCGGAGACCGAGCGGGTATCGCCGATGTTGGTGTCCACGCCGAACTGCTTGGGGATCTCCACGTCGTAGCGCCAGATGTCGATGTCGCCGTTGAACACGGTGCACAGCACGCCGTCCGCGCCGTCGAGCGCCTCGCGGCGATCCATCGTGGAGACCACGGTCGCCTTGTTGCCAAAGGCCGCGACGATGTTGTCCACGCAGGCGCGAATGCCGTCCAGCTTTTCGCGGTCGATGTCCATCAGGTAGAACTGCGCGTCCTCAAAGGCCGGGTAGGTCAGCAGGTCGCGGATGATCGCGCGGGTGAAGTTCACGCTGCCCGCGCCGATAAAGGCAAATTTCTTCATGTGTCAACCCTCCTGTGTTTTTTCCGTGACTTCATTATACCTGTCCGGAATGCGCCGCAAAAGCCCTTTTTCCGCCGAATGCGTATGGACAAAGTTGCGTTCATCAGGTATAATACGGGGGATGGGTCGCGGGAGGTGAACGCATGGCCTATTATATCAACGGCGACAATCCGCGCAACTCGGAGTTCGTGTCCACGCAGCTCTTCCGTGTGAACAGCTGCTACGCGATCGACGAGGGCCGCGAGGAAACGCGGCATGAGCCGGGACTGCTGATCCGCAGGCCCGAGGGGCGGCGGGACTATCAGCTGCTGTATATCTGGCGGGGGCAGGGCAAGTACCTTCTGTCGGGCAGGGAGCGCCTGCTGCCGGCGGGCACGGTGATCCTGTACGCGCCGGGCGTGCCGCAGATCTACTCCTACCGGCCGGAGTATCGCTGTCAGGTGGGCTGGATTCACTTCACGGGCACGCTGGCCGAGCCGCTGCTCCAGCGAAGCGGCCTCATGGACGCCCCGGTCGCGCAGGTGGGCGAGCTGCCCGAGATCAACCGGCTGCTGCTGCGCATCGTGCGGGAGCTTCAGCGGCAGGAGACGCAGTACGAGGATCAGGTCACGGCCTACTTCATCGAGCTGGTCACGCGCATCGGGCGGCGGCTGACGCAGCTGAGCGACGCGAGCGGCTATGAGCGCGCCCAGCGCATCCGCGAGGTCATGGAGTACCTGCACACGCACTACGACCAGGCGCTCAGCGTGGATTTCTGCGCGCAGCTGTGCGCCCTGTCCAGGCACCACTTTATCCACGTCTTTCGGGAGTTTACCGGCCTGTCGCCCTACGCCTACCTGACCGACGTGCGCCTGAGCGAGGCGGCGCACCTGCTGGGGGCGACCGAGCTGCCTGTGGCCGACGTGGCCAGGCGCTGCGGCTATGAGGATCCGCTCTACTTCAGCCGCCTGTTCAAGAAAAAATACGAGCTGTCGCCCTCGGCCTTTCGCAGGCAGAGCGACGAGAAAGGAAACTAGCGCATATGAGAGTCGTCATCATCGACGGCCAGGGCGGGGGAATGGGCCGCGCGCTGACCGAGCGGCTGCGGGCCGCGTCGCCTGAGGCCGAAATCGTTGCGGTCGGCACCAACGTGCTGGCCACCGCCGCCATGCTCAAGGCGGGTGCGAGCGCCGGAGCCACCGGCGAAAACGCCGTGCGGGTCAACTGCCGCCGGGCGGACGTGATCGCCGGGCCGATCGGCATCGTGCTCGCCGACGCGCTGCTGGGCGAAATCACGCCGGAAATGGCGCGGTGCGTGGCCGCGTCGCCCGCGCGCAAGGTACTGCTGCCCATGCAGAAGTGCCACATCCAGGTGGCGGGGGTCGCGCAGCTGACTACGCAGGAGCTGGCCGAGGACGCGGTCAGGCGGATTTTGGAGGGACAAAAGCAATGAGAACGGAAGCATTGATCGCGTCGGTCATCGTGCCGATTCTGCTGGCCATGATGACCGGCTACTATCTCAAGCGCAGCAAGATCGTCAGCCCCGCCGGCGCGAGCGACTTTAACAAGGTGGTCTTCAAGTGCCTGCTGCCGGCCAGCCTGTTCTTCAACGTCAGCACGACCTCGTTTCGGGAGGTCGTGAACCTGCCGCTGATCCTCTTCTGCGTGCTGGGCACGCTGGCGGTGTTCTTCGGATGCGTGCTGCTCGTGCCCCGGTTCGCGCGCGACAGGCGGCGCGCCGCGGTCATCGAGCAGGCGATTTATCGCGGCAACTACGTGATTTTCGGCCTGGTGGTGATCGAGGGCTTCTTTCCCGAGCAGCTGGGCGTGGCCAGCGTGGTGTCCGCGTTCCTGATTCCCACCTACAACACCCTCGCGGTCGTGCTGCTGGAGAGCGCGGGCGGCGGACATGTGAATGTGAAAAAGACGGTCAGGGGCGTGGTCACCAACCCGCTGATCCTGGCCAACGTGCTGGGGCTTCTGTTCAGTCTGACCGGACTGAGCCTGCCGGGCGTGCTCAAAAGCTACGTGCAGAGCCTGGCCAAAATGAGCTCGACGGCCGGCCTGCTGGGCGTGGGCATGTGCTTCGAATTCAAAACGCTGCGCAAAAACGCCCGGGCGCTGGGCGCGAGCGTGCTGTGCAAGCTGGTGCTGCTGCCCGTGATCATGTGCCTGCTGGGCGTGTGGTGGTTTGGCTTCCGCGACGCGGAGCTCATGATTACCCTGATCGCCTTCGGCGCACCCACCGCCGTATCCAGCTACACCATGGCGCAGATGTACGACGTCGATCACGACCTGGCCAATCAGGAGGTCGTCGCCACCACCCTGGGCTGCATCGTCACCCTCGCCGCGCTCATCTGGGCCTTCACCCAGACGCCCTTTTTGACGCTCTAAGGAACGGGGGGAACGTTCGAGAGGCCGCCTTTTTGACCGGGCAGTGCCCGGACCCACTTGCTGCCGCGCAGCCATAAGAAGTGAGAGTTAGCGACAGGTGCCGTCGGGCTATGTGATCTTTCGGCGCCTCTCAAGCTCTCCCGGAAAACACATTGATCCGCGTGACGAGGTCAATGTGAGATAGGCGACACTCCGAATGCGGCGAAGGTGGTAAGAGGCTGTTTCGCGGCCTTGATCGGTGGAGAGATATGCTTTTCGAATGATGAGAACAGCCTTTGGATAAGACCTTCCCCCAAAACGTTCCATTCGGGGAATCACGTTTCTACCATACAATGCGTTGAGTGGATCATAGTGCTTTCCGGGAGAGCTCGAGAGGGGCCTTTCTCAGAAAGGCCGCCTCTCGATCGTAACCTTAGGAGGTTGAGAATATGACGCTGCAGGAGATTGTGGACAGAGGTCGGCGGATTGTGTTTTTCGGCGGGGCGGGGGTCTCGACGGAGAGCGGGATACCGGACTTTCGGAGTCAGGACGGGCTGTACCGGCAGAAGTACAAGTACCCGCCCGAGGTAATTTTGAGCCGGACGTTTTTCGAGCTGCACCCGGCGGAGTTTTTCGACTTTTACCGGGCGAAGATGCTGTGCCTGGACGCGAAGCCGAACGCGGCGCACCTGAAGCTGGCGGAGATGGAGCGAAAGGGCAAGCTGCACGGCCTGGTGACGCAGAACATTGACGGGCTGCACCGGGCGGCGGGGAGCAGGGAGCTGTTCGAGCTGCACGGCTGCGTGCACAGGAACTACTGCATGGACTGCGGTAGGCTGTACGATGCGCAGTTCATACTGCACTCGACCGGCATCCCCCGGTGCGCGTGCGGTGGGGTGGTCAAGCCGGACGTGGTGCTCTATGAGGAGCCGCTGGACGAGGCCACCGCGCGCGGCGCGATGCGGGTGATTTCCGAGGCGGACGCGCTGATCGTGGCGGGCACCAGCCTGAACGTGTACCCGGCGGCGGGATACCTGAGCTACTTCCGCGGGCGCGACCTGGTGGTCATCAACCGCGACGCGACCCCGGCCGACGCGGACGCGGCGCTGGTCATCCGCGAGCCGGTCGGTCAGGTGCTGGGCGAGCTGCGGGTGTGAGCGAGGAAGGTTGTTTTTTGAACCATACGACAGAAGGAGGAATCAGAGAATGCAGTACGAAATCAAGGGCGGAGCGTTTCCCGTGGTGATCTGCCAGCTGGAGAGCGGCGAGCAGATGGTGACTGAAAAGGGCTCCATGGTCTGGATGAGCCCCAGCATGCAGATGGAGACGAAGGGCGGCGGCCTGGGCAGGATGTTCTCCAAGGCATTTTCCGGCGAGAGCATGTTCCAGAACGTCTACACGGCGCGCGGCGCGGGCATGATTGCCTTCGGCTCCAGCTTTCCCGGACGCATCGTGGCGCTCACCATTGCGCCCGGACAGGAAATGATCGTGCAGAAGAGCGCTTTCCTGGCCGCGCAGCCGGGCGTGGAGCTGTCGATCCACTTCAATAAGAAGCTGGGCGTAGGGCTGTTCGGCGGCGAGGGCTTTATCATGCAGCGGCTCAGCGGACGCGGGGTCGCTTTCGTGGAGATCGACGGCGAGCTGGTCGAGTACGAGCTGAAGGCGGGCGAGCAGCTGGTGGTGGACACCGGCAACGTCGCGGGCTTTACCGAGGGCGTGCGGATGGAAATTCAGCAGGTGCCAGGCATGAAAAACAAGCTGCTGGGCGGAGAGGGCCTGTTCAACACCCTGCTGACCGGGCCGGGGCGCGTCTGGCTGCAGACCATGCCCATCAGCGGCGTCGCGGCCTCCATTCGCCCCTACATTCCCACCGGCAACAGCTGATACAGAGCAAAAACGGCGCCCGACCGGATGCGTTCCGATCAGGCGCCTTCTGGTATTCGGTTTATTGCCCCTGTGCAGGCTGCGCCTTTAAAAAGGCCTGAGCCGTTGCAGGTCGGGGGCGCAGAGTATGGGCAGGATATCCGTCAGCTGCTCCGGCGGCAGATCCCACCAGCGAAAGCGCAGCAGCAGGCTCTTTAGCTCCCCGTCGAAGCGCTCCTTGATGAACCGCGCCGGGTTGCCCCCATAGACGGTGTAGGCCGGGACGTCCTTCACGACGACCGAGTACGCGGCGATGATCGCGCCGTCGCCGATCTTCACGCCGGGCATTACGACGCTTTCGCGGCCGATCCACACGTCGTTTCCGACGACCGTGTCGCCCTTGCAGGGCAGCTGGTCCATGTGCGGCGGGGTGTTTTTCGTCCACGCGCCGCCGAAGACGTTGAAGGGGTGGGTGGTCGCGCTGCTGAGGCGGTGATTCGCCGGGCCCATGATGAACTTCACGCCAGAGGCGAGCTGGCAGAACCGGCCGATCACCAGGTGATCCCCGAATTCCGGGTAGTTGAACAGCACGTTGCTGCGCTCAAAGCCGGTCGGGTCGGCCGCGTCGTTGTAGTATGTATAGTCGCCGATCGTGATATTCGGCGCGGTGACGACGTTTTTAATGAAGCAGGAGGTCTTGTATTCGTTCGGAAAGACCACGTTCGGGTCGGGAACTCTGGTCATGGTTTCAGTCCTCTCTTTCTCGATTCGCATCACATCCCTTCTTCAGCGCGTACTGACGGCGACCGCCCGCTTTTTTCTCAGTTCTCTCATCGTACGATACTCCTTTGTTCAGTCTGCGGCCATCTCCCTTGGCCATACGAAGGAGTGCCTGGCTTCAAAGCCGTCCGGACATCGCCTCTTCAATATGCTCCATATCTGGCTCATGACCTTGCGTCATTCATCTTTTTACAACATCAGCTGTCTCGCCAGACGTTCCGTTCATCTATTTGAAACCCTACAGACAGCGAATTTGTATAGAAAAACCACCGCAATTTCATCAAAATTACGGTGGTCGTGGCGGAGAAGGAGGGATTTGAACCCTCGCGGCAGTTATCCCACCCTACTCCCTTAGCAGGGGAGCCCCTTCGGCCTCTTGGGTACTTCTCCATGGCCTATGGCGGAGAGAGAGGGATTCGAACCCCCGGTGTCTTGCGACATCACTGGTTTTCAAGACCAGCGCCTTAAACCACTCGGCCATCTCTCCCTGTAACCAGCGAATGTTATTATACCTCATCAGGCGGCCGGAGTCAAGGAAATACCGGTTTCTTAACAAAAGTATTTTTCCTTGCCTTCCTTGCTCTGGCGGGAATTCGGGTGTATACTGAATGAAAACGGGCCGAAAGGATGCAAAAGGCGATGAAGTTTACGGTTTACCCGGTGCATACGCTGCTGCGCGCCGATCAGCCGCCCAGAGGCGCCGCGGTGGTGATCGACACGCTGCGCATGACCACGGTGGCGGCGACCGCGATGGAGAACGGCTGTAAGGCGCTGTGGGCGGTGAGCACGGTTGAGGAAGCGAACGAACTGGCGCAATCGGCGGGCGCGCTTCGGGGCGGCGAGCGCGGGGCGGTCAGGATTGACGGCTTCGAGCTGTCCAACTCCCCGCTCGAGTACACGCGAGAGGCGGTCGGCGGGCGAAGCCTGGTGCTGACCACGACCAACGGCACGCAGGCCATTGCCTCGGCCTCGGGCGCGCCCAGGCTGTACCTGGGGTGCCTGCGCAACGCGGGCGCGGTGGCGCGGCTGCTGCGCGGCGAGGAGGATGTGACGATCGTGCTGGCGGGCACGGGCGGGCGATTTTCGCTGGAGGACGCGCTGACGGCCGGCGCGATACTGGATCGCCTGGGCCCGGGCGAGGACGACGACATGGCGCTGGCCGCGCGCACGCTGTACCGGCAGAACCGCGCGGCGATTCACGAGCTGCTGTCCCCCTGCGCGCACTACAGGCATCTGCAGGCGATTGGCTACGGGGCCGACCTGAGCTTCTGCCTGAAGGAGGACTGCGCGGACGCGGTGCCCTTCCGCCTGGCGGGGGAGGGGGCCTTTTGCGCCCGCACGACCCATGAAACGGAGGAAACGAAATGAAGTGTCCATACTGCGGCGCGGACATGTCCGAAAGCGACAAGCTGTGCCCCCATTGCGGCGCGTGGAACGGCGTGCCCAAGACGATTGAGGAGCTGAAGGAATTCTGCCGGGCCTATGACCTGCCGCTGGAGCGCATGCGCTTTTTCATCGGCGAGGACTACAAGGAGCCGAAGGCGTTCGGCATTTTTCGGAACGAGGACGGCAGGTTCGTGGTCTACAAGAACAAGGCGGACGGCACGCGCGCGATCCGCTACCAGGGCCCGGACGAGGCATACGCGGTGAACGAGCTGTATCAGAAGATGAAGAGCGAGGTCGAGCTGCGCCAGGCAAAGCAGAGCGGCGCGGCCGCCGCGCCGGACAAGGGGAAGAAAAAGAAGAAGCTCCGGGAGATTCTAGGCGGCGTGATTTTCATTGCCGTGCTGGTCGCCTGGCTCTGGCTGAAGCTGTCCGCGCCCTCCACGGGCTATTACTGCTATGGCGACGATTACTACTACTATCAGGACAGCAGCTGGTATACCTATGACTCCGGCGGCTGGTACCGCGCCTCGAGCCTGGACGGCGACTTCAAGGACCATCCGGACGACTACTGGCTGGGCTCCTCCTACAGCGGGAGCTACGACATTCAGGATTTTGAGGACAGTCCATACTACCACGAATCCTCGAATGATTCCTCGAGCGACGTGTTCGACAGCTGGGATTCGAGCGACACCGACTGGGACAGCGACTGGTAATCAGGCCGGGCAGGCTGAGCCTGCACGCACTGGCTGCCGCCGGCGGGCAGTGCCCGCTTCCACTTGCTGCCGCCGGGGCCACGCAATGCGGGCATAAGACAGGCATTGCAAGCTCCCCTGGCCCCTTTGGCGGCCGCAGCCGTGCTGCATTGCGTGCGGTACCGCGCAGCAAAATAATTTCCAGGCCTCACGCTATGAAGCCTGGTCGGCAGGCTGAGCCTGCACCCACCTGCATGAAAAAAGCGTGGACTGAATACAGTTCACGCTTCAGACTGTCGAAAAACCCCCGGAGAGCTCGAGAGGGTCGCAACCCTCTCGAACTTTCAATCGCGCCCAGCGGCGT
>CAKUFI010000043.1 GCA_934647305.1 uncultured Clostridia bacterium | reverse complement strand
AAGTTCGAAAGGGCTGCGGCCCTCTCGAGCTCTCCGGGGGTTTTTTGACAGTCTGAGCTCCCCTTTCAGGGGAGCCTTGAACACGCCCCATGCCTCCCCTGAAAGGGGAGGTGTCCGCGAAGCGGGCGGAGGGGTTTTCGAACGCAGACCTTGGCCGCTTTTGGCAGCCTGCCCCGCCGACCGGCAGCAAGTGGAACCGGGCACTGCCCGGCGCAGATCTTGGCCGCTTCAGTTTATGGCGGCCAACGGTCGTTGATAGAATCGGCGGCAGCAGGTGGCTGTCGGCCCTGCCGACCGGCAGCAGGTAGAGGCAATGCCGACGGAAGTTTTTCGGGGAATCCCGGAAAACCGGAGAATTCGGGAACTTGAACTTATGGTTCCCGAATTCGTGATAGGATCGGCGGCAGCAAGTGGAACCGGGCACTGCCCGGCGGCCCTGCCGACCGACTGGAAAGGAAGAATTGAAATGTTTCAGGCTGTGAATCTTCGCTGTGAGTATCGCGAAAACCCGCTGGGGCTGGACGACCTTCGCCCGCGCTTCAGCTGGCAGCTCCAGGACACCGCCTCGACGCAGGCGGCCTACCGCATCCAGGTCTTCTGCGAGGGCATGGACACGCCCTTCTGGGACAGCGGAAAGATCTCGTCCCGCGCCTATCACCTGATTCCCTACGAAGGCCCCGCGCTCAAGCCGCGCAGCCGGTATTACTGGCGCGTGCGCGTGTGGGACAAAAAGGGGCAGGACAGCGATTATTCGCAGAAGGCCTTCTGGGACACCGGCCTGATGACCACCCGCGCGCCCGCCGGCCGGTTTATCGGCTCGAGCGAGGACACCGGTGCGATCCTGCAGCCGCCCATCCGCCTGCGCAAGCAGTTCGAGATTCGCGGCGAGGTGGTCAGCGCCAGGGCGTATACCACCGCGCTGGGCGTCTATTCCCTGTCCATCAACGGAAAAAAGGTCACGGACGAGGTGCTCTCGCCCGGCTGGACAACCTATAACTACCGCCTGCAGTACCAGACCTGGGACGTGACGAGCCTCGTGCGCCGGGGCGAAAACGCCGTGGGCGTGACGCTGGCCGACGGCTGGTATCGCGGCACGATTTCCCGCCGGACGCACGCGGGCGGCTACCTGGGCGACAAACTGGGCTTCTGGGGCCTGCTGTACGTGCGCCTGAAGAACGGCAGCGAGATACTCTACGCCACCGACGGCAGCTGGAAGGCCGACATGACCGGCCCGATCCGCTTCGCCGATTATTACGACGGCACCGCCTACGACGCGCGCCTTGAGACATCCGGCTGGGACGAGGTGGGCTACGACGACGCGGCCTGGAAGAGCGCCGCGGAGCTGCCCATGCCCGCCTGCCGCCTGATCGGCCAGCGCGACGCGGGGGTTAAGCCCATGCGCACCCTGCCCGCGCGGCAGATCATCCATACGCCCAAGGGCGAAACCGTGATCGACTTCGGCCAGAACATGGTCGGCTGGGTCAGGTTCCGCGTGAAGGGCCCGGCGGGACATACCGTGACCATCCGCCACGCCGAGGTGCTGGACAGGGACGGAAACTTCTATACAGACAACTACCGGAGCGCGAAGGCACTGATCGAGTACACCCTGCGCGAGGGTGAGCAGACCTTCGAGCCGCAGCTGACCTTCTACGGCTTCAGGTATATTCAGCTGATCGACTGGCCGGACGAGGTCTCGCTTTCGGACTTCGAGGGCGTGGTGATTCACTCGAACCTGGCCGAAACCTCGGGCTTCGAATGCTCGGACGAGCGGGTCAACCAGCTCTTCCGCAACATCCAGTGGGGCCAGCGGGGCAACTTTGTGGACGTGCCGACCGACTGCCCGCAGCGCGACGAGCGGCTGGGCTGGACGGGCGACTGCGAGGTGTTCGCGCGCACGGCCTGCACCAACATGGACAGTGCGCTGATGCTGACCGAGTGGCTCAAGGACCTGGCCTGCGACCAGAGAAGCGACGGCGCGGTGACCTACGTCGTGCCCAACGTGCTGGGCGAAAAGGCGGCGGGCGGCGCGGCCTGGGGCGACGCGGCGGTGATTGTGCCCTGGACGATCTACCAGTGCTACGGCGATCTGCAGGTGCTGCGCGACCAGTATCCGTCGATGCGCGCCTGGCTCCGCTATAACGACGGCCACTCGACCGACGGCGTGATCGTCGATGTGAGCGGCGAGTTCGGCGACTGGCTGGGCCTGGACGCGCCGTCGGGCAGCTACGTGGGCGCAACCGACAAGAGCCTGATCGCCAGCGCGTATCATGCCTACAGCACCTACCTGACCATGCGCGCGGCTGAGGCGCTGGGCTACGACAAGGACGCCTACGAGCTCAGGCAGGCGCACAAGAGCCTGGTGCGCGCCTTCCGCCGGGAGTTCATCACCCCCAACGGGCGGCTGGCCGTGCACACGCAGACCGCATACGCGCTGACGCTGCACTTCGAGCTGGCCGAGGAGGAGCATCGCGACCGCATGGCGGCCGAGCTGGTGCAGATGATTAAGGACAACGACTACCACCTGACCACCGGCTTCGTGGGCACGCCGTATCTGTGCCTGGCGCTGACCGAGTGCGGGTATCACGATGTGGCCGGGCAGCTGTTCATGCAGACCGGCTACCCCGGCTGGCTGTACCCGATCACGAAGGGCGCGACCACGATGTGGGAGCACTGGGACGGCATCAAGCCCGACGGCAGCTTCTGGAGCCGGGACATGAACTCCTACAACCACTATGCCTACGGCGCGATCGGCGAGTGGATGATGCGCGCGCTGTGCGGCATCGACATGACCAAGCCGGGCTACGGCGAGCTGCTGCTGCATCCGCGCCCAATCGAGGGATTGTCGTTCGTATCGGGCTGGCTGATGACCCCGGCGGGCCGCGTGCAGTGCGACTGGCGCATCACCGGCGACGAGCATCAGGTGTCCTGCCAGATCCCGGTCGGCTCGACCGCGCTGCTCATCCTTGAGCATGCCGACCTGCATCAGGTCACCGAGAGTGAAAAGCTGCTCAGCGAGGTGCACGGCGTGTTCCGCTGCTGGCAGTCCGACGACGACGTGATGATGGAGCTGCGCGGCGGCAAGTACGCCTTCAAGTGGCAGGCTGACCGGGCAGTTCCCGGCTCCAACTGCTAGCGCCGGGTCGGCAGGGCCGACGGCCAACTGCTGCCGGCAGGCTGAGCCTGCACCCGGTTGCTACCGCCGGTTTAGGCGACGAATTCGGGAACCATAGATTGAAGTTCCCAAATTCTGCGTTTGTGAACCCCTCCGTCCGCTTCGCGGATCCCTCCCCTTTCAGGGGAGGCACGGGGCGTGCTCAGGGCTCACCTGAAAGGGGAGCTGTCGCTGAAAGCGACGGAGGGGTTCGGCAGGCAGTGCCTGCACCCACCTGCAGGCGCTGGCCAAGCGAATCTGTCGGCCATAGATTAAAGCCTCCAGATTCTTCGTGGTCTGAAAACTCGGGGCTATTGCCCCACAAGAGCTGCGAACCCCATCGGGCGGCGTTACAGGCGGCGAGCGCAGGCATGGGAGCCTGCGATGTGAACTGGTTTAAGACAAAGTGTGAGGAAGTGTACGCGTTTTGAAGTATATTTGCAGACTGCTGTGGTACATCGCCACAAGGCTGATTATCCTCAGCGTGGTGGCGGGCCTGCTGATCCTGGCGTTTTACCTGTCGATGGACACCTCGAACATCTACCTGCTGCTTCGCGACGGCATGCAGCAGCGCGCGTCGGTGATCCTGACCCAGAAAAACGCGGACACGCTGACTAACTACTTTACCAGCGATTTCCTGATGAACGACGAGACGCTGCGCATCGGCCTGTCCGACCAGTCGCCCTATGTCAACTACAACGTGACCGGCTTCACGTATCAGGTGTCGATGGAGAGCATGTGGGCCTGGCCCTGGGACAGCACCGCCACCGCCACGATCGTGGAAAAGATCCCGAAGATCAACGGCAAGGTCAAGAGCGGCAAGAGCAAGCAGGTCGAATCGGCCAACCCGCCCGCCTGGTACGGCGGCAGGTACGTGGTCACGCTCAAGCGGATCAGTGGCCAGTGGAAGATCGCGGGCCTGAGGCAGACGCAGATCATCGTGGAGCCGACGGCCGAGCCGACCGCCTCGCCCATCCCGGCGCCGGTGAGCTGACGATGCGCATCGGAAGCGTGCAGGTGGGTCAGGGCGCGGCGCTCGCCCCGATGGCCGGGGTGTCCGACCGGAGCATGCGCAGGCTGTGCCACGAGATGGGCGCGGCCTTCTGCGTGAGCGAAATGATGAGCGCCAAGGGATTCCTCTACGCCCCGCGCGACTGCCGCGCCACGCGGGAGCTGCTCGCGCGCGACGACGCGGAGGGGATTGTGGGGCTGCAGCTGTTCGGGCGCGAGCCGGCGCTGATGGCCGAGGCAGTCGGTCAGCTCAGCGGCCTGGGGTTTGAGTTTTTCGACGTGAACATGGGCTGCCCCGCGCACAAGATCGTGGGCAACGGCGAGGGCAGCGCGCTGATGAAGGAGCCTGAGCTGGCCGGGCGCATTGTTTCGGCGATGGCGAAGGCGACGGATAAGCCGGTGACGGTCAAGATCCGCGCCGGGTGGGACGAACAGTCCATAAACGCGGTCGAGATGGCGAAGCGCCTGGCGGACTGCGGCGCGGCGATGATCACTGTGCACGGCCGCACGCGCGAGCAGCAGTACCTGGGCCGCGCCGACTGGGACGTGATTCGCCGGGTGAAGGAAGCGGTGAGCGTGCCGGTCGTGGGCAACGGAGACGTGCGCTCGGCGGCGGACGAGGCGCGTATGCGGCGGGAAACCGGGTGCGACGCGTGCGCCGTGGGGCGGGCCGCGCAGGGCAATCCCTGGATCTTTCGGGAAATCGCCTGCGCGTATCGCGGGGAAACCTATACCCCGCCCACGCCGCGCGAACGGGTCGAGACGGCGCTTCGCCATGCGCAGCTGCTGTGCGGGCTCAAGGGCGAGAAGGCCGCGCCGCTTGAAATGAGAAAGCACCTGGCCTGGTACATGCAGGGCATGCGCGGATGCAGCCGGCTGCGGGCGGCCATCCAGCAGGTGAGCGACATGCAGGGCATGAGGGAGCTGCTTTACGGCTATCTGAAGGAACTGGAGGAGGAAGAGGCATGACCAGGAAGTGGGTTCGCATACTCTGTCTCGCGCTGGCGGTGCTGCTGGTGCTGGGAACGATCGTGTCGGCTGTGCTGGGCATGGGCTGACGGAGGAATCGGTATGAACGGAATCAGGCGGATACTCGCGATGACGCTTGCGCTGCTTTTGTGCCTGGCGCCTTCAGGCGCGCGGGCGGAGGAAAGCGAGTCGCGGCCGAGCTACGAACTGCACATGAGCCTGCTGGAGAACGAGCAAAGCCTGCTGGTTCATCAGCAGGTCACTTATACCAACGACACCGGGCGGCCGCTGAGCTATCTGATGTTTCAGGTGTACGCCAACATGCTCAGGCGGCAGCAGAGCGTGCCCTTCGACGCGGACGATCAGCCCTATACGCACGGCTTTGCGCCGGGCGGGATCGACTTTGTGTCGGTGCGGGTAAACGGCGAGAGCGCGCAGTGGGGCATGCAGGGTGAGAGCGAGTGCTTCATGCGGGTGGCCTGCGAGTTGAAGGCGGGCGAAAGCGTGCAGGTGCAGTTTACCTATTATCTGCTGCTGCCCGAGGTCGAGGGCATGCTGGGCGCGGGGAATACCTGGCGGCTGAACGCCTTTTATCCGGCACTGTGCGTGTTCGACCCGGCGACCGACGACTACGTGCTGGGCGCGATGAGCTCGGTGTGCGACGCGTACTTCGCGGCCATGAGCGACTACACGGTCACGCTCGAGGCGCCGAGTGAGTACCGCGTGGCCTGCTTCGGCACACCGGAGAACATCGACGAGCAGAACGGGCGCGTTTCCTGGCGGATTCAGGCTGAAAACGTGCGCGAAATTGCGCTGGTGCTGAGCAAATACAAAGAGTACGTGTACGACCTGGACGGGGTGACGCTGAGGGTGGTTTCAGGCAGCGCGTCCGCCGCGAAGGCCGTCCGCGAAACCGCCGCGCAGGTGCTCGAGGCCTATGGGGAGTGGTTCGGCGCGTATCCCTACGACACGCTGACCGTGACGCAGAGCGATTGCCTGGTCGAGAGCGATTCGGCGGCGGGCGTTGTCAGCCTGAACGCGGAGCTGTTTTCCTGGAAGAAGCGCGGCGAGCTGAAGACGGAGCTTGCGCGGCAGCTGGCCAGGCAGTGGTTCGGCGGCCTGGTCGGCAGCAACCCGGTGCGCGAGCCCTGGCTGCAGGCCACGCTGAGCGAATACGCGTCGCTGCTGTTCACCGAGCACGCGCAGGGGTACAAGGCGTACCTGAAGCAGCTCAACGCCCAGGCCGTGCCCGCGCTGAGGATCACCATCCCCGGCGGGCTCAACGTGGACAGCGCCGCCGACCGGTTTACGTCGAGGAGCGAGTTCGCGACGATCGTGCTCGACCGCGGTGTGGCCGTGATGCACGAGCTGCGCGAGACCATGGGCGACGAGGCGTTTTTCGACGGGCTCAGGCTCTATGTGCAGGCGAACGCGGGCGGGATCGCTTCGATTGCCGACTTCGCAGCCGCCATCGATCAGGCTTCGGGCAGCCGCCTGGACGAGTATCTCGTGGCGCAGCTCGAGACCATCTCCGACTACGCGGGGCACGACGTGCAGCCCTACGAATAAGCGAGGGGGCGGGGGAGAGGGGGGACCGCGCCCCCAGACTGTCAAAAAACTCGGGAGAGCTCGAGAGGGCCGCAGCCCTTTCGAACTTTCAATCGTGCCCAGCGGCATGTACGGTGGGCACGGGGCGATTTTTTCGCCGGAAAATCCCATTTTCCAGAGAAAAAATCGTTTCCTTGCAGGCTCCGCGCCCGAAAAATCTTTGATTTTTAGCGGAGACTGGAGAGGGCGGCAGTGGCGGGGAGCGTGCTTCCTCGTCCACCAGCTTGTCAAAACCTTTTTTGACAAGCTGAGGGCGCGCCGCGCCCCCTCCCCCGGAGAGCCTGAGCGCGGCTGCGATCAGGCAAGAAATAACTTGACAGCGGAGGCAAACGGCGCTATAATGCGAATATATGAGGCGATGAAGGAAAGAGTAGCTCCGCGTGAAGTCGATCAGCGAGCCGGGAGGGTGCAAGCCGGCGGACGGAGGCGGGGCGAACATGGCTCCCGAGCTTTCGCGGCGAGCAGGCGCAAGCCGCGGACGGCAGGCACCGTTATCCGCACAGCCGATCACCCGGTCGGCCATGAGTCCCTTTCCGGCAACGGGAGGAGAGAAGCAGGGTGGTACCGCGCCTTCAGGCGTCCCTCGCAGCGAGCGAGCGGGCGGCTTTTTTTGTACAGCAAACATGCAGGGAGGAATCAGGACATGAGCGAGAAGAAGACCTTTTACATCACCACGCCCATCTACTACCCCAGCGGCAACATGCACATCGGCCACACCTACACCACGGTGGCGGCCGACACGCTGACCCGCTTCAAGAAGCAGACCGGCTACGACACCTTCTTCCTGACCGGCACCGACGAGCACGGCCAGAAGATCGAGGAGAAGGCGAAGCAGGCGGGCGTCACGCCGCAGCAGTTCGTGGACAAGATCGTGGCGGAGACCAAGGATTTGTGGAAGCTGATGAACATCGAGTACGACGACTTCATCCGCACCACGGACGAGCGCCACATGAAGATTGTGCAGAAGATCTTCCGGAAGTTCTATGAGCAGGGCGACATCTACAAGAGCGAATACGAGGGCCTGTACTGCACCCCCTGCGAGTCCTTCTGGACGCCCACGCAGGTCAAGGACGGCTGCTGTCCCGACTGCGGCCGGCCGGTCAAGCCCATGAAGGAGGAAAGCTACTTCTTCCGCATGAGCAAGTATCAGGACTGGCTGATCGACTACATCGAGACGCATCCGGACTTCATTCAGCCCACCTCCCGCGCCAACGAGATGCTGACCAACTTCCTGCGCCCCGGCCTTCAGGACCTGTGCGTCAGCCGCACCAGCTTCAAGTGGGGCGTGCCGGTGGACTTTGACCCCAAGCACGTGGTCTACGTCTGGATCGACGCGCTGTCCAACTACATCACCGCCCTGGGCTACGGCACCGATCACGACGAGCTGTTCAGGAAGTATTGGCCGGCCGACGTGCACCTGGTGGGCAAGGAAATCGTGCGCTTCCACACCATCTACTGGCCCATCATGCTGCACGCGCTGGGCCTGCCGCTGCCCAAGCAGGTATTCGGCCACGGCTGGCTGCTCTTCGGCGGCGACAAGATGAGCAAGTCCAAGGGCAACGTTGAATATCCCGGCCCGATCGTGGCGCGCTACGGCGTGGATACCCTGCGCTATTACCTCATGCGCGAGATGCCCTTCGGCTCGGACGGCAACTACACCAACGAGGCGCTGCTCAACCGCACGAATTCCGACCTGGCCAACGACCTGGGCAACCTGGTTTCCCGTACGGTGGCGATGATCGAAAAGTACTTCGGCGGCGCGCTGCCTGAGAGAGGCGAGGAGACCGAGCTGGAGGCCGCGCTGCGCGAGCGCTTCGAGAGCATGCCCGCGCTGGTCGAGAAGAGCATGAACGAGCTGCAGTTCTCGAGCGCCCTGGCCGAGATCTGGAAGCTGGTGGGCGACTGCAACCGCTACATCGACCAGACCCAGCCCTGGGTGCTGGGCAAGAGCGAAAACGGCCTGCCCCGCCTGAAGACCGTCATGTACTACCTGGCCGAGTGCGTGCGCGCCATCGCGGTGGCCGTCGGCCCGACGATGCCCAACACCCCCGAGCGCATCTTCGAGCAGCTGGGCGTGACCGACCCGGCGCTCAAGACCTGGGAGTCCATCCAGACCTTCGGCGGCATCCTGCCCGGCACCGTGGTGCATAAGGGCGCGCCGCTCTTCCCGCGCTACGACGTGAAGAAGGAGCTGGAGTCCATCGCCGCCGAGCGCGAGGCTGCCGCGAAGGAAGCCGCCGCCAAGGCGCCTGCCCAGCCCGAGGCGAAGGAAGAGAAGGCCGAGGATGAGGAGAATGCCGGCCTGATCACCATCGACGAGGTGAACAGGGTCAAGCTGGTGACGGCCAAGGTCATCGCCTGCGAGCGCGTGCCCAAGAGCGACAAGCTGCTCAAGGAGACGCTGCAGGTGGGCGAGGAAACCCGCACCGTGGTCAGCGGCATCGCCCAGCACTACGCGCCCGAGGAGATGGTCGGCAAGACCGTCATCCTGGTGAAGAACCTCGCGCCCCGCAAGATGCGCGGCGTGCTGTCCGAGGGCATGCTGCTGTGCGCCTGCGACGACGAGCACAACCACCTGCGCCTGCTGACCGTGGACGGCGACATGCCCTCCGGCGTGGAAGTGGGCTAACCCCCAAAAAACAAGAGGAATCGCCCTCGGGCGGTTCCTCTTTTCTGTATGAAAATGTCTGCTTTTTCAGGCTCCTACCACTCGCGCCATTCCTCAGTCACGTCCTCAGGCGGGTCGCTCAGGCCGCATTCCTCCGCGCTCGACTGGATGATCTGCCAGATGGCCTCGCGCCCGCCGGGTTCGGTCGTCTGCGTCTCGTAGTCGTTCACGTTCATCGAAACAACTCCTGCCTGCAAATAGTCTTTGCTGCATAAGCACAGCATAGGCACGGGGCTGTCAACGATTTTTGTGCTTACTTGACGAAGTACCGCTTCAGCGAATCCTTTTAGGATTCTGCCGAGAGGGGTCTGAGCAAATACTTGCTGCCATGAATCCAGCTATATTGCGTAACCAGCTCCAACTCAATGTCGGTTGTTCCTGCGTCAATTGAATATGCCGGGCCGGATGCAGCTCCAGTAAGCGTGTTTGCCCACACGATGACGCGGCATTCTTCATCCCGAATGGGAATTACAACCGTCTGACCATTGGCAATTTTTGCATCGCTGCTGTCAGGGAAATCCCATTCAGCCTCCGGATCGTCCGGATCAACCTCCGTTTTCCGATAGCCAACGAAGAGAAAGTAGGGGGTTACTGAACCGACAAAGCTCTTCTTCCGTGTAATCGTCAGGCGTCTCATGGCAAATCCTCCTGAAATCTACGATTAAAAGGGGCAATCGCTTGCCCCTTTCAGTGCGCTGAATTACTTGAAACACCGCTTCAGCAGTCCCTTGAAGGCCTTGCCGTGACGGGCTTCCTTTATTCAACCGGCGTAAAAACGCTCTTGTCCAGGCCGCAGGTGGGGCAAACCCAATCCTCGGGAACGTCCTCCCAGGCGGTTCCGGGCGCTACGCCGTTTTCGGGATCGCCAATCGCGGGGTCGTAGACATATCCGCACGGGCACTCATACTTCATGGAAAAACCCTCCCTCTGCTGCGCTGACGCTGATTACTTGCCGAAGTACCGCTCCAGCAGGCCCTTGAACGCGCGGCCATGTCTCGCCTCGTCCTTCGCCATTTCGTGCACGGTGTCGTGGATGGCGTCCAGGTTCTGCGCCTTGGCCAGCTTGGCCAGCTCGAACTTGCCGGCGGTCGCGCCGTTCTCGGCGGCCACGCGGACGGTCAGGTTCTCCTTGGTGGAGGCGGACACGCACTCACCCAGCAGTTCGGCGAACTTGGCGGCATGCTCGGCCTCTTCGTACGCGGCGGTCTTCCAGTACTCGCCGATCTCCGGGTAGCCCTCGCGGAAGGCCACGCGGGCCATGGCCAGGTACATGCCGACCTCGGTGCACTCGCCGTTGAAGTTGGCGCGCAGACCCTCGAGAATCTCCTCGCTCACGCCCTTGGCCACGCCGACCTCATGCTCGGTCGCCCAGGTCATTTCCTCTTCGACAACCTCCACGAACTTCTCGCCGGGGGCCTTGCACAGGGGGCACTTCTCCGGCCTGGTTTCGGACTCAACGATTTCTCCGCAAACGGTGCATCTCCACTTCTTCATGATTCATACACTCCTTATACAATGTTTTTATCCTCAGGGGCGCTTGGCCCGAAGGGGTCAGGGGGTCTGCCGCCCGCGCAGGCACTCGTCGCAGGTGCAGTGTACGGTCAGCTCGACCGAGTTGATCTTCGCGCCGCAGCGCTTTTGAAGGTAGCTTTGCAGGTCGTCCAGCTTTAGGTCCTCGATCCTTCCGCATCGGTCGCACACCATGTGGTGGTGCAGGCGCTCGATGGGCGCGCGGTCGAAGCGGTCGGGCTGGCGGCTGATCTGCACGCGGGTGATCGTGCCGTCGGCGCACAGGGCGTTCAGGTTGTTATACACCGTGCCAATCGCCAGGCTGGGCAGCTCCTGCTTTGCGGCCAGGAAAACCTGCTCGGCCGTCAGGTGCTGGCCGGAAGACTGAATGATTCTCAGAATCACTTCGCGCTGCTTGGTCATGGGATCACGTCCTTCGTCGTTTCAAGAATCATTCTAATTATTGATCTTATTATAGCCTAGCGAGAGCGGTTTGTCAAGCGTTTTGCGGCGTTAAGTGTACGTAAAAAGCGCCCATCCGAAGACAGGCGCCATGTTTCGCAGAGCCTAAAAAAGACCGCCGTTGAATTCTTTCTGTACCCGGTACAGCAGGATGAAGGAAACCAGGAGCCCGGCAAACAGCACGATGAGCGATACGGCCATTCCCGAAGCGCCCCACAGCGCAAGCACGCCGCTGAGAAGCAGCGCCGCGGCAAGGACGGAAATGCCCTTCGCGAAGGCCTTCGCATAGGCAGGTCTGTCCGCATCAGAAACCTTTGACTGGTGATAGGCGTGAATCAGCTGCGTATTTCCCCTGTAGATCATCGCGCCCACCCAGGCCAGCAGCGCGGCCACGAGAAACAGGAGGATTGAATAGACAGTCATTCTTTTCACCGCCTCTATATGTAAACTCTTCCGCAATCAGTATAGCATGGGGCCGCGGAGATGTCAAGCGCGCCGTCCGGCCTCACTCCGGCATGCCGCAGTCGGGCACGGGGAGCGGTTCGCCGTCCCTGAGCAGCGACTGGTGCGCGACGAGGCCGGGGATGGTGTAGCGCGCGGCCAGCCAGGCGTGGACGGTGGGGCGCCTGCCGAAGTAGGCGGCGGTGCAGAAGTCATCAATCAGCAGCTGATGCGAGGCCATGTGGCCGTTGGGCAGGCCCTTGTAGCTTTCAGGCAGGCGGGCGCGCTCAGCAGCCTGAACCGGCGCGAAGCTGTCCCACTGCCAGGCGTGATTGGCCACCTGCTGCTTAAAGTCGGGCAGGTCGCGGTGCGCGGTCATGGCTTCAGGGTTCACGTAGTCGCTCACATCCTCGAGCGTCACGCCGCTTCCGGACAGCGTGGTCACCAGGTGCTGCGCGTTCATGAACTGATACCCCGCCCGGGTGCCGTAGAAGCCCGAGACGCAGGACGAAGGCGCCTTGTGACCGATGCGGCGGCACTCGTTGATCCGCGCCACGCCGCCGTTGTCCAGCCGCATCAGCGAGTAGGCGTTCGAGTACACGTTGTCCCACTGGTTTACGCCCCTGCGGTAAATGCCGTCCGGCTCCTGATCCTCGTAGCCCATCGCAGTGACGCGGGTGACGAAGCTGTCCGTCGCGTGCAGCAGCATGGCGGTGGAGTGGGTGGGGTAGAAGAAAGGCGGCACGCCGGCGCTGGTTTTGTCGGCCAGGAAGTTCTGCGAGAAGTGCGAAATGTCGTGATAGTACTGCGATTCGCCGTACACAAACCGGCCGAAATCGCCCCGCAGGAAGCGCTCGCGGCAGAACATCGAGCTGGGGTAGTAGATGCAGGTCTCGCCCATCATGTAGGTCAGGCCGGTCTGCTTCACCAGCGAGACGATCTCCTGGCATTCCTCGACCCGGCTGGCCATCGGCACGGCGGAGTAGACGTGCTTCCCGGCGCGCAGGGCGGCGGTCACGATCGGGCCGTGCAGGTGGCGCTGAGTGAAGTTGGCAATGCAGGTGATCGCGGGATTCTTCAGGACTTCCTCGAAGCTGCCCGCGATTTCCACGCCGAAGCGCGCCGAGTATTCCTCCGCGCGGGCACGGATCAGGTCGCAGACGTACACCTTTTCAACCAGCGGATGCGCCTTGAACAGCGGCACGAAGTTTTTCGCGAAGTCTCCGCAGCCGACGACGGCGATTGTCAGTTTCTGAGCCATAGGTCTTCCTCCTTTGCGCTCCGCACCGGTTTCGTTTCTGCGGACGCAGGTTTTTCAAACCTTCATGCAGTGATTATACCCCGAAAAGCCGCCTGTTTCAAGCCGGAAAGCCAACGCGCGCTATCAGAAAACAAACCTATATCATACGAGCAGGCATTGGGGGCAACTGCTGCCCGAGGACTGGGGCGGCATGGACCTGTACCGGCGTAGGGAGTGGCTGTCCTCGGACGCGGTGGGCACGGTGAGGCGCACCCGCCCGGGCGCATCGACCGCTGCGAGAGCCGGGCCATACACGCCATACTGACGAAGACCGGGTGGATTTTGCAGGATAGAAAGGCAAGAGCTGCATTTTACGGCTCGCAGCGCGTATACAAGAGGATGGAATAGCGTAAATGTACAAGGGTTTGTCTACAGTTTGTCTACACGAGGAATCCCTGAATTCAGGGAAACTCGCCGTGTGTGAACAAAAACTCTATAACTTACCGAAGGGGGGGATGCGCATGCAGGACAGAGCGGCGCATTATCCAAGCGCATATCCCCCTCCGGATTTTATGGAAAGTTCGTTCACTTTGTTCCGTTTGTCACACCCCATCTTGAAAGGAGGTGCATCTTGATGGAAATCCCGGAGAACTTCTGCCGGCATTGCCGACTCGGGCAGTACAAAGTGCACAGCACGGGGTGGGGAACCTGCTTCTCCGCTCTTCAGCCTGTCAAAAGCTCTGACAAGCTGAAAAGACCCCCTTGGACATCGTCCAAAGGGATCTCACATAGCTATTCCTCGATTCGCTTAGGCACGGGATGCGCCCGCAGCCAGGCCACCAGCTCGCTCTCGGTGCGGATGGGCGCGTCGGCAATCAGCCCGCCGTGTCCCACCTGACTGAGCATGTGCGCATCCGAACCGCTGGTCTGAATGAAACCGGGCCGTGCGGAGCGCGCGTAGGCAAGCGCCTGGTCGTTGTGGTTTTTGTGGTTGGCGTTGGCGGCGTTGTAGACCTCCACGCCGTCGAGCAGCTCGGTCGGCGCGTGCCGGAGCGGCTCGCGGAAGGGATGCGCCTGAATCAGCAGCATCCGTCCGGACTGCCTGACCAGCGGGTAAAAGCCGTCAAGCCGCGTGTCCGCATCCAGCTTTTCGAAGATCCACTGCACGTCCTCGGGCGTGAGGCCGTAGAGCAGGAAGTCCTCGTTGCCGCCGAAGAAGCGCAGCTCCGCGCCCAGCAACACGGTCAGACCGATCTTCTCGCCCTCGGCCTTCGCGGCGCGATAGCCGCTGACGTACCATTCGGCGCGCGCCTCGGGGGTCATGTCCCGGTGCGTCCCGGCGATCAGGTGGTCGGTGATGACGATCGCGCCGTAGCCCGCCTGCTTGTACAGGCGCGCCATTTCCGCGCCGGGCAGCTGGCCGCAGCCGCTCACCTCGCTGGTGTGCACGTGAACGTCAATCTTCATAGCCCTTGAGGGTGATCACGACGCGGCGGTAAGGCTCCTCGCCCTCGCTGTGGGTGGTCACGTAAGGATCGGCCTGCAGGGCGGAGTGCAGGATGCGGCGCTCGTAGGGGTTCATCGGCTCGAGCGTGACCTTGCGGCCGGTCTTGCGGGCGCGGGCGGCCATGCGCTGCGCCAGCTTGGTCAGCGCCTCCTCACGCTTGCCGCGGTAGTTTTCGGAATCGAGCGACACGCGGACGTACTCGCTGCGGTGCTTGTTGACGTACAGGCCGGTCAGGTACTGCAGCGAATCCAGCGTCTCGCCGCGGCGGCCGATCAGGATGCCCAGCTCGTCGCCCATCATGGCCACGCTGACGTTGCCGTCCTTCTCCAGAACGCGCATCTCGACCTCGCCGGCGCCCATTTCCGCGGTCACCTTCTTCAGGAACTCGCAGGCGGCGCGGCCGGCCTCGGACAGCTCGTCCAGGTTCAGCGCCGGCATCTCTTCAAACGGCACGCGCTCGGGCAGCGGCGCAGGGGCCTTTTCCTCGCGGGCGGGGCGGGGCTTTCTGGCAGGCTTCGGGGAAGCGGGCTTTTCGGCGCGCTCGGGCCTGGCTTCAGGCTTCTTCACCTCGGCTTTAGGCTCAGCGGGCTGCTCCGCCTCGACCTTGACGGGCTCAGGCTTCGCGGCGGGTTCGGCCTCAGGCTTCTTTACCTCCACGGCGGGCTTTTCCGCCTTGGGCGCGGGCCTGGCCTCAGGCTTTTTGACCTCGGCCGCGGGCTTCGGCGCGGGCTTGGGCGCGCTCTTTTTGGGGGCGTTCAGGCTCATCTCGGGCATTTCGAAGGCGAAGGAATCGTCCTCCTTGACGGTCAGGCGCACCTTGGCCAGGCGGCCGAACATGCCGAACAGTCCGGGACTGCCCATGTCAAGCACGTCGATTTTGATGTCGGACGGGTCGCAGCCAAGCGCCTTAACGCCTGCGGAGACGGCGTCTTCGACGGTCTTGCCGGTCATTTCGATCGATTTCATGGGGGTTAAGCCTCCTTGCTCAGCTCATTTTGCTGCTGCTTCTTCTTGTCGCTGTGGTCGATCCACTTGCCCAGCAGGAACTGCTCGATCATCTGGATCAGGTTGCTGGCCACCCAGTACAGGGCGAAGCCGGCGGTGGAGCTGGCGCAGATCCACAGGGAGAACAGCGGGAAGAACCACTTCATCATCTTGTTGGTGGCGGCGGCCTGCTCGTTCTGAGCGCCGCTCTGGCCCGCGTTCATGATCTTGCTGCTCAAAAACTGGCTCACGGCGGAGAGCACGGGCAGGATGAACAGACCGTTCATGACCTTGGGGATCTTGATCGTCCAGAACAGCATCATGCCGGTATAGACGATTTCATTGCCGTTGGCCAGCGCCCAGGACTGATACGCCTCAGAATCCAGGAAGGTCTTGGCGGTCTCGATCATCTCGGCCGTGATCGCGCCGGAGGCCTTGGTGATGGTCTGAAGCGCGGTGCTGCTGGCGGGCAGCACGGTGGACATGAAGGAGTCGGGCTGGAAGACGTTCTTGATCCACAGGAAGGGCTGAAGCACCGGCTTGAAGCCCTGCACGCCCGAGTCCAGCGCCTCCTTGATGGAGAGCACCTGGGTGATAATTTCCTCGTCGGAAATCTCGCGCATGACGTAGAACATCGGGAAGAGGATCAGCATCGACAGCAGCATCGGCAGGCAGCCGGAGAGGGGATTGATCTTCTCGCGGCGGTAAAGCTCCTGCTGCTTCTGGGCCAGCTTTTCGCGGTCGTTGGCGTACTTCTTATTGAGCGCGTCCAGCTGCGGCTGAATGGCGGCGGTGCGCTTCATGCTGCGCTTGCTCTTGATGTCGAAGGGCAGCAGCAGGATGCGGATGAGCAGGGTGAAGACGATGACGGCCCAGCCGTAGTTGGGGATGACCCTGTAGATGAGCTCCAGGATCCAGCGAAGCAGATCGCCGATCGGTCCGAATCGAAACATAGCGTTTCCTCCTTGGGAAGATTGATGGGAGCATGCAAAAACGCCCCTGCGGTGTGCGCTCAGGGCACCGGGTCATAGCCGCCCGGATGGAAGGGATTACAGCGCAGAATCCTGCGCAAAGCCAGATAGCCGCCCTTGAACGGGCCGTACTTCTTCACCGCCTCCAGCGCGTACTGGGAGCAGGTGGGCGTGTAGCGGCAGCAGGGCGGGAAGTAGGGACTGATGGCGCGCTGATAAAAGCGGATCAGGCCCAGCAGCAGCCACTGAAGGAAACGCCTCATTGCGCGCTCGCCTCCTGCGCGGGACGCATCAGATCTGCCTTGCGCAGCAGGTACTTCATCTCGGAGGAGAGCGCCTTGTGCGGGGCCTGCGCGGCCTGCACGCGGGCGACGAAGATATACTTGCCGCTTTTCAGGCCGGGCCTGAGCAGGCGGAAGTCTTCCTTCATATAGCGGCGCAGGCGGTTGCGCGTTACGCTGTTGCCCACCTTGGAGGAAACCGAAAAGCCGACCTTGAGATCACGCGCGCGCAGGAAAACCAGCGTCAGATATCGACCGGATACCGATTTTCCGCGCTTGTAGACATAGGTATAGTGCTTTCTCTTGCCCAGGCTGAAGGCTCGCCCCAGTCGATAGGTATGCAATGAAGCCCGCGCCCCACTTCCCGGGACGGGGCTTCCATCGCGCAGACCGGTTGCAGAATGATTGTCCACTGCCGGATCAGACCGTGAGCACCTTGCGGCCGCGCTGACGGCGGGCCTTGAGGACGTTGCGGCCAGTACGGGTCTTCATGCGGGCACGGAAGCCGTGCACCTTGGAACGCTGACGCTTTTTCGGCTGGTAAGTACGGAACATGATATACACCCTTTCTAATATGTATCCCGCAGGATACGTTCTCAGCAAAACAGCCCTTTTAGTATAATGAAGAACCTCCCTTCTGTCAAGCATCTTTCGATAAAAAATGAAATTTAATCCGCGCAGCATTGACATGTGCGAAGAGGTCGCGCTATAATAGGCGCAAATATGGCAGCCATGAACCAGTGCTCCCGGAAAGGGGCGGTACCGAGTCGAGTTCTTATCGCCCTGCGCATCAGTGACATGCGGAGGGCGTTTCTGTATTTGCGGCGCGTTTCGTAGAAGAGGAGGAGTGTTTCCATGGAGTTTCAGGTATCCGATCGCATGAAAAACGTTCGCGGCTCCGCGATCCGCGAGATCTTCAAGTTTGCCGCCGATCCGTCGGTCATCTCGCTGGCGGGCGGTAATCCCGCGCCCGAGCTGTTCCCGAACGAGCAGCTGGCCGAAATCGCCGCGAAGCTTTTGCGCGAGCAGCCGGTGCTGTCTCTTCAGTACGGCGTGACCGAGGGCTACACGCCCCTGCGCGAGGCGGTGAAGGCGCGCCTGAAGCGGGTTGAACACATCGATCACCCGAACGACGAGGTGCTCATCGTCTCGGGCGGGCAGCAGGGCATCGACCTGTCCACCAAGGTGCTGGTGAACGAGGGCGACACGGTGATCGTGGAGGAGCCCAGCTTCATCGGCGCGCTCAACGCCTTCCGCTCCTACGGCGCGCACCTGGCCGGGGTGAAGATGGATGCGGACGGCATGAACATCGACGACCTGAAGCGGGTCGTCGCCGAGAACAGAAACGCGAAGCTGATTTACACCATTCCCACCTTCCAGAACCCGATGGGCGCGACCATGAGCCTGGAAAAGCGGAAGGCGCTGTATCAGACGGCGCTGGAGAATCACCTGATGATTATCGAGGACAATCCCTATGGCGACCTGACCTTCGACGGCACGAAGGTGCCCACGCTCAAGTCGATGGATACCGAGGGGATTGTGATCTACTGCGGCTCGTTCTCGAAGATCCTCGCGCCCGGACTGCGCGTGGGCTTCGTGTGCGCGAACAGGGAGGTCGCGCGCCGGCTGGTGGTGGCCAAGCAGGCGAGCGACGTGCACACCGCCATGCTGCCCCAGCTGCTGGCCTGCGAGTTCCTCAAACAGTATGACATCGAGGCGCTGATCGCCAAAATGCGCGTAAACTACGCCCACAAGTGCCAGACCATGCTTTCGGCGATCGACGAGTATTTCCCCGAGGGCGTGACGTGCACCCATCCGGGCGGCGGCCTGTTCATCTGGTGCGACCTGGGCCACGGCGTGGACACGCTGGCGCTGTCGAAGAAATGCGTCGAGCGCAAGGTGGTCTACGTGCCCGGCAATACCTTCATGGTCGATCAGGACGCGCCCTGCAGCGCGCTGCGCCTGAACTACTCCACCATGAGCGACGAGCGCATCGTCGAGGGCATCCGCCGGCTGGGCGAGGTGTTCGGCGAGGCGATTCGCTGACCGGTTTTTTTCCTGAAAGGGATGCGTGCCCCGGAGACTTTGAAAGGAAGTTTCCGGGGCGCTTTTTCTGTATAAAAACTCATACCGGCTGTAACCTGAAGTCCGTCATACGGACACATCTTTTTTCTTGCGCGGGGCGGGAGAATCCTGTATAATGAAGTCAGAGCGAAGGACGTGGATAAGATGAACGAGATTACCAGCGTACAGAACCCGGCGGCCAAGCGGCTGCGCTCGCTGAAGGAGAAAAAATTCCGTGAGGCGAGCGGACAGATGCTGGTCGAGGGCGAAAAGCTGCTGCGCGAGGCGGTGGAAAGCGGCCTGGGCGTGCATGAGGTGCTGATCGACCGGGAGCAGGCGGAGCGGTTCGCTCCGCTGGCCGAGGAGATGCGGCGCGCGGGCGGACAGGTCTTTTTGGCCGGGACGCATGTGCTGGAGGCGGTGTGCGACACGAAAACACCGCAGGGCGTGTGCGCTGCGTTCGACCTGCCGGGGATGATCGACCTGAAGAACGCGCCCAGCCGTCTGATCGCGCTGGACAACGTGCAGGACCCGGGCAACGTGGGCACGATCTGGCGCACCTGCGACGCGGCCGGCCTGGGCGGAATGCTGCTTGCGCCCCGGTGCGCGGACGTGTTTTCGCCCAAGGTGCAGCGCGCGGCGATGGGCTCCGGCTTCCGCGTGGGCGTGTGGATGGGCGAGCTGCCCGCGGCCCTGCGCGCGCTTCAGGCGCAGGGGTATAGGGTCGTGGCCTCCTCGCTGCACGGCGAGCCCTTCTACGAGGCCAGCCTGCCCGCGGAGAGGTTCGTGCTGGTCATCGGAAACGAGGCGCGCGGGGTCAGCGACGAGGTGATGGAGCTGGCCGACGTGCGGCTGAAGCTGCCCATGCGCGGCGGGGCCGAGTCGCTCAACGCGGCGGTCGCGGCCGGCATTATGATGTACGAGCTGACCCGGACGCTGCCCGGAAAGTAAGGGGAAAAGGCGATGGACGGGTCGGTCAGATACCAAAGAACTTCATGGGAGGGGGTTACATGGCTAGGAAAAGAGGGGCGCTGCTGGACGAGGTGTTCCAGTCAGTGCAGGCACAGGCAAACGGCGGGCGGCAGAGCGGCTCGCTGCGCGCGGGCGGCGTGACCTTTGGAAGCGGCGGACGGCTGACGGGCGAGGATCTGGCCCGGCTGGGCGCGCTGCTGGCCCAGGAGGAGGCGGCGCTGGCCTGGCGGGATGAGTGCGAGCCGAACCGCTACGGCGTGGATCCGGCGGACTTTGACGAGCAAGTGCAGTACGACGCGGCGCTGCGCGAGGCCGAGGAGGCGGCGCATGCCTGGAGAAAGAGCTGCGGCGAGAACCGCTACGGCGTAAACCCGGAGGATTACGAGACCGAGGCGGAGTACGCCCGGGCGGTGCGCGAGGCCGAACAGGCAGCTCACGCCTGGCGAGGCGAGGTTCGGGACAACCGCTTCGGCGTACGAAGCGTCGACTACGAGACGCGGGAGGAATACGAGCGCGCGCTCGAGCGGGCGGCTGCCTGGCGGGAAAGCTGCGAGGCCAACGTGTACGGCGTCGACCCGGAGGACTATGAGACCGAGGACGACTATATGGAAGCGGTGCGCGAGGCCGAGGAAGAGGCCAATCTGTGGCGGGTGAACTGCCCGCCGAACGACTACGGCATCGACCCCGCCGATTACGACACCGAGGAGGATTACCTGGAGGCGATCGAGCGGGCCGAGGCCGGCTGGTAACGCGATTTTCCCTTTCGTCATAGCATGAATTGAAATGCTGGACGGGAGGGATTTTTTTATGCGATTGCTCATTGCGGGGGGAGACGCGCGCTATGCCTGCCTGGCCGAACAGGCGCACAGGGCGGGCTGGGACGTGGGGACGGTCGGCCTTGAAAAGGCGGGAGGCGACTTCCCGCGCCGCGAGGTCGAGGCGATCGGCGAGGCGGAGGCGGTGCTGCTGTGCAATCCCTGGCGCAGGGGACTGGTGCTGCCGCTGGCCGAGAAGCGGTTTACATTGGGCGAGTTGCTGGGGCGGATGCGCGGGGACGCGGCGCTGCTGCTCAGCGACGCCGAGGGCGCGCCGGACGCGCTGCCCTTCCGCGTGGTCGACCTGGCGCAGGACGAGGCGTTCGTGCGCCGAAACGCGCTGCTGACCGCCGAGGGGGCGATTGCCTGCGCGATGCGCGGCGGTTGGGCGCTGTCCGACCGCAGGTGCCTGGTGCTGGGCTACGGGCGCATTGCGCGGGCGCTGACACGGGCGCTGCTGGGGATGCGCGCGCCGGTGACGGTCTGCGCGAGGCGGGCCAACTCGCGGGCGCTTGCGAAGGACGTGGGGGCCAGTGTGTGTTCCTTCGAGGGGCTGGCACCGCTGATCGGGTCGTTCGACGTGATCTTCAACACCGTGCCCGCCGAGGTGCTGGACGAGGAGCTGCTCGCGGGCGTGTCCTCCCGGACGCAGCTGATCGACCTGGCCAGCCCGCCGTTCGGGTTTGACCTCGCCCAGGCGAAGGAGCTGGGGCTGGACGCGCGGCGGGAGAGCGGTCTGCCCGGGCGGTACTGTCCGGACAGCGCGGCGCGGGCGCTGCTTTCGGCCGTCGAGCGGGCGCTGGGATAGAGGGGAGGAGGCTGCGAAATGAGCGAGTTGACTGGTAAAAAAATCGGGTTCTGTATGACCGGCTCCTTCTGCACCTTTTCGCGGGTGCTGGATGAGCTGGACGCGCTGTGCGCAACCGGGGCGCAGGTGCAGGGCATCCTGTCTGAGAATTCCTGGTCGCTGGATACGCGGTTTCTGCCCGCGGATGAGGTCAGGCGGCGCGTGGAGCAGGCGACCGGGCGCGAGATCTGGCACACGCTGCAGCAGGTGGAGCCGATCGGGCCGCGCGGCCTGCTCGACCTGGTGATCGTCGCCCCGGCGACCGGCAACACGCTGGGCAAGCTGGCAAACGGGATCATCGACACGCCGGTTGCGATGGCGGTTAAGTCTCACCTGCGCAATAACCGGCCGGTGCTGCTGGCGGTGTCCACGAACGACGGGCTGTCCGGCTGCGCGCAGAATATCGGGCGGCTGCTGAACGTGAAAAACGTCTACTTCGTGCCCTTTGGCCAGGACGCGCCCGTCAAGAAGCCCGCCTCGCTGGTCGCGCATTTCGACCGGCTTGCGGAGGCGGCCGAGTGCGCGCTGCGCGGGGAGCAGATCCAGCCGCTGCTGGTCTGAGTGAATACATGAAGAAAGCCCGGCGGCTTCCCAAAAAGGAAACGGCCGGGCTTTGGCGCGGGTCAGGAAAGGCGTTCCTTCAGCGTGGACATGGCCTCGCGCGGGGTGAGCTCGCCCGCCTGCATTCGGTCGCACAGGGCGCGGGCTTCCTGCCGCCAGGAATTCGAAAAGGCCGGGGCGGCGAGCAGGTCGGGCTGGGAAAGGTGTGCCTCGAGGATCCCCATTTCGCTCTGGGCGGGGTAAAGCGGCGCGCCGTCCGTCGTCCGGAAGGCACGGGCAATGGTCAGTTTTTGCTGCATTTCGTCCGAGAGCAGGTGCTCAAGCAGCGCCCGGCACAGATCGACGCGGGCCTGCCGGTCGGGACGCTCGGCGGCGTTGATCGCAAACAGCGCCGCCTGGTCGGTAAACGCTTCGCCTGAAGCGGCGACGAGGTAGTCCGGGGCCTTGCCCTGATCGGCCAGCAGCGCCAGGCGATGGATTTCCCGCTGCGTGACCGGTATGGCCGCGGCCTGCCCCTTCGTGAAGGCGGCGTAGACGCCTGGCAGGGTACGGAAGTCGTTGGGCAGCGCGCGCGGCAGGGCGTTTTCAAGCAGCGGGGGCGGCTCAGTCGCCTGGGCGGCGGGGGTTGCGGTCGGCAGGCCGAAGTCCAGGCCCTCGCCCGCGCGGGGCGGCGCGCCGTTTTTGCCCGCGTAGGTGCCGGACAGCAGGGCGATCAGCGCCGCCGACCAGCTATGCGCCTCGTCGTCCGCAGGGACGTTCATCACGGCCGGCGCGTTTTTTCGGGCGGGCAGCTCGACCGCGCTCCAGTCGTTGGGCAGCGAGCCCAGCAGCGACCGGTTCACCGCGAAGCCATACCCGCCCAGCGCGACCGGCAGGGCGTACAGGCCGTCTTCCGTGCGGCCCATGCGCGAGAGACTGTCCCGAAGCGCCGCGTCCGTCTTCAGGCGGGCCAGGCCCTGCGCGCCGTCCAGCATGCCCGGCGAGAAGATCAGCGCGTCCGGCGGGATGACCTGCGCGGAGGCAAACTGAGGCAGTGTTTCGCGGGAGACCTGGGTCAGCTGCACGTACACGCCCTTGTGCGACTTTTCAAAGTCGGTCAGGCTGCGGTTGAGCCAGGCGCACAGCGCGCCGCCGCTCCAGTCCTCGCAGACCCACAGCTTCAGTACGCCGGTGTAGCCCTCGTACTTGTGTGCCGCCAGGCCGTCCGGCGGGGATGAGGGCAGCGACAGCACCCTCGGAATGCTGGCCAAAAGCGCGAAGAATACCGCGTAAACCGCGATTCGACGGATCCATTTCATTCGCATCCCTCCCGTTCCTGCTATTCTATGCAGGATGGGCGGCTTGTTTTGTCGCGCGGCGGCT
>CAKUFI010000042.1 GCA_934647305.1 uncultured Clostridia bacterium | reverse complement strand
GCCGCTGGGCACGATTGAAAGTTCGAAAGGGCTGCGGCCCTCTCGAGCTCTCCCGAGTTTTTTGACAGTCTGACGGCCCCTCCGGGGCCGCAAGGCGGCGATTCCCTTACGGGAATCGCATGGGACGGGCGGCTGCGGCCACCCGAATTTTTGCGCCGCTCAGCGGCGCGAAAATCCGGCGCGCATTGCGCCCCTCCCCGCCCGCCGCAGCACAGTAGGGCCAACGCTTTTGTCCAAAACGCACGAAGGGAACGACCTGACTGGCCGTTCCCTTTTTCTTATTGTTGATGCGCGATTTACTGCACCGCGATGAGGTAGTAATACAGCGGCTGACCGCCCATATGCACCTCAACGTCGCAGTTCGGATACTTTTCCTGCGCCTCTTCAAACAGCGCCTGCGCGTCCGCCTCGGCGGTATCCGCACCATAGTAGATGCTGATCAGCTCGCTGTCCTCAGTCACCATCTTGTCCATCAGCTCGCGCGCGACCTCGGCCACGTCGTGACCCAGGCAGTTGATCTTGTTGTCGATCATGCCCATGATGTCGCCCTGATGGATGTCCATGCCGTCGAACACCGTGTCGCGCACCGCGTAGGTGATGGAGGCAGTGTGCACCATTTCGGCCGCCTCGCGCATGGCCGCTTCGTTTTCCTCGCCGGTCGCGCTTTCGGAGAAGGCAATCGCGGCAGACAGGCCCATGGGCACCGACTTAGTAGGCAGCACGTAGACCTTGCGCTCGGTCAGCTCAGCCGCCTGCTGCGCGGCCAGGATGATGTTGGAGTTGTTGGGCAGCACGAAGACCTCCTTGGCGTGGGTGCTGTCGATAGCCTCGACCAGGTCCTCAATGCTGGGGTTCATGGTCTGGCCGCCGTCGACCACCTTGTCCACGCCCAGATCCTTAAACAGCGAGGCCAGTCCGTCGCCCAGCGCCACCGCGACGATGGCGAAGGGTTTGTCTTCCTTAGCCGCGTCCGCCTCGCGCTTCTTCTGACGCTCGCGGAACTCCTCGAGCATGTTGTCGATTTTGATCGAGTCCAGCTCGCCCAGCTCCAGCGCCATCTGCAGCGCCTTGCCCGGGTCGTTGGTGTGCACGTGCACCTTGACCACCTCGAGGTCGCCGATGACCAGCACGCAGTCGCCGATCTTCTCCAGGCGGCGGCGCAGGCGGGCCACATCGCTCTCCTTCATATCCGGGCGCGGATGGGAGACGATGAACTCGGTGCAGTAGGCGAAGGTGATTTCCTCAAGCGAATCATGGTCGTCCACGAACTCGCCCGGCATCGGCTGCAGGTTTTCAAGACTCACGTCCTCGACCGGCTCGCCGAACAGCGCCGCGCGGAACCCGGCGAAGAACACCATCAGGCCCTTGCCGCCCGAGTCCACCACGCCGGCCTGCTTGAGCACAGGCAGCATTTCGGGGGTCTTCTTCAGGATGGCGTCGCCCGACTCGATCACCACGTTCATCAGGGTCTGCAGGTCGCTCGTGCGCCTGGCCTCGCGCTCGACCTCCTCGGCCACCACGCGGGCAACCGTCAGGATCGTGCCCTCCTTGGGGCGCATGACCGCCTTGTAGGCCGTGTCCGCGCCGCAGCGAATCGCCTGGGCAAACAGCGCCGCGTCCACCTCGTCCGCGCCCTCAAGCGCGCGGGACATGCCGCGGAAAATCTGGCTGAGGATGACGCCCGAATTGCCTCGGGCGCCCTTGAGCGCGCCGCGCGCCACCGCGGAGGCCGCCTCGCCCGCCGTGGGGCAGGTGTGCGTGGCCAGCTCCTTCATCGCCGAGGAGATCGTGTGGCACATGTTGGTGCCGGTGTCGCCGTCCGGCACCGGGAACACATTGAGCGCGTCGATATTTTGACGGTTCTTTTCGAGAAGCGCCGCGCCGGACATGAACATGTCGCGCAGCATCATGCCGTCGATGGTCGTAATAGGCAAAACAATTCCCTCCTTAACCGGCTGTCCGGGCAACGCGTCAGACGCGAATGTCTTCGACAGACACGTTGACCTTTCCGACCTTGATGCCGGTCAGGTGTTCCACTTTGTATTTCACGGTATCGATGATGGTGGAGGCCACCGCGCTGATCGAGATGCCGTATTCGACGATGATGAACAGGTCCACATCCACCGAATCGGCCGAGGGGCGAATGCGCACGCCGCGCCCCAGATTCTCCTTGCCGATCAGCTGTACCAGGCCGTCGGTGGTGCGCTTCGACGCCATTCCGACGATGCCGTAGCACTCCAGCGCCGCGTAACTGGCAACCTTGAGGAGCATTTCCTCGCTGACGGTCACGGTGCCCAGCTCCGTTTGAAACTTGCAATCCATATAGCCGTACCTCCAGAAGAATCAACCTTTACTGATAGTATAGCGTAAAACGCGCCCTGATGCAAGTCAATTGGGTGAAAACATGGGAAAGTTGGCTCCCCTCCCGCAACTTTTAACCCCCGCGCCGCGATTTACAGAGATTTTTTTCGTGAAGAATCAGGAAATTCGCAGAAAGTACTTGCAATTCCGAGCAAAAGCTGATAAAATAGACATGCTTTGATGCGAACGCCTAAAAGGAGGTGTGACAGCGATGGGAAAGTTTTGTGAGGTATGCCATAAGGGAGTGAGCTCCGGCAACAATGTAAGCCACTCCAATCATAAAACCAGGCGCACCTGGGCTCCCAATACTCAGCATGTTCGCGTGAACGTGAATGGTGTTGCGAAGCGTATGTTCGTCTGCACGCGTTGCCTGCGCAGCGGCAAGGTTGAGCGCGTTTGATGGTTTTTCTAAAAAGACGCAGTCCGGACTGCGTCTTTTTTCTTTTCCCCGAAACGCCCTCTTCCCCGTTTTCCAGGCCCAGGCTGCTCGGGCAGAGGCGGCGCCTTCTATCGTTTTCCCCGCACCCCCCTTGTGGGGCAGTCCCCCCGAGTTTTCCATAAACGAAGAAATCAGCCGCTCTAATGTATGCCGGCTGATTTCGTGTTCTATCCGGCGGCAGCTAGTGGAAGCGGGCACTGCCTGCCGGCAAGCCAAAGGGACCAGGGGAGCTTACGATGCCCGTCGGCAGCGCCGACCAATAATCCGCAAGGAAGCTTGCAGATTCGAAGACTTCGAGGCCTTTAATCTATGGGCCTCGATAGTCGTCGATAGGAGAGGCGGCAGCAACCGGCTGTCGGCACGGCCGACCGGCAGCAAGTGGAAGCGGGCACTGCCCGCCGGCAAGCCAAAGGGACCAGGGGAGCTTACGATGCCCGTCGGCAGCGCCGACCAATAATCCGCAAGGAAGCTTGCAGATTCGAAGACTTCGAGGCCTTTAATCTATGGGCCTCGATAGTCGTCGATAGGAGAGGCGGCAGCAACCGGCTGTCGGCACGGCCGACCGGCAGCAAGTGGAAGCGGGCACTGCCCGCCGGCAGCGGGTTGTGGGGCAGTCTCCCCGAGTCTTCCGACCGCGAAGCATCCCAAGGCTCTAATTTATGGCCGAGGGATGCGCGTGGCCGGCGCTAGCACCGCCTCCAGGCTCAGCCTGGAGTTGACAGATCGTTCAGCGATGCGGTAAAATAGAGAAAAAACGACGGGGAGGGACTGCGCGTGAACCCGCTGCTTGACGATCTGGACATCCGGGTGGACGAGAGAGACCTGGCGATCAACCGCCTGAAGAGCGACTATCCCAACATGACCGACTTCCACATGCACACCTACTACGAGCTGAGCTACATCGTCAGCGGGGACGTGAAGGTGCTGTTCTCGGATCGCGCGTTTTCCTCGGCGCAGGGCTGCCTGTTCCTGACCCGGCCCTATACCATGCACTACGTCATTCCCCAGCCCTGCTCGGGCTATGAGCGGATCAACATCCTGTTTCAGCAGGAGTACGTGGCCGCGTCGCTGCGCGAGTGGGAGCCGCTGATGGCCTCCTTCGGCAAGAACGGCACCTTCATACCGGTCGGGCCGGAGTACAGGCCGGTCATCCTGCCGCTGTGCGAGCAGATCCTGGCCGAAAAGAGCCTGCTGCCGCGCAAGCTGCTGTTCATGCTGCTTCTGAGCCGCGTCGCCGAGCTGCCGGGCAAGTCCGAAACCGCGCCCGCGCCGCAATACCTGACCGATGTGCTCAGCTACATCGTCACCCACTACGACCGCCGCCTGGTGGCCCAGGAGCTGGCCGACCGCTTCTGCGTCAGCCGAACCAAGCTCATGTGCGACTTCCGCGCCTTCACCGGCTACACGCTGGGCGCCTACATCACCTCGGTCCGCCTGCGCAACGCCCGCCGCATGATGGCCAGGCAGCGCTGCTCGCTGGGCGAGGTGGCCGAGCAATGCGGCTTTTCGAGCAGCAGCAACATGATCCGCGTGTTCAAAAAGGAGCTGGGCGTCACCCCTTCCCGCCTGGGTCAGGCGCAGGAGGATGTGCTGATAAGGCCTTAGGCCCGCCGCGCCCTCAGCCACTCGGCCTCCCGCCGCATGCAGTCCAGCTGGTCGCGCGCTCCGAAATGCTCCAGCACGCACCAGCCGTCATAGCCGTCCGCCTCGAGCCGGTCGAGGATTTTCCCGCTCGGGAGCAGGCCGCTGCCCGCCGGCGCGGGATACCATACCTTCCCGGCGCAGTCCGGCGTCTCGTCGTCGCCCCAGCGCGGGCTGTCCAGGCGATCCTTGAGGTGCACATGGCGGATGCGCGGGCGCAGGGGCGCGTACGCGGCGAGTACGTCCTGGCCGTGAATCAGGAAATTGCCCGTGTCGAAGGCGCACCCCAGCGCGGGTATTTCCCGTAGGAACCAGCAAAGCTCCTCCAGCCTGCCGAACGGCGCGCGGGGTGAGTCGAAGTCCTCCAGCACCACCCGCAGGCCCATCGCCTCGGCTTCCTCGCACACCTGCGCAATGCCGTCCGCCATCACGCGGCGAAGGGCCGTTCGGTCCTCGCCCTCCCGCAGCAGCACCGGCAGCGGCATCACGCAGCCCGCCTCCACCTGCCGCGCCAGGTCAAGCAGCCGGGAGCGCTCGTCTCTCGTGTCCTGCCGATAGTCCAAAAAGGCGTACACGCCGCTCACGCCCATGCCGGCTTCCCGCAGCGCCCGCGCCAGGCGCTCCTGGGCAAGCTGTGTCCAGTCGCACTCGACCGCCTCAAACCCCAGCTCCCTCGCCTTGGCCAGCAGCGACTCGAGCGGCCGCCCGCTTTGCTTTTCCGCGCACAGCAGGTGATCAAGAAATATCGCGTACTTCATGTCTTTTCTTTCCTTTCTTACTTCCACCGCACCTCCAGCACGATCGGCTCGGCGGGCAGGTCGTCCACCGGAATCCCGCGGATGTGCAGGTATTCCTTCGCGCGCCCGGTGTCCCCGTCATACCAGCCGGGCAGGCGCTCGACGGCGAAGGGAAGCTCCTTTCCGGTGTTCATCAGCCGCACACTGCGCGGCAGACACGGATATTTTTCAAACGACACCGCATCCGAAATCAGCCCGCCATAGAAGTGGAAATAGCTCCTGCCTCCCTTGCGCACGGCGATGCAGTCGCTGCCCGGAATGACGTACTCGAACGGGTCGGCCTCGTGCCCCTCCAGGCAGCCCTCCATCCGGTTGTACCAGTCCCCGATGCGCCGCAGCCTGCCCGCGTATTCCTCGGGAATCACGCCCCGCGCGTCCGGCCCCACGTTGAGCAGGTAGCTCGCGCCCATGGCCATGTACTGATCGATGGCCGAGAGCAGGTGCCTGATCGAGTAGAAGTCCTCGTTCGCGCGATACCCCCAGCTCTGCTCGCCCAGGGAATTGCAGGCCTCGGTGGGGTGCATAAACCGCCGCGAGCTGCCGATCGCCTGATACTCGCGCTCGGGGGTGGAAAAGTCGCCCTCGTCGAAGCCGCGGTCGTTGATCAGTATCCCCGGCTGCAGGCGGCGCACCAGCGCGTTGAGGCGCTTGTCCCGGATACGCGGCGGAATGTCCCAGAAAAACGTGTAGATCGGGCCGTAGCCGGTCAAAAGCTCCGCCACCTGCGCCGCGATGTACTCGCGCAGCCTTTCGGTGTCCGGCTCATGGTCGCGCCGCGCCTTCCACTGGTGACTGGAGGCGGGATTGTAGCCGTATTCGTAGTGCCAGTCCGGGTTCGAATAGTAGATCGACAGCCGCATGCCGTGCTTTTGGCAGGCCTCGGCCAGCATTTTGAGCACGTCCCGCCCATAGGGAGTGTGCATGACGCTGTAGTCGGTGGTCTTTGTGTCCCACATGCAGAAGCCGTCGTGGTGCTTGGCGGTAAAGCAGATGTACTTCATCCCCGCCTCCTTCGCCAGCAGCACCCACTTTTCCGGGTCGTATTCGGTCGGATTGAAGCGCTCCCGGTTCGCCTCGTAAACCTCGCGCGGCAGATCCTCCCGCGCAAACGCCTGCTCCTGCACGCCGGTCAGCGCGTAGATCCCCCAGTGAACAAACATCCCGAAGCAGTTTTGAAACGCCATTCGCCTCTCTCCCTTCGCTCATTGCCTTTGCAGCCTGATTATACCATGAGGCCCCTCTTCGCGCAATCCCGGAAGCGCCAATGCGGACATTTTGTTTAACGCGCAGTGAAACGTTCGTTGAATTACCTTTCCACGCTTGACTCGTATTCCGAACGGGTGTATGCTGTACAGGCAGTATCATCCGTATTGAATTGAACAATCTGTCCCGTGATCCCGGAAGGAGCGAGCCTATGTGCGAACAATTTGACAAGGTGCATGAAGAATGCGGTGTATTCGGCGTATACGATACCGAGGGAAAAAATGTGGCCCCGATGGTGTATTACGGGCTATTCGCCCTGCAGCACCGCGGCCAGGAAAGCTGCGGCATCGCGGTATCCGACCGGGGCGTGGTGTCCTTTCACAAGGACATGGGCCTGGTGGGCGAGGTCTTCGCGAAGGAGGAGCTGCAGCGCCTGACCGGCGACATCGCCATCGGGCACGTGCGCTACTCGACCACCGGCATGTCAGTGCGCTCGAATGCCCAGCCGCTGGTGTCGCACTACGTCAAGGGCTGGCTGGCCGTGGCGCACAACGGAAACCTGACCAATAACGGAAAACTCCGGCGCGAGATGCAGGAAAAGGGCATGATCTTCCACACCTCCGTGGACAGCGAGGTCATCGCCTACCTGATCGCCCAGGCCCGGGTGCACACCCGCTCGATCGAGGAGGCCATGCAGGAGGTCATCACCCGGCTGGAGGGCGCGTATTCGCTGGTCATCATGAGTCCGCGCAAGCTGGTTGCGGTGCGCGACCCGTACGGCTTCAGGCCGCTGTGCATCGGCAAGTGCGGCTCGGCCTACATCGTGGCCAGCGAGAGCTGCGCGCTGGACAGCGTGGGGGCGCAGTTCGTGCGCGACGTGCAGCCGGGCGAGACCATACTGATCGACCGGGACGGCCTGCACACCGTGGCCTGTCAGGGCGCGAAAAAGGCCTCCCGCTGCGTGTTCGAGTACATCTACTTCGCCCGGCCGGACAGCGTGATCGACGGGGTGAGCGTATGCGCCTGGCGCGAGCGGGCCGGACGCATGCTGGCCAGGCTTCACCCAGTCGAGGCGGACGTAGTCTGCGGCGTGCCTGATTCCGGCCTGGACGCGGCGCTGGGCTACTCGATGGAGAGCGGCATCCCCTACTCCACCGCCTTCGTCAAGAGCAAGTATGTCGGCCGCACGTTCATCGCCCCCGACCAGAGCATGCGTCAGCAGGCCGTGCACCTGAAGCTGAACGTAAACAAATACCACGTCGAGGGTAAGCGCGTCGTGCTGATCGACGACTCGATCGTCCGCGGCACCACCAGCGTGCCCATCATCAAAATGCTGCGCGACGCGGGCGCAAGGGAAGTCCACATGCGCGTGTCCGCCCCGCCCTTCCGCTATCCCTGCTTCTTCGGCACCGACATTCCCGATTCCGAGCACCTGGTCGCCTACCATTCCTCGGTCGAGGAGATCGCCGAACGGCTGGGCGTGGACTCGCTGGGCTACCTGACCGTGGACAGTCTGCGCGAAATCACCGGCGCGGACGACTGCTGCGACGGCTGCTTCACCGGCCGCTACGCCATCCCCCGCCCCGAGCCCGAGCCAGTCGATTTCTCCATGCGCCCGATCGAATAGCAGGGCGGACAGTGCCCGCACCCACTCGCTGCCGGTCGGCAGGGCCGACAGCCACCTGCTGCCGCCGGTTCTGGCGACGACTGTCGGCCGCCATACATTAGAGCGGCCGAAGTCTGCGTGGTTCTGCACCGTTGCGTCTCTCGCTGGGGGAGGCTCCGCTTCGCTTCGCGCTCCCCCAGACCCCCACCGAAGTTTGTCCGGCCGGCCGTGCCGACTGCCACTCGCTGCCGCCGGATAGAACACGACAAAAGGCTCCTTCCCACCGGAAAGGAGCCTTTTCCTATTTTCTCACAGCTCGGTATAGCCCATAATGTACTCGTCGATTTCGCGCGCGGCGGCGCGCCCCTCACTGATGCCCCAGACGACCAGCGACGGCCCCCTGCGCATGTCGCCCGCGCAGAACACGCCGGGCACGCTGGTCGCATGGGTTTCGGCCTCGACCAGTCCGCGAGATGTGCGCTTCACGCCGAATGCCTCGGTCACGCCCTCATCGCACCCCACGAAGCCCGCCGCGATCAGCAGCAGATCGCAGGGGATTTCCTCCTCGCTGCCCGGCACGGCTTCGCGCCCATTCAGCCTGACCACCCTCACCGCGCGCACGCGTCCCTGCTCGTCCTTGAGGATTTCCTGCACGGTGCTCTCAAAGCGCCGCGGATCCTCGCCGAAGACGGCGATGGCCTCCTGCTGGCCGTAGTCGGTCTTGAGCACGCGCGGCCACTCAGGCCAGGGGTTGTTCTCCAGGCGCTTTTCAGGCGGCTTGGGCATCATCTCCAGCTGCACGACGCCCGCGCAGCCCAGCCGGATGCAGGTGCCCACGCAGTCGTTGCCCGTATCGCCGCCGCCCACGATGACCACGCGCTTTCCCGCCGCGTCGATGGGCTCGGTTCCGTCCAGCAGACTGCGTGTCGCGGCCGTCAGGAAGTCCACGGCGAAATGCACGCCCTGCGCGTCCCGTCCGGGCACGTTCAGATCGCGCGCCTTGCCCGCGCCGCAGCACAGAAGCACCGCGTCGTATTCCTGCATAAGCGATTCGGCGGACACATCCTTTCCGACCTCTGCCCCGGTCACAAACCGCACGCCCTCCGCCTCCATCAGCCGGACGCGCCGCTCGACGACCCGCTTGTCCAGCTTCATGTTGGGAATGCCGTACTCCAGCAGGCCGCCCGGCCGGTCGCTCTTTTCATAGACCGTGACCTCGTGGCCGCGCCGGTTGAGGGTATAGGCCGCCGCCAGTCCCGCCGGGCCGCTGCCCACGACCGCGACGCGCTTGCCCGACCGGGTGCGCGGGGGTTTGGGCTGCATCCAGCCTTTTTCGAACGCCTCCTCGATGATGGACAGCTCGTTGTCGTGTACGGTGACGCTCTCGCCGTTGAGGCCGCAGGTGCAGGCCGCCTCGCACAGCGCGGGACACACCCGCCCGGTGAATTCCGGGAAGCAGTTGGTCTTGAGCAGGCGGTCGAGCGCGTGGCGCGTGTTGCCCAGGTACAGCATGTCGTTCCACTCGGGGATCAGGTTGTGCAGTGGGCAGCCGGTGTACATGCCGCCGAGCTTCACGCCGCTCTGGCAGAAGGGCACGCCGCAGTTCATGCACCGCGCGGCCTGTTCCCGCCTCTGCGCGTCGGTCAGCGGGCGCTTGAACTCGCCGAAGCCCTTTATGCGCTCAATGGGCGCACCGCTTCCGACGTTCACGCGCGGGTAGAGCAAAAATCCGTCTTTCTTTCCCATACCGTTCACCTGCCTGTCTCGCGGAAGGCCGCAAGCTCCGCCTCATCGCGGGTCATGTTCTGCGATTCGTACTTCGCGATGGCCGCCAGCATGCGCTGATAGTCCCGCGGCACGATTTTCTTAAACTTGGGCGCGTAGCCCTCGAAGTCGTCCAGTATGCGCCGGCCCTTCCGGGAGCCGGTCTCGCGCACGTGCGCGCGGATCATCTCGCGCAGGGTCTCGCGGTCGTGCTCGCCGGTCAGCTCCTCGATGTCCACCAGCTGCTTGTTCACCCGCAGGTACAAATCGTGGTTCTCGTCCAGCACGTAGGCGACGCCGCCCGACATGCCCGCGGCGAAGTTCCGCCCGGTTTTGCCCAGCACGGCCACGCACCCGCCGGTCATGTACTCGCAGCCGTGGTCGCCCACGCCCTCGACCACCGCCACCGCGCCCGAATTGCGCACGGCGAAGCGCTCGCCCGCCTGGCCGCAGACATAGGCCTGGCCGCCGGTCGCGCCGTAGAGCGCCACGTTGCCGATGATGATGTTCTGATCGGGCTGATAGCGCGCGCCCTCGGGCGGGTACACGGTCAGCTTGCCGCCGGAAAGTCCCTTGCCGAAGTAGTCGTTGCTGTCGCCCGAGAGGCGGATGGTCATGCCGGCCGGGATGAACGCGCCAAAGGACTGGCCGCCGCCGCCCGTCGCCTGCACGGTGTACGTGTCCTCAGGCAGGCTGCTGCCGTAAAGGCGGGTGATTTCGCTGCCGAAGATGGTGCCGAAGGCACGGTCGGTACTCGAAACCTGCAGCCTGACCGTCTGCGGGCTGGCTTTTTTCAGGTTGAACTGGCGAAGCAGCTCGCGCTCGTCCAGCGTTTTCTCGGTGTGGAAGTCGAAAACCTGCTCGGGGTTCAGGCACTCGTTGACGCGGTGCCCGATGATGCGGGACATGTCGATGCTGGCCGCGCGCTTTGTCACCTGCTTTTCGCGCACGCGCAAAAGATCCCCGCGCCCCACCAGCTCGCGCACGCTGCGCACGCCCAGCCTGGCCATGATCTCGCGCAGCTCCTGGGCCACGAACAGCATGAAGTTCATCACGTATTCCGGCTTGCCCGCGAACCGCCTGCGCAGCTCGGGGTTCTGCGTCGCGATGCCCACCGGGCAGGTGTCCAGGTTGCACACGCGCATCATCACGCAGCCCATGCACACCAGCGGCGCGGTCGCGAAGCCGAACTCCTCCGCGCCCAGCATGCAGGCGATGGCCACGTCGCGCCCGCTCATGAGCTTGCCGTCGGCCTCGATGGCCACGCGGGTGCGCAGGCCGTTGAGCGAGAGCGTCTGGTGCGCCTCGGCCACGCCCAGCTCCCAGGGAAGACCGGCGTTGTGTATCGAGGTGCGCGGGGCGGCGCCGGTGCCTCCGTCCGCGCCGGAAATCAGGATCACCTGCGCGCCCGCCTTGGCCACGCCGGCCGCCACCGTGCCCACGCCCGCCTCGCTGACCAGCTTGACGGTGATGCGCGCGCGGCGGTTGGCGCACTTCAGGTCGTAAATCAGCTGCGCCAGGTCCTCGATGGAGTAAATGTCGTGGTGCGGCGGCGGGGAAATCAGGCTCACGCCGGGCGTGGACATCCTCGTATGGGCAATCCACGGGTACACCTTGCCCCCGGGCAGATGCCCGCCCTCGCCGGGCTTTGCGCCCTGCGCCATCTTGATCTGAATTTCCTCGGCGCTCATCAGGTACTCGCTGGTCACGCCGAAGCGGCCGGAGGCCACCTGCTTGATCTTCGAGCCGCGAATCGTGCCCAGCCGTTCGCGCGTCTCGCCGCCCTCGCCCGAGTTGGAGCGCCCGCCCAGCCGGTTCATCGCCTCGGCCAGGCACTCGTGCGCCTCCTGAGAGATCGAGCCGTAGGACATGGCGCCGGTCTTGAAGCGCTTCACGATTTCCTCGGCGCTCTCCACCTCCTCAAGCGGCACGGGCGTACACTGGTCGAACGCGAACTCCAGCACCCCGCGCAGCGTGTGCGGCTTGGTCTCGTCGTCCACCAGCGCGGTGTATTCGCGGAATTTCTCCATGCTGCCCTCGCGCACTGCCCGCTGAAGCGCGGTGATGGTGAGCGGGTTGTACATGTGGTCTTCCTTGTCGGGGCCGGAGCGCAGCCGGTGACAGCCGATCGAGTCGAGCGTCGTGTCGGTCTCCAGATCCAGCGGGTCAAACGCCCGATCGTGCCGGTACATGACCCCCTCGTTGATCTCCTCCAGGCCGATGCCGCCCACGCGCGACACCGTGTTCGTGAAGTACTTCTCGATCACGTCGCGCCGGATGCCCACCGCCTCGAAAATCTGCGCGCTCTGGTAGGACTGCAGCACCGAAATGCCCATCTTGGAGGCCACCCGGCTCACGCCGCTGACCACCGCGCGGATGTAGTCCTGCTCGGCCGCGTGGCGATCCTTGTCCAGCAGCCCTTTCTCGATCACCTCGTCCACGCACTCGAGCGCCAGGTACGGGTTGATCGCCCGCGCGCCGTAGCCCAGAAGCAGCGCGAAGTGGTGTACGTCCCGCGGGTCGGCGGTCTCCAGGATCATGCTGACCGCCGTGCGCCTCCGGGTGGAAATCAGGTGCTGCTCCAGCGCGGACACGGCCAGCAGCGAGGGAATCGCCATGTGGTTCTCGTCCACGCCCCGGTCGGACAGGATCAGCACGTTCGCGCCGTTCTTGTACGCCCGGTCGCAGGCCACGAACAGGTGCCCCAGCGCGCTCTCCAGCGACTCGCTGCGGTAGTACAGCATCGACACCCGCGCCACGTGCAGCGCCCTGCCCTTCGCGTTTTCGATGCGCATCAGGTCGGTATTGGACAGTATCGGCCGCTCCAGGCGCAGCACCGCGCAGTTCTGCGGGCAGTCGGCAAGCAGGTTGCCGTCGCTGCCCACGTACACCGCCGTGTCGGTCACGATCTGCTCGCGAATGGCGTCGATGGGCGGGTTTGTGACCTGCGCAAACAGCTGCCTGAAGTACGAAAACAGCGTCTGGTGCTTCTCGGACAGCACGGCCAGCGGAATGTCCGCGCCCATCGAGGCAGTCGGCTCCGCGCCAGTCTGCGCCATGGGCAGTATGACCTCCTTGACCTCCTCATAGGTGTAGCCGAAGGCCTTGTACATCCGATCGCGCTTCTCCTGAGAAAGCGGCTCGATGGCGTGGTTGGGCAGCGGCAGGTTGGACAGCGACAGGAGGTTTCCGTCCAGCCACTCGCCGTAGGGCTGACGCGCGGCATAGGTCTCCTTGAGCTCGCCGTCCTCGATGATGCGCTTTTTCACCGTGTCCACCAGCAGCATCTGCCCCGAGCGCACGCGCGACTTCTTCACGATCTTCTCCGCCGGAATGTCCAGCACGCCCACCTCGCTCGACAGAATCAGCGTCCGGTCGTCGGTAATATAATACCGCGCCGGGCGCAGTCCGTTACGGTCGAGCACCGCGCCCATCACGTCGCCGTCCGAGAACAGGATGGCCGCCGGGCCGTCCCAGGGCTCCATCATCGTGGCGTAATACCGGTACAAATCGCGCCTCGTACGCGAAATGTCCCGCTCGTTTTGCCAGGGCTCGGGAATGGTCATCATCACCGCCAGCGGCAGCGGCACGCCGTTCATCATCAGGAACTCCAGCGTGTTGTCCAGCATGGCCGAGTCGCTGCCCTGCCCGTTGATCACCGGGAACACCTTGTCCACATCGCCCCCCAGCACCGGCGAGGACAGCGTCTCCTCCCGCGCGATCATGCGGTCGACGTTGCCGCGGATGGTGTTGATCTCGCCGTTGTGCAGGATCAGGCGGTTGGGGTGCGCGCGCTCCCAGCTGGGGAAGGTGTTGGTCGAAAAGCGCGAGTGTACCATCGCGATGGCGCTGACGAAGTCCTCGCTCTGCAGGTCGGGATAAAACGCCCGCAGCTGGTTCACCAGGAACATGCCCTTATACACGATCGTCCGGCTGGACATCGAGCAGACATAGCTGTCCGCGTTGCTCTGCTCGAACACGCGCCGCGCCACGTACAGCTTCCGGTCAAAGTCGATGCCCTGCGCCGTCTCCTTCGGCCGCTCGATGAAGCACTGCTCGATCACCGGCATGCAGGCGCGCGCCCGCTCGCCCAGAACCTCAGGACACACCGGTACCTCGCGCCAGCCCAGAAAGCGCAGCCCCTCCTTCTGGGTCACGATCTCCATCAGCTTGCGGGTCTGGGCGCGCTTGAGGCGGTCCTGCGGCATGAAGATCATCGCCACGCCGTAATCGCGCTCCTGGGGCAGCTCAAAGCCCATCTCCTGCTTCGCGAAAAAGGCGTGGGGAATCTGCGTCAGGATGCCCACGCCGTCGCCTGTGCTGCCGTCGGCGTCCTTGCCCGCGCGGTGCTCCAGCTTTTCCACAATCCGCAGCGCCTGATCCACCGCCCTCCGGCTCTTCACGCCGTCCAGACTGACCACCGCGCCGATGCCGCACGCGTCGTGCTCAAACTGGGGCAGGTACAACCCGTTTTGCAGTTCCCTCTTCATATGCTTCGTCCTCTTTGTTCCGTTTTGTTTTGCGCCGCGCGCAGTTCCAATTCACCGTTGAATTCGGAAAACGCCCGGTTCCATACCGTTCCGGGCTTCGTACATAGTCCCTTTTTCGCCCGCGCCTCATCCGGAGAGCCGCTCAGCTCGTACTCCCGTCCCTCTCCCGCGCTTCTTTCGGGGAGCCACATCTCTTTTACCGCCATGTTTCCGCGGATCATAGTGCTTTCCGGGAGAGCTCGAGAGGGGCCTTTCTCAGAAAGGCCGCCTCTCGATCGTCTCCCCCCGCACGATGTCGGCGGCGACGTCGGCCATTTTGCGGTGGGCAGCCATGCTTTTTTTCTGCAGGAAGCGGTGCGCCTCCTCCTCGGAGATGGCGCAGGTGGCCTGCAGAAGGCGCTTGGCCTGGGCGATGGTCTCCTGATCGGAGCGGGAAGGCTTGGGAGCGGCGCGCTTCATTTCCTCCGCCTGGATGAGCATGCGCACCGAGGCGGAGAGGTCATAGCGGTTGACCGGCAGGGGCAGACGGAACAGATGCGGGTTTTCGCAGTACTCGAGCTGCTCGGGTTTGGCCACGACCAGTATGCTGGCCTGTTCCTCGAGACTGCCCGCCAGCTCGTCGGCGGTCATGTCGGGCAGCTTCATGCCGCATACGACCGCGCCGCCGCCCATGTAGTTCACCGCGCGGATGACCTCCGCCCCGCTCGAGCACACCGTGCGCACCGGAAGCGAGGAGGCCGAGAGCATCTCGCAGATGCGCTGCGAAACGTGCTCCGGGTAAAACGCCACGATCAAATGATTCATCTCGCCGGTTCACCTGCCCTCTTTCAGTATTCAACGAATGCCGCGCGGACCCTTTTCCCGGAATATGTGCGGGAAAACGATCCGGGCGGCGGATATTATTCTACGTATCGCCGCAACTCGGGGCGGCATATTGCAAACAGCCTGTCCTGTCAGTAGGTAATCAGGTACTTCTCCAGCTCCCAGGCGCTCACGTGGGTGCGGTATTCGTCCCACTCCTTCTCCTTGCCCGCGACATACTGGCTGACGATGTGCTCGCCCAGCGCGTCGCAGATGAGCTTGTCCTGCTGCATGGCGGCGACGGCCTCGTGCAGCGTGCCCGGCAGGGAATGGATGCCCTTGGCCTCGCGCTCGGCGGGCGTCATGGCGAAGATGTTCTCGGTGATCTCGGCGGGCGGGGTGAGCCCGCGCTCGATGCCGTCCAGACCGGCCGCCAGGCAGACCGTCAGCGCCAGGTAGGGGTTGCAGGCCGGGTCGGGGCAGCGCAGCTCCACGCGGGTGGACTGGCCGCGCGCCGCCGGAATGCGGATCAGCGCCGAGCGGTTCGAGGCCGACCAGGCGGTGTAGCACGGGGCCTCATAGCCGGGCACCAGGCGCTTGTAGGAGTTGACCAGCGGGTTCAGAATCGCGGTCATGCCGGAAATGTGAGTCAGCAGGCCGGCGATGAAGTGATATGCGTCCTCGGACAGCTTCTTTTCGCCGCTCTCGTCGAAGAACACGTTCCTGCCGTCCTTGAACAGGGACATGTTGGTGTGCATGCCGCTGCCGTTGATGCCGAAGATCGGCTTGGGCATGAAGGTCGCGTGCAGGCCGTTCTTCTGTGCCAGCGACTTGACCGCCAGCTTGAAGGTCATGATGTTGTCGGCCGCGGTCAGCGCCGGGGCGTACTTGAAGTCGATCTCGTGCTGTCCGGCCGCCACCTCGTGGTGCGAGGCCTCGATCTCAAAGCCCATCTTCTCCAGCGCCAGGCAGATCTCGCGCCGCGTGCTCTCGCCGTGATCCAGCGGGCCCAGGTCAAAGTAGCCGGCCTCGTCGTTGGTCGCGGTGGTGGGCTTGCCCTGCTCGTCGGTCTGGAACAGGAAGAACTCACACTCCGGGCCCACGTTGAAGCTGTAGCCCATGTCGGCCGCCTTCTTCAGCATCTTCTCCAGCGCGCCGCGCGGGTCACCCACGAACGGCGTGCCGCTCGGGTTGTATACGTCGCAGATCAGCCGGGCTACCTTGCCCTGCTGGGGCCGCCAGGGCAGCACCGTGAAGGTGTCCAGATCCGGCCGCAGGTACTGGTCGGACTCCTGGATGCGCACAAAGCCCTCGATCGAGCTGCCGTCGATCATGATCTCATTGTTGACCGCCTTCTCAATCTGAGACGCGGTAATCGCGACGTTCTTGAGCTGGCCGAAAATATCCGTAAACTGCATGCGGATGAACTCGACGTCGCCCTCCCGTACCATGCGAATGATGTCCTCTTTGCTGCGCTTGCTCATGGCGGAAACCTCCTTGAATCGTTCGGTCTAATAAAAAGGACAGAGCAGCCGTGCGCCAGGCACCCTTGCTCTGTCATGCCGGTATTGTAGCAGACTCATGCCCGCTTGTCAACAGCAAATTGCAGCACAAGTGTGTTTATTTTTCGTTTCAAGGCTGTTTCTCTCTGTAAACCGCGTAAATGTGAATTTTTCACGTGTTCGTCCTGCAAATATTAATTTTTATGTCAGGCTCTTGACAGGCGCGCCCTCGCGCGGTATACTCTTAGGCAAGGCGAGGGTGCCGAACGAAAGCGCATGAACGGTGCGTTTTCATTCGACCCCGCCTTTTTTCAGTTTTATATCAAAAGCCACGAGGAAGCAAAGTATCCCGGCAGCCGCGGCCCCAGAGAGCGAACGTCGGTGCGAGTTTCGCGCCCGGCCCGGGTGAAAGAACCCTTCCGAGTCCAACCCGAACGCGTGGGAAAGCCATCCCGCCTTCCCGATTGTCACCCCCTGGGAGAGCTCGAGAGGGCCGCAGCCCTCTCGAATTCCAATCGTGCCCGGCGACCTGTGCGGCGGGCGCGGGCTGTTTTTTGCGACGGAATTTTAATTCCCAAAGCAATAAAACAGTTCCTTGCGGATTTTACGGCCGGAAGTCTTTCGACTTCAAGTAAAATCCGGAGAGGGTGGCAGTGGAGGGGGAGCTTGCTTCCCCTCTACACAGCCAGTAGGTACGGCGGGTACGGCCCGTTACAGCCGCCAGGGTTTGACAGAACCCGGTAAGAAGCAAATCAGGTGGCACCACGGAGAGCGGCCTTCGTCCTGAAAACTCAGAACGATTGCCGCGTAATTTTCGGAGGTGCTTTTTGTATGTGTTCCATTCTCGGCATTGAGACCAAGTCGATTCCCGAAGGCGCGCTGCGCGAGGCGTTTGACCGGACGATTTCCCGCGGGCCGGACATGAGCCGGCTGGTGGAGCTGCCCTGCGGCTATCTGGGCTTTCATCGCCTGGCCATCATGGGGCTGACCGAGGCGGGCATGCAGCCGTTCGAGCTGGACGGCAGCTTCGTGGTCTGCAACGGCGAGCTGTACGGCTTCCGCCCGATCCGCAAGCGGCTGAAGGAAAAATATGCCTTTCAAAGCGACTCAGACTGCGAGATCCTGCTGCCGCTGTACCGCGAGTACGGCATGGACATGTTCCGCGTGCTGGACGCGGAATTCGCGCTGATCCTCTATGACGCGCAGAAAAACCGCCTGATCGCCGCGCGCGACCCGATCGGCATTCGCCCCCTGTATTATGGAAGAACGGCGGACGGCGCGATGGCCTTTGCCAGCGAGGCGAAGAACCTCACCGGCCTGTGCGAGACCATACTGCCCTTCCCGCCCGGCTGCTATTGGGACGGCGAGCGGTTCGTGCGCTACGCAGACCCCGCCCACGTGGATCAGTTCGTCATGGACGACGAGCAGACCGTGTGCAGGCGCCTTCACGACCTGCTGGTCGCGGGCGTGGAGAAGCGGCTGGACGCGGACGCGCCGGTCGGCTTCCTGCTCAGCGGCGGCCTGGACAGCTCGCTGGTGTGCGCCATCGCGGCCCGGAAGCTGGGCAAGCCCATCCGCACCTTCTCCATCGGCATGGACGTGGACGCGATCGACCTCAAGTACGCCCGCAGGGTGGCCGAGTTCATCGGCAGCGAGCACACCGAGGTCATCATCACGAAGGAGGACGTGCTCGCCGCGCTGGAGCCGGTCGTCGCGCTCCTGGGCACCTACGACATCACCACCATCCGCGCCAGCATCGGCATGTATCTGGTCTGCAAGTACATTCACGAGCACACCGACGTCCGCGTGCTGCTGACCGGCGAGATTTCCGACGAGCTGTTCGGCTACAAGTACACCGACTTTGCCCCGGACGCGTTCTCCTTCCAGCAGGAAGCCGAGAAGCGCATCCGCGAGCTGCACATGTACGACGTGCTGCGCGCCGACCGCTGCATCTCGGTCAACTCGCTCGAGGCGCGCGTGCCCTTTGGCGATCTGGCCTTCGTGCGCTACGCCATGTCCATCGACCCGGCCCGCAAGATGAACCGCTATCACATGGGCAAGTACCTGATCCGCAAGGCGTTCGCGGACGATCACCTGCTCCCCGAGGAAATCCTCTGGAGGCAGAAGGCCGCCTTCAGCGACGCGGTCGGCCACTCGATGGTCGACGACCTCAAGCAGTTCGCCGATGCGCAGTTCACCCAGTCCGCCTTCGAGGCAGGCTGCGCCCGGTACGACTTCGCCCGCCCCTTCACCCGCGAAAGCCTGCTCTACCGCCAGCTCTTCGAAAAATACTATCCCGGCCAGGCCCGCATGGTCACGGGCTTCTGGATGCCCAATCCCGCCTGGCCCGGCTGCAACGTCTCCGACCCCTCCGCCCGCGTCCTCGCCAACTACGGCGCCAGCGGCGTGTGACCGAGCAGTGCCCGGACCCACTAGCTGCCGGCAGGCTGAGCCTGCACCCACTAGCTGCCGCCGGATAGAACACGAAATCAGCCGCCATACATTAGAGCGGCTGATTTCTTCGTTTATGGAAAACTCATGGATACTGCCCCGCAAGGAATACGGAGGCTTCGTCAGAAGCACCGCCCCACGCCGTACCCCCCTACCCGCACTGCGCAAGCGCCTTTCGGCGCTTCATCCACATTGCGCCCGAGGCAGTTGTAACCTGCTAATCTCGTTCGCCCAGTTGAAACCACACATTCTCCCTCTGACCACCAAAAACTGGCTGGGCAGGAACGTATCCTTCTCAGGCCGCACCCACGGGACCGCGTTAGAAAGGGTACGGGAGTCCCAAGGGGGCCTAGGGGAGCAATCGCAAGCTCCCCTGGCCCCTTTGGCGGCCGCAGCCGCGCTGCATCGCGCGCAGTACTGCGCAGCGCCCGAGGTCACCAGGCCGGTCGGCAGGGCCGACTGCCGCTTGCTGCCGGCAGGCTGAGCCTGCACCCACTAGCTGCCGCCGGATAGAACACGAAATCAGCCGCCATAAATTGGAGCGGCTGATTTCTTCAAATCCGCAGAATTCTCTGCGGATTATGGGGCGGCGCTGCCGCCTCGGCTGGGGGAGGCTCCGCTTCGCTTCGCGCTCCCCCAGACCCCCACCGAAGTTTGCGCGCTTGTCCCGTATGTGAGGTAAGCGGGTATATGCACTTCCGTCCCGCATCAACCGGGGAGGCAATGCCGACAGAAAATTCGCAGGGAAGCCTGTGAATTCGAAGAAATCGGGAACTCCAGTTTATGGTTCCCGATTTCGTGTTCTATCCGGCGGTAGCAAGTGGCCGTCGGCCCTGCCGACCGCTCCCCCAGACCCCCACCGAAGTTTGTCCGCCGGCCGTCCTGAAAACGGACGGTTTTTTGTTTCTCGAAAAGTTAACCTCCCAGGGGCTTGTAATTCGTATGGTGATGTGTTATCATATCACCGTGCTAAAGCACTGGCGCACCTCGAAACAATCCCGGGGCGCGCAGGACGTGAAAGAGAGGTTTTTACGATGAAAAGAGCACTTTCCTGGCTGCTGACGGCGCTCCTTCTGCTGACCCTGGCTGCGGCGCAGGCCGAGGAAACCGTCCAAATCGACTGGACCGCGCGCTACACCTACGCGGAGCTGGAGGAGCAGCTGCAGGCGATCAGCGCCTCCTGCCCCGAGATCAGCTCGCTCTACCCGATCGGGCACACCTGGCAGGAGCGCACGCTCTGGTGCATGGAGCTGACCGACCCAGCCGTTCCCAAGGCGGAGAAGACCGGCATCGCCGTCCTGGCCAATATCCACGGCGGCGAGCGCGAGTCGGCCTCCTGCGCGATGTACTTTGCCTGGTGGCTGGCCGAGAATCGCGAGACCGAGCGGGTGCAGGAGATTCTGTCCAGGTACGTGATCTACGTCGTGCCGGTCATCAATCCGGACGGCTATGAGCAGTCCTTCGTCTACAACACCCGCCAGAACCTGCGCCCGGTGGACGCCAACGGCGACGGCGTGGCCTTCTCCGATCCCTACACCGACCTGGACGGCGACGGCTATATCGCCACGCTCTACCGCGGCACGGCGGACGCGCAGCCCGACCGCAAAACCACGCCCGTCTTCGGCATGGAGAGCCCGGACTGGGATAAAAACGGCATCCTGGGCGACGATCCCCGCAACAGCGGCATCGACATGAACCGCACGTTCGACTATCAGTGGAACCGCTTCGACGTGGACACGGTCGATACCGGCGTGGTGGGCGCGAACGCCTACTCCCGCGCGGGTCTGACCGCCGCCTCCGAGCCCGAGGTGCAGGCGGTGCAGAACTTCCTGCTAAACAACGAAATCGACGCGCTGGCCACGCTGCACACCGGCATCCAGAGCGTGCTCTATCCATGGTGCTATCGCGCCTATGACGAATCCCAGGACTCGGAGAGCATCCTTTACATGAAGGAAGTAGCCGAGAAGATGGCCGCCGCCTTCCAGGAGACCACCGGCCGCGGCTTCTACTCCAAGTCCTCCTATGAGGACTACCCCACCTCGGCCGAGCTGATCGACTACGCCTACGGCCGCCTGAACATCGACGCCTACACCATCGAGGTCTACAACGGCGGCAAGTCCGAAAGCGGCGACGTGGCCGACTGCAAGTGGGAAAACGAGCTGCCTGAGGCAACCTGGAAGTTCTACTCGCAGGACGAACTGGCCGCCATGGGCCTGGACGTGGCCTCGCTGACCGGACGCGACGGCGAACCGCTCGCCGAGGGCGAAGGTCTCTGGTTCTACACCGACTCCCGCGCCCAGATGGTCGACAAGGCCCCCGAGGGCCAGGAGATCATGGTCGAGGGCTGCAAAGACGCGCTGCTGGTCATGATCGACAGCGAGCCCAACGGCCAGGGCTACACCAAGCCCGCCTATCTCGACTGGGCGGCAGGCTGAGCCTGCACCCACTTGCTGCCGCCGGTCGGCAGGGCCGACTGCCACCTGCTACCGCGGGACAAAACACGAAATCAGCCGCCATACATTAGAGCGGCTGATTTCTTCGTTTATAGAAAACTCAGGGATACTGCCCCACAAGGAATACGGAGGCTGCGTCAGAAGTACCCGTCCCTCGCCGTAACCCCGCCTGCCTTGCGAAAGCGCCTTTTTGCGCTTCGCCCAGACCCCGCCCAAGGCACTTCATTTCTACTAGTCTCGTGGTTCAGTTGGAACCGCCCCGTCTCCTTCAGGCTACCAAAAACTGGCCGGACAGGAACGTATCCTCCTCAGACCGCACCCACGGGACCGCGTTTGGAGGGGTATGGGAGTCCCAAGGGGGCCTAGGGGAGCAATCGCAAGCTCCCCTGGCCCCTTTGGCGGCCGCAGCCGGTCGGCCGTGCCGACAGCCAACTGCTGCCGCGCATCCTCTCGACGCAATGTCGCATCAAAGCGTTTCGTGTGGGACAAAATGGGCGCGTTTTGGGCACGCAGCGGGACGGAATCGCGCGCATTGGCAGCGAAAACCAGCCTTTGCGACTCCGCGCTGACCAGTCACCATGAATCGCACACGGCTGAAAAAAGCGTGTGCCTCCCCGCCCTGACATCGGCCGCCGGGCGACGCAGCGCCCATTGAACGCAGCAACCCCGGGAACGTTTCGCCGTCCCCGGGGTCGTCCCCTTTGCAATTCAATTAGTGGTGAAGAACAGCCCCTCCGTCAGGTTGACGAACAGCTCGCGCTGCCTGAGCGCGTGCGCCTTCCCCCTCCACCAGACGGTGTCCCCGCTTGCGGAGAGGGCGCATTCCGTTCCGTCCCGCAGGCGGAGCGTCATCGTCAGCAGCGGCGCGTCGTCCGCTTCGGCCTGAGTAAACAGCCGGTACTTGAGAAAGCCGACCAGCTTCAGCGCCCGCTCGACCTGCTCAGGCTCGGTAACCTCCACCGTTTCCCCGTTCAGGCTCAGCGAGACCGACTGCACGTCCTTTTCCGCGGGCAGGTGAGTCAGCCACATGCCCTGCGTAGCCAGGTACATCAGCACGGCCAGCAGGCTTGCCGCCGCGATCTCCCATACAATGTGCCCCAGTATCCTCAGCAGTTTACGCTTCATCTCAGTCATCCTTTCGGCGCAGTTTTCGGTTCGTCCGCGCAGGCGGCATTTCGCAGCGTTACCCACGCCCGTTTTGTAGACGAGGCCCGCGCCCGGCGGGTTCCGGAGTCGCCCGGCATTCGGAAATCGCAGTTCCCCTTTTTTTCAAGGCTGACTGCCTTCTCCTTCTCGCCCCAAACCGTGCTTCATTTACGAATCACAGTCTTTTTCAGGGTCAGGCATCGGTTCCAGCCCGCCTAAACCCGCATTGCGCTCGCGAAACACAGCGCTTTTCAAGGCCAGGTATCGTCTCCAACCTGCCTCAACCCGCATTGCATTCGGAGAACCATATCGCTCCTATCCCCTTTGCCATGCGGATCAAAGTGTTTTCCGGGAGAGGTTTGGGGAGGCGCCCAAAAGACCGCATGGCCTGACAACGTCGCATAACAAATTACATATCTTATGGCTGCGCGGCAGCAAGTGGATCCGGGCACTGCCCGGTCAGAAAAGCCGTCTCCCCAACGTTCCCCTACCGACGCGGGATGACGCCGTAGTGGTGAAGGATGTTGAGATCCTCGGGCATGTCGAGGCCGTGGGAGCCGCAGCTGCCGTCGATTTCGTGGCAGCCGTGATCCATGGCGAAGGCGACGAGCGTGTCGTGACTGGTCCAGCGCTGCTCGATGGCGGTGCAGAGCCTGTCAAAGGAGGCAATGTTGTCGTGCAGCGCGTTCAGGCTGACCTCGCTTTCGGGGCCGTTTTTGTGCATGGTGGAGTCGTAATTGCCGTTGTAGACCACCAGCAGGTCGTAGGTGTCGGCCTCGATCAGCTCCATGGCCTTGCGGTTGATTTCCTCGATGGTATCGAAGCGGAAGTAGTCCATCTCGCGCTCGAGGAAGATGTTGCTCATGCTGCACTTGGGGTCGGCCACGATCGCGCACTTCTTGCCCGCGCGAATCACCGCGTCGAACAGCGTGTCGATGCGGATGACCGGCTTTTCGTACTTGCGGATGCCGTGCACCTCGGGCAGCGCGCCGGTGTACATCGTGCCGAAGCAGACCGGCGTGACCGAGGGCATGACCGTCTGAAGCGGCACGGACAGCTGCGTGTGCCTGTGCACGCCGTCGAACCAGGGGGTGTACTTCTGATACAGCCACTGCGCAACCGCGTCCGGATTGTACATGAAAATGCGGTCCACGCGCCCGCCCGCCTGCTTTTTTACCAGGTTCTCAAGCGACGTGATCGGCTCGTGCGCCTCATGGGGCCGCTCCACGCCCAGCGCGTCCGCCAGGGTCGCCGCCAGATGCGTCAGGGAAATCGAATTGTATTGTTCTGCCACTTTTTTCTTCCTCCCGTGCCATTTTGTTTTATCATAACACATTCCGCCGTCAAAGTCCATACCCGCGCGCAATTTCGCGATTCGGCTACGCCCCGTGGCCGGTCAATCCCTCATCATTTTCTAAGCGAACGCCCATGCCGTTTTCGCCTTTTCCACTTGACGCGCCCCTCCGCGCGGTGATACAATCAGAAAAAACATCGAGACAGGAGCCCCCCATGCGCAAAAAACTGCTGATACTGATCCCCTGCCTGCTGCTCGTCGCCGCGGCGGCGCTGTGCCTGCTGCACTTCCGGCCCTGCGAGGGCAGCCGCTTCTCCCGCCGGGGCGGCGAAGACGAGTTCCTGCTCGCCTTCCACCCGCTAAACGGCGTGCTCGAGGACGTGTATACGCTCGCGGAGGGCGACCAGATCGACGTGCGCATCGCCCGCAAAAAGGGCCGCCTGGACGTGCTCGTCGCCCGCGAGGGGGAAACGCCCCTGTACACCGGCAACGACGCGCAATCCGGCTCCTTCACGCTCAACGTGACCGAGCCCGGCGACTACACCCTGCGCGTCAGCGGCCAGCACGCCTACGGACGGGCCGACTTTACCATCCGCCGGGCAGAAGCCGTGCCCGCCGACTGACGAATTGTATAGCGCAAAAGCGTGAACTGTATTCAGTCCACGCTTCAGCTTGTCAAAAAAGGTTTTGACAAGCTGGTGGACGGGGAAGCAAGCTCCCCGGCCAGG
>CAKUFI010000041.1 GCA_934647305.1 uncultured Clostridia bacterium | reverse complement strand
GGAAACGGCCCGGGAGAGTAGGTCGCTGCCGGATTCCAACAGGAGCATGTCGATGACATGCTCCTGTTTTTTGTACACTTGCTCTGCTTCCCCCCCGGGGCGTTCTCCCTGCCATAACGCCTTGACGCGAACAGCACGGTTGTGGTAGAATACAAGTACGATGCGTGGGGACGCGCGACGTACGCGAGCGACCAGCTGCCGATCTAGAACTGGCTGGGCGTGCTGAATCCGTTCAGGTACGGGGTTATATCTACGACAGCGAGACGGGGATGTATTGCCTCAGAAGCAGGTACTACAACCCTGAAATCGGGCGGTTCCTGAATGCGGACAATTATATTGGCAGTGAGGTACTGTTTTACAGCACGACATATTCTGCTATTTGAAAAGTGCTGCGATAATCAAGTGTGATCCGGACGGATGCTATGACAAGATAGCGACAGACGTTATTAGTTACCTTAAAGGTATATTGCTGGCCAACATATGACAGGAGGCTTTCAATGAACAAAAGATATGTACTATCGTCGATGCTGCTAATGGCAGTAGCGGTGTGTATTTTGGTAGTCATACTGCATTTTGCAGGCTATGATTTTAGAGTCGTGCGAAGCAATCAAACTGTGGGAATACCGTCGTCTGACGGCACATATTACTTGGTGGAACTCTCGGATTCAACTGAACAGTATCTTATGTACTCTGTCATTCAATTGGGGAATCAAGGCCCTGGCTGCCCGAAAACGGTATTTGTAACAGATGATTTTTGGTATTACAGCGGTTTTGCAGAAGGCTATGGCTGGATAGAAGGAACAAGTGATTTTTACATCGATTCCTCTGATTCGGGGAGACATCGATATTTGTTTGACGGCACGACATGGGTGCCTGCGAATTAAGTATCAAATAATCAATCCGCCCCGCCTTCCCCGGCGGGGCGTTCTCCCTGTCATAACGCCTTGACGCGAACAGCACGGTTGTGGTAGAATACGGGTACGATGCGTGGGGACGCGCGATGTCCGCGAGCGTCCAGCGGCCTTTGTCACGGCGTGATGGACTAAGGCGGACGGGATGAAGTGCGAGCACGACGTAAAGAGATACGAATGGCAGCGTTGTTCCAGGTGTGGAAAAATCGTTCGGATGAAAGAGAAACGAGAGACGATCCGGAAAGTGCTGATAGGCATAGGAACGTTTCAGACTGCTCCATTCAACGACGGGCTGATAAAGTATGCCTGAGGAGCGGAAAGCGAAAGGCTGGTTGTCTGGTTTTCCTGTTCCTCGCTGCGGCCTGCTGCGCCGGTCTTATTGCACTCGGAAGGGAGGCGCGCACCCTGGATATTCTCGACGTGCTTTTCACCAGGAACCCAGCCTATCGGTTTCTCGCAAAGAGGGGAATTCTGCTCGAAGATCGAGAGACTTATGATTACGCGAAGGAATTTTTGCGCCTTGCACAGAAAAGGGATACCACCGCCATGAAAAAACTGTTTGCGCCGAATGCGATTGCTGAGATCGGCGAGCAGGAGCTGGACGGCATGCTGGCTGTGTTTGTCGACTATTTTCAGGTCGATTCGTTTACACTGGAGAGGGACATCGGCCCATCGACCGCGGAGAGTAGAGATCACGGAAAGAGGTCGAAGGAGCTGAAAGGGCCGCTTGAAATCTCCACAGACAAGGGCGCGTTTCGCATGGCGATAAAGTGTGTGTCCCGCGATGACTGGGATGAAAACAACGTCGGCGTCTGGTCCGTTTATCTCATCGCGCGGGAGAAGGATACCGATCTGACGCATCCATATATTGGGGATAAGGAATACCGGACAGGTATTTATATTGACGTCGGGCGGCCGGATTAACTTAGCGTATCATCTGCCTTTCGGGCAAACCACTTTGAAATCAGAGGGTAAGCGTCAATGAACAATAAACGCGAAAAAAGAGATGCAGCAAGATTTTTTGGGATATCTCAAGAGATATACATGATCGGTAAGCAAGACTGTAGAAAGATCATTCGCATTATACTGCCTGTTTTGGCTGTGATTCTGGCCGCTGAAGGGCTCAGGTATTTCAGCTTCTTCCAGAAGGCATACGAAAACATCGTGTTCCGCAAGGCGTTTTTCACGTGCATTCCGCTGCTCATCGGGATTTCGTTTTTCAGAATCCGAAAGGTGCTGCTTGCATCCACCGAGCACTCCGGGCAGGCCGAGCGCTTTTGCAGGCAGTTGAATCTGGGAGGCTATGGCGCTCTGGCGGTCGCCCTTCTCGTGCTGGCCCTCGTCTAGCGGCATTTTACAGGAGGCTGCATGAAAAAAGTAACCGGCAAGGCGGTGAGAGTCGTTTGCGCCGCCCTCATCTGCGCGCTTGCCCTCGCGGCGCATTGCAGGAGTTCGGAGTATCGAAAGGCTGTGCCTCCCGCCGCCGAGAGACTGTATCCTCTGCTTGCCGGATATGACTTCGACGGAATCGAGGTTTATGAAGCGGAGAACCGGATTTCCCTGTGCAGGTACGCGGCGGAAAACGAACATTCCAGCGTGCGTGTGCGCAGGGAAGTCGCCTCTGTGCCGGTCGATGCGGCGGCAGTGAAGGATGCGCGGTTGTTCAGGGATGTGATGGCCTATTGCGGCGGTGTATTCTTTGCGACAGACCTCAATTGGAACGCCGAGTGGAGCGGACTGTGCCTCTACCCATCCGATCCGTCGCGTATACCGCCCCGATATGTTTCGCTCAGCGCCGGGAATCAGGCCTATTGGCTGGAGGACATCCCGGACAGCGTCTTAAACTGAGGGAGGAGGTGCGGCCCGCGTGCCGGACTTTTCTCACGCGCGCCTTGCCAGCCTTCGGTACTCGATCGGCAGGATGCCCGTGCTCTTTTTGAACAGCTCGGCGAACCGGCTGGAGGTGGAGTACCTGGTTACCCACGGATGAAGGAGGGACGAGATGAGGTGCAATCACGACGTTTGGAGTTATGAATGGAAGAAGTGTTCCAGGTGCGGGAAATATGTTCGCATAAATCCTTTCTGGGACACTATCTGTGGAATAATCGTAGTTACTCTCAGCGTAATTATTGCTGATCCATTTGCGGATTGGGGAATTCAGTTTTTGGGCTTAACTGAGCATAACCCGCATAATATTACTCATGCCCTGATTGGATGCATACCCGTTGGCCTGATCTGTTATATCGCCATGCGAATCCTTCCCATCTATGATGAAGAAGATCAGCTGCCGCATTGATTCCTCCCGCCTCCCCCTGGCAGAATCATCAGCCCGTCGATGCAGGCCGGAAGGAGATGCGCTGAAATGGTCTGCACTGGGAGGACGACCTGCTGTCATCCTCTCCCGAGTTCAGCGGGATTTCTGATTTTTGCGATTTCGTCGACAGGGTTATGACCGCGAAAAAACAATAAGGAGAGAGTATTCCTACAGCTTTGCCGGCTCACGCAAAGCCCCCGCAGACCGAGGAATCCCATCGGGGCGCGTGCGGCTTTTTTTGACCAGGCGGCGCCCCGCGTTGTCGCAGCCCTGACCGCTTGAGGCCGCGCTTCGCCGTTTCCTGCCCTGCGCCCACGGCCTGACGAAGAACTGACAAAAGCCGGATGGAATTCCTGACATTCGCAGGTTATACTTGAAAATACATGGGAATAATCTGCAGGCGAGGTGCTTTTATGACCTATAAAACCGTAGTTTTGCCCTATTAGCCCAGGGCGGAGAAAATGGCCGCGTCCGTCGAGGAAAAGGCAAACGAAATGGCGCGCGAGGGCTGGGAGCTGGCCGCCTTCTCCATCACGCTTTCCGCCAGAGCGATTCTGGTGTTTCGCAGGGGCGAAAGTGCCGCTGCACAGTGAGCGGGATACCGGCCTGAAAATCGTGAGCGAGTGAAGGACTCGTCCGCGGCCGGCTCGCCTGGGGGAATGCGGCAGGGCGCCGATCCGCCGCATTCCTTCTTCCTGTTCACCAGACTCGGCAACTGGATTTGGTATAAATAGTTTATGCTTGTGCATATACTTCGACAAAATGATCGAAAATCGATTCAAGCTCTTCTGTTACCGCATCAAAGTCATCTCCCCATATGTCGTCGCAATAAGTAGTTACTAATTGAAACAGGTTAATATAGATGCAGGAAAACAAGTTCATAATCCGTTCTACGCTGGCATGGCGCGTGACCTTTTGGAAGAACGGGCTGCCATGCACTGAACCGCTCATCCCCTGGAAATCTTCGTAGTTTTGTTCCGACCATTTAACCGCATCACACAGTCCTTTGAATTTGAATCGATTCTTTAGGTTGATCGTCTCCAGTTTGTATGTCCAACCGTAGGGGAGTTCTATGTATGGCTTCTTATCTCCGCGTTTTTCAAAAAATTCGGATGGAAGTTCAAGCTCTTCCCGCAAACGAATAAAGTGCTTGCAATCTGCCGGATTTTTATTGAATCCCTTTATTAATTGGTATTGCGAGTAGGCAATATAATATTTCCAAAGAGAGTGAATCTCGTCGTTAAAAATCAGATCAAAAGTGACTCTATTTTCGATCGTCGCCCTGATAACCATTTCGACCGTTTCAAAATGTCCTAACACCAGATTGTCAAATGCTGATTTTGAGCTCCAAATGATTGAACGGGCAATGTAGAAACAGACCCCTTCAAAAGAATTGACAACATGTGTCTCCTTTTCTGCTATGCACTTTTCTGCAATTTTGATCAATCGCCTGGTTAACCTCAATTCTCTGCGAAACTCCCAGAGCAATACTGCATTAAAAGGCTCGCCGATGAAACAGCCCTTTATGAAAATACCATTTGTATTCACCTTATGCCTCCTTAATTGATTTGGGGATCGAGTGGACAATGATTGGACGCACGAAAAAAACGCCTTCAGCCGATGACTGAAGGCGTATGGTGGGATTAGTAGGGCTCGAACCTATGACCTCCACGATGTCAACGTGGCGCTCTAACCAACTGAGCTATAATCCCGAGGACGAGTGTTATTATAGCACAGATGCAGTTGGTTGTCAATACCCTTTTTTAGAAAAAAGCGCCGAAATTGACCGCGGGGGAGGGCTTAGCGATCCTTGTAAATCCAGGCGAGCACGTTCTGAATCTGCTCGTCCCAGTACTTCCACTGATGGTCGCCGGGGGACTGGGTGTAGGTCAGGTCGTAGCCAAGACCTGTCAGATGGTCGCGCAGACGAATGTTGTCGCCCAGCAGGCCGTCCTGCTCGCCGCACCACATGAACACCTCGGGGCGCTTCTCCGCCGGGCACCTTTCCGCCAGCGCGAAGAGGTCGTTTTCGGAGCCTTTCACCTGCTCGTACGGGCCGAAAACCGACTCCCAGTAGCGCGCGTTGCCCAGGTTGTAGCGCTCCAGCTTGCACACGTCCACCGCGCCGGAGAGCGAGGCCGCCCTGGAGAAGGTATCATACTGCCTCAGGGCACACTTGAGCGCGCCGTAGCCGCCCATCGACAGGCCTGCCACCCAGGTGTCCTCGCGCTTTTCAGACATGTTCGGGAAGAAGTCGCGGCAGATTTCGGGCAGCTCCTTCGCGACGTAGGTAAAGTAGCGGCATTTGTCGCTCGCGTACATGTCGGTGTACCAGGACAGCGACACGCCCGGCATGACCACGGCCAGGCCGTACTCGGTCGCGTAGCGCTCGATGCTGGTGCGCCGCTGCCAGATGGTGTGGTCGTCGCTCATGCCGTGCAGAAGGTACAGCGTTGGGTACTTATTCGCCCCGACATGGCCCTCCATGCCGATTTGGCCGCGGGTACGCTGCGGCAGGATCACGTCGGCCTGCATGCACTGGCCCAGTACATTTGAAAAAAAGTCCACATGACAAAGCGCCATCGTCTTGTCCTCCTTGAAATGGAATCTCCTGTCTTCATTATAACACATCGGCGCGGATTTGGGCAAGCACATGGGGCGAAGACGCGTCTATTTCGCGCTTTTTTTGTGAGCAGTGACCCTGCGAGGTTGTAGAATTAAACAAATCATGGTACAATAAAGCGAATATAGCATGGAGGAGTAGCACATGTTTGACTTTATAAAGAATATGCTGGGCGGAAGTAACGAAAAGGAGATCCGCCGCCTGATGAAAACGGTCGAGAAGATCAACGCGCTGGAGCCCCGTTTTCATGCCATGTCCGACGACGAGCTGCGGGACATGACCGCGCAGTTCAAGAATCGGGTGAAGAAGGGCGAGACGCTGGACGACCTGCTGCCCGAGGCGTTCGCGGTGGCCAGGGAAGGCGCGCTGCGCGCGGTGGGCATGCGCCCGTTCGACGTGCAGCTGCTGGGCGGCATCGTGCTGCATCAGGGCCGCATCGCCGAGATGAAGACCGGCGAGGGCAAGACGCTGGTGGCGACGCTGCCGGCCTACCTCAACGCGCTGACCGGCCAGGGCGTGCACGTGGTCACGGTCAACGAATACCTGGCCCGGTATCACAGCGAGTGGATGGGCAAGATCTACCGCTTCCTGGGCCTGACCGTCGGCCTGATCGAGCACGACATGGAGCCGGAGGCCCGCCAGAAGGCCTACGCCGCCGACATCACCTACGCCACCAACAACGAGCTGGGCTTCGACTATCTGCGCGACAACATGGTGCGCAGCAAGGCGCGCATCGTGCAGCGCCCGCTGAACTTCGCCATCGTGGACGAGGTCGACTCGATCCTGATCGACGAGGCGAGAACGCCCCTGATCATCTCCGGCCCGGGCGAGCAGTCCACCGAGATGTACACCCGCGCCGACCGGTTCGTCTCCCGCCTGCGCGAGGCCAAGCTCAAGGAGGAGGAAAAGACCAACCTGGGCGCCTTGGGCGCGCATGAGCCCGAGTACGAGGTGCCCGGCGACTACGTGCGCGACGAGAAGCAGAAGACGGTCGTTTTGACCGAGGACGGCGTACACAAGGCCGAGCAGTACTTCGGCGTGGAGAACCTGACCGACGTGGCGCACACCGAGTTGTATCACCACATCCTGCAGGCGCTCAAGGCCAACGTCATGATGAAGCGCGACGTGGACTACGTGGTCAAGGACGGCGAGGTCATCATCGTGGACGAGTTCACCGGCCGCCTGATGGTGGGCCGCCGCTATTCCGATGGCCTGCACCAGGCCATCGAGGCCAAGGAAAACGTCAAGGTCGCGCGCGAGAGCAAAACGCTGGCCACCATCACCTTCCAGAACTACTTCCGCATGTACAAAAAGCTCTCCGGCATGACCGGCACGGCCAAGACCGAGGAGGAGGAATTCCGCGGCATCTACAAGCTGGACGTCGTGACCATTCCCACCAACCGCCCCATGATCCGCAAGGACATGAACGACGTGGTCTACACCACCCTGAAGGGCAAGTACGCCGCCATCGTCGAGGAGGTCGTCAGGCGCCACGAGTCCGGCCAGCCGGTGCTGGTGGGCACGGTGTCGGTCGAGAAGAGCGAGCTGCTGAGCAAGATGCTGGGCCTGCGCGGCGTGCCCCACGTCGTGCTCAACGCCAAGTATCACGAGAAGGAGGCCGAGATCGTCGCCCAGGCCGGTAAGAAGGGCGCGGTCACCATCGCCACCAACATGGCCGGCCGCGGCACGGACATCCTGCTGGGCGGCAACGCGGAGTTCCTGGCCAAGCAGAAGCTGCGCCTTCAGGGCTATGACGACGCGGTGATCGAGGAGGCGCTGGGCCACAGCGACGAGGTGAGCGAAGAGGTGCTTGCCGCGCGCGAGGAGTATAACAAGTGGTATCCCGGCTTCAAGAAGGAGACCGACGCGGCGCATGCCGAGGTCATCGCGCTGGGCGGCCTGCACATCATCGGCACCGAGCGGCACGAGTCCCGCCGCATCGACAACCAGCTGCGCGGCCGCGCCGGCCGTCAGGGCGACCCGGGCTCCAGCCAGTTCTTCATCTCGCTGGAGGACGACCTGATGCGCCTGTTCGGCTCCGACCGCATCGCGCCCATGATCCAGAAGCTCAACGTGGACGAGAACATGCCCATCGAGTACGGCATGCTCACCAAGCAGATCGAAAACGCCCAGAAGCGCGTCGAGAGCCGCAACTACGCCATCCGCAAGAGCGTGCTGCAGTTCGACGATGTGATGAACCAGCAGCGCGAGATCATCTACGGCCAGCGCCGCCAGGTGCTCATGGGCGAGGACATGAAGAAGGTCATCGCGGACATGCGCGAGACGCTGCTCACCGAGGCGGTGGAGCGCCACTGTGCCGCCGAGGGCGAGTGGGAAAACTGGAACATCCGCGCGCTGGCGGAGGAGCTCGAGCACCTGTGCATGAAGCCTGGCTCGGTCGCGGCGGTCTACGAGAGCCTGAAGGAGCCCACGAGGAAGCAGTTCACCGAGGCGCTGCTGCGCGAGGCCGAGACCTTCTATCAGGAGCGCGAGGACATGTTCACCCAGGCCGGCATCGACATGCGCGAGTTCGAGCGCGTGGCGCTGCTGGGCGCGGTCGACCGCCGCTGGATGGATCACATCGACGCGATGGATCAGCTGCGCGAGGGCATCGGCCTGCGCGCCTATGGCCAGCGCGACCCGGTGGTCGAGTTCAAGGTCGAGGGCTACAACATGTTCGAGGAAATGGTTCACCTGATGCAGGAGGACACGCTCCGGCGGCTGTGCTTCGCCGTGCTGGTGCGCCAGACCCCGCCCGAGCAGCAGGAGAAGCAGGAGCGCGAGGAGGAGCGCAAGCTGGTGGCCAGCCACGGCGGCGACGCCACCGCGCACAAGGCTCCGGCCAAGGCGACCGAAAAGGTGGGCCGCAACGATCCCTGCCCCTGCGGCAGCGGCAAGAAATATAAGGAATGCTGCGGGAGAGGCAAGTGAGCCTGCCCGCGGAAATCGCCCGCCTTCTGGGGGACAGGGCGCGAACCGCTGACACGCTGGGCTGTTCGCAGGCGCAGGTATACGCCTGTGGCGACCTGTTCCTGAAGACGGGCCCGGCGGGAACGCTCGCGCGCGCCGCCGCCATGCAGGCGTACTTCGCCGAAAAACACCTGGCGCAGGAGCCTGTCGCCTTTGTCTGCGAGGACGGGCGCGACTATTTGCTCACGCGCCGGGAGCCGGGCGTGTGCGGCTGCGAGGCGGAGCTGCTGGCGCGGCCTGAGGAGCTGGCCGGCCGGCTGGGTGAGGCGGTGCGCGCGCTGCACGAGACCGATTTTTCCGACTGCCCTTTTTTCGACGTGAACGAGCGCGAGGCGGGGGAGCAGGCGCATCTGCTTCGCGTGGACGCGCTGGTGCACGGCGACTGCTGCCTGCCCAACCTGTTCTTTTCCGACCGCGGCTGCCGGTTTATCGACCTGGGCGACGCGGGCGCGGGCGACCGGCATTTCGACCTGTACTGGGCGTGCTGGTCGACGCAGTACAACCTGAAAACCGACCGATACAACGCGCGTGTTCTGGACGCATATGGCCGCGACCGGATCGATCCGGAGCGAATGAGTCTGTGTGCCCGACTGAGCGGAAACTGAAAATAGAGGAGTGTTATTCCCATGCCGATGATTGAAATGGAAGGCTTTAAGCAGCAGCTCTCCGAGGTGCGCGCGCTGATCGCCGAGTGCGGCAAATCGCTGGACATCGAGCACCTGAAGGAGCAGCTGATCGAGTATCAGGAGGATATGGCCTCGAACGGCTTCTGGGACGATATGGAGCATGCCCAGAAGGTCAACCGCAAGGCGCATTCGGTCGAGTCCAAGCTCACCCACTTCAAGAGCCTGAACGACCGCGCCGACGACATCGAGGTCATGATGGAGCTGGCCGACGCGGAGGACGATCACTCGATGGTGCCCGAGATCGAGAGCGAATTCGCAAAGCTCAAGGAGGAGCTTCAGCAGCTGCGCCTGACCACGCTGCTGCGCGATCAGTATGACACCTGCGACTGCATTCTGGCGCTGCACGCCGGCGCGGGCGGCACCGAGGCGCAGGACTGGACGCAGATGCTCTACCGCATGTACACCCGTTTCTGCGAGCGCATGGGCTTCGAGGTCAAGGAGCTCGACCTGCTCGAGGGCGACGAGGCCGGCGTCAAGTCGGTCACCTTCCAGGTCTCGGGGGACTACGCCTACGGCTTCCTCAAGGCCGAGCGCGGCGTACACCGCCTGGTGCGCATTTCGCCGTTCGACGCCAACGCCAGAAGGCACACGTCGTTCGCCTCGCTGGACGTGGCGCCCATCATCGAGGACGAGGGCGCGATGGAGATCCGCACCGAGGATCTGCGCATCGACACCTACCGCGCCTCGGGCAAGGGCGGTCAGCACGTCAACCGAACCGACTCGGCCGTGCGCATGACGCATCTGCCCACCGGCATCGTCGTGCAGTGCCAGAACGAGCGCTCGCAGATCCAGAACCGTGAGACCTGTCTGATGATGCTGCGCGCCAAGCTGGCCGAGCTGCACGAGAAGGAACGCCAGGAGCAGATGAGCGACGTGAAGGGCGAAATGAAGAAGATCGAGTGGGGCAGCCAGATCCGCTCCTACGTCTTCCAGCCCTACACCCTGGTCAAGGATCACCGCACCGGCTACGAGGTGGGCGACATCGCCTCGGTCATGGACGGCGATCTGGAGGGCTTCGTGACCGCCTACCTGCAGATGATGCAGTAAGATGAAGAAAACGCTGCTGGCCGCCCTGGGGATGCTGATGCTTCTCCTGGGCGGAGGCCTGCTGGGCCTGTACCAGGTCGGCACGGACGCGAAGGCATACCTGGCCGTCTCGCGCGAAACGGCGGACTACGGCTACATCGGCCTTTCCAAGGGGCAGACCGACGAGGCGCTGACCGGCCTGTCGCGCTATCTTCGGGGCGATGCCTCCGCGCTGGACGACTCGCCCTTCAACGCGCGCGAAAAGCGGCATATGCAGGACGTGCGCGCGCTGTTCGAGGTATGCAGGAATGTAAGCGCCGCCTGCCTTGCCTGGGGCGCGGCGGTCGTGCTTTTGTCCCGCGCGGATGGGAAGCGGCTGCTGCTCGGGATGCTTATCTCCTGGCTGCCGGTGGCCGCGTGCGCGCTGTATGTGCTTCAGGCCGACTTCGGCACGCTGTTCACGCGCTTTCACCTGCTGGCGTTTACCAACGACCTGTGGCTGCTGGATCCGGCGACCGACCTGATGATCCGCATGCTGCCGCAGGAGTTTTTCGAAAAAATGGCGCTTCGGCTGCTGAATCCCGCGTACCCGCTGGGCGCGCAGGCAGCCGGGCTTCTGTGCGCGGAGACCGTCCGCGCGGTTTGGGGGAGAAAACATGCGATACGAGCAAATCGCCCGCGAAAAGGCGCGGGCATTGCGTGAGAGCGGCCGCGCGCGCATCCTGGCGATCGAGTCCAGCTGCGACGAGACCGCCGCGGCCATTATCGAGGACGGGCGAATCATCCGCTCCAGCGTCATCGCCACGCAGATCGACACCCACGCGCTTTACGGCGGCGTGGTGCCTGAAATCGCCTCGCGGATGCACGTGGAGGCGCTCGACCCGCTGCTCGACCAGGCGCTCGCGCAGGCGGGCATGACGGCGGATCAGATCGACGCGGTGGGCGTGACCTACGGGCCGGGTTTGGTGGGCGCGCTGCTGACCGGACTGAGCTGGGCCAAGGCGTTTGCCTACGCCCGAAGACTGCCGCTGGTGCCGGTCAACCACATCGAGGGGCACGTCAGCGCCAACTACCTGGCGCATCCCGACCTCGAGCCGCCGTTTGTGTGCCTGGTGGTCTCCGGCGGGCACAGTCACATCGTGCGCGTCGACCACTACGGCCACTATACCGTGCTGGGCCGCACCTACGACGACGCGGCCGGCGAGGCGTTCGACAAGGTGGCGCGCGTGCTGGAGATTCCCTATCCCGGCGGGCCGCTGCTGGACAAGCTGGCCGAGACCGGCGACGAGCACTACTACACCTTTCCCAAGGTGGCCACGCCCGGGGCGTATGACTTCTCCTTCAGCGGCCTGAAGACCGCCGTCATCAACCAGGCGCACAAGCTGCGCCAGAACGGCGAGGAAATTCGCGCGGCCGACTTTGCCGCCTCGATTCGCCGGGCGGTGGTCGACCTGCTGGTGGACAAGAGTATCAAGGCCTGCCTGGACTGCGGCGACAAAAAGCTGGCGATTGCCGGCGGCGTGTCCAGCAATCTGCTGCTGCGGCGCGAAATCCAGCGCAGGGGAGAGCAGGCAGGGCTTCAGGTGTTTATGCCCGAGCGCATCCTGTGCACGGACAACGCCGCCATGATCGGCAGCGCGGCGTTTTACCAGCTGATGGCCGGCCACATCGGCGAGCTGAGCCAGAACGCCGTGCCCACGGCCCGACTGGGCGGCTGGTGAGCGACGGCTTAACCTGTGGATAACTTTGCGAAATGTGGCGGCGCGCAACAAAGCTGTCATATTTAAGAAAACTTTACGCGGAATTGTGAACGAAAAGACATAAGTCCACAGCCTGATACACGGGTTATCCACAGAATGCGTGTGGATAATGTGGAAAACCGTGAAAACACCGCCTGAGAAGGGCGTTATGCACAGACTGTGGAAAAACTGTGCGAACAAGCTGGGGAAAAGATGAGGAGGACAGGGCACATGGATCATACGCTGAACCTGCTGGGATTTGACTTCGGCGCGTCGAGCGGGCGCGCCATGCTGGGCGTGTACGACGGCAGGACGCTCGAACTGCGGGAGATTCACCGCTTCCTGAACGAGCCGGTCATGCTGGGCGACCAGTACGTCTGGGACCTGCCCAGGCTGTTTCTGGAGGTCAAGGAGGGTCTGCGCAAGGCCGCGAAGGAAGGCGTGCGCATCGACGGCATCGGCATCGATACCTGGGGCGTGGACTTCGGCCTGCTGGGCAAAAACGGCCACCTGCTGGGCATGCCGGTGCACTACCGCGACGCGCGCACCGAGGGCATGATGGAGAAGGCGTTTGAGACCGTCTCCAAGAAGGAAATCTTCGAGCGCACCGGTCTGGCCTTCCAGAGCTTCAACACGCTCTATCAGCTGCTCGCGATGAAGGAGCAGGGCGACGAGGCGCTCGAGGCGGCCGACACGCTGCTGTTCATGCCCGACCTGATCGCCTACCTGCTCACCGGCGCGAAGGCGACCGAGTACACCATCGCCTCCACCAGCCAGATGATCGACCCGGCCACCCGCGACTGGGACAAAGAGCTGCTCAAGAAGCTGGGGCTGCCCGCCGGCATCCTGACCGAGATTCAGCCCGCCGGCGCGGTGCGCGGCCTTCTGAAGGAAGAAATCGCCCGCGAAACCGGCCTGCCTCAGGTGCCGGTGATCGCCGTCGCCTCGCATGACACCGCCTCGGCCGTGGCCGCCGTGCCCGCCGAAAAGGGCAGCCGCTTTGCCTACATCAGCAGCGGCACCTGGTCGCTGCTCGGCGCGGAGCTCAAGAGCCCCCTGTGCCGCGAGGAGGTCATGCAGGCCAACTACACCAACGAGGGCGGCCTGTGCGGCACCACCCGCCTGCTCAAGAACATCATGGGCTTGTGGATTATCCAGGAGTGCAAGCGCGCCTGGGATCGCGAGGGCGCGGAGATAGGCTTCGGCGAGATCGTGAAGCTGGCCGAGGCCGCGCCGGCCTTCAAGGCGGTCATCGACGTGGACGACCCCTGCTTCATGGCGCCGGGCGGCATGCCGGAGCGCATTCAGGACTACTGCCGCCGCACGAACCAGCCCGTGCCCGAGACCCGCGGCGAAATCGCGCGCGTGGTGTACGAGGGTCTGGCGCTTAAGTACCGCTGGGCCATTGAGCGCCTCGAAAAGGATCTGCTGGGCCACGAAATCGACGTGCTGCATATCGTGGGCGGCGGCAGCAAGAACGAAATGCTCAACCGCTTCACCGCCCAGGCGATCGGCCGGAAGGTGGTCGCAGGCCCGTCTGAAGGCACCGTGATCGGCAACCTGCTGGTTCAGGCAATGGCGCTGGGCGCGATCGACAGCCTGGACGCGCTGCGCGAGGTGGTCGCCCGCTCCTTCGAGAACAAGACCTATCTGCCCGAGGGCGACGCGTCCGCCTGGGACGAGCCCTACGCCCGCCTGCTCAGGCTCCAGAAGTAAGCCCATGGACGACATCACGAAGCAGGGGCAGCTGCCCGGGTCGCTGGAGCTGGCCTACCTGGGCGATACGCTGTGGGATCTGTTCGTGCGCGAGGAGCTGGTCAAAACCGGCGGCCGCATGAAGGAGCTGCACCGCGCCGCCGTGGCCAGGGTGCGGGCCAGCGCCCAGAGCCGCGCCCTCGCGCGCATCGAGGACTGCCTGACCGAGGACGAGGCCGCCGTGGTGCGCCGCGCCCGAAACGCCCACCAGACGCCCCCGAAAAACGCCGATCCGGCCGATTATTGCCGCGCCACCGCGCTCGAGGCACTCTTCGGCTATCTGTACCTGACCGGCCAGCTCGAGCGCATGAAAACGCTGATGTATCAAGCCGAGAACCGCGAATAAGGGAAACACTTTCGCGGCGGCCCCAGTATTTCCACTTGAGAAAACCGACCGACTCCGCGCCTGTGGGCGCCCCGTTGGAAATACCCACTTCGTTGAATAAAAAAGGAGCGCCAGAAACATGCCTGAAGTCAAACCGAACGTCAAGCTGCTGCGCTACACGCCGGCCCCCGAGGAGCTGGTGGCGATGGCGGGCAAGCTGTGCTACAGTCCGGCCAGCCTGGACGACCTGCAGGAACGAATCGAAACGCACGACCAGAGCAAATACCTGAAAAAACTGACCGACATGGGTCACCTTTCGCCGATCGAGCACGCCAGCTTCACCTTCGGCATTGAGGGCGTGTCCCGCAGCCTGCTGGCGCAGATCACGCGCCACCGCATCGCCAGCTTCTCCGTCCAGTCCCAGCGCTACGTGGCCATGGGCGACGAGGAGCGCGGCTTTGATTACGTCATGCCGCCTGCCATCCGCGCGCTGGGCGAGGATGCGGCTGAGGAATACCGCCGCCAGATGGAGCAGATCAACGAGTGGTATCAGGCCTGGCGCGAGCGCCTGGGCGGCGGCACGTCCGCCAACGAGGACGCGCGCTTCGTGCTGCCCAACGGCGCGGCCACCCGCATGCTGGTGACGATGAACGCCCGCGAGCTGATCCACTTCCTGGCGCTTCGCTGCTGCAACCGCGCGCAGTGGGAGATCCGCGAGGTGGCCTGGCAGATGCTCGAGCAGGCCTATGCCGCCGCGCCGCAGCTGATGCGCCTGGCCGGGCCGAGCTGCCTGCACGGGGCCTGCCCCGAGGGAAGGATGAGCTGCGGAAGGGCTGAGGAGGTCAGGGAACGCATGACCCGCCTTCAGCGTCTAAATACGAAAAGCACGTCTGATAAATAAAGAGGAGAAGTGATTCCTATGGCATATTACGACAAGTTTGAGCACGGCGAGCGCCGGTTCAGCGGCAGCCGCAGTCAGGGCGGCCTGGGCCGGGACGAGCAGTTCCGCCGAGAGCGCGGCGAGCGTTTCCGCGGCGAAGAGGATGACGCGCCCCGCAGGTATGGCGAGCGCCGCGAGGATGGTCCCGCGCCCCGCAGGTATGGCGAGCACCGCGAGGACGGCCCCGCCCCCCGCAGGTACGGCGAGCACCGTGAGGACGGCCCCGCCCCCCGCAGGTACGGCGAGCGCCGCGAGGACGGCCCCGCACCCCGCAGGTATGGCGAACGTCCCCAGGAGAATCGCGGCGGTTACGGCGCGCCCCGCACCAAGGCGCCCTCTCGTCCGGTTCCGCCGGCAGTGCACGACGACGAGCCGCCGGTTCGCCCGCTGCCTCCGCGCACCTTTGCGCCCAGCAGCCGTCCGCTGCCCGCGCCGGTCGAGCCCGAGCTGCCCGAGAACCTGCTGGTCGGCCGCAACCCGATCCGCGAGGCCATCAAGGCCGGACGAGACATCGAGAAGCTGCTGGTGATGCGCGGCGACCTGTCCGGCAGCGCGCGCGAAATCGTCGCCAAGGCGAGAGAGGCCCGCATCGTGGTGCAGGAGGTGGACAAGAGCCGCCTGGACGCGATTTATCCCAACCATCAGGGCATGCTGGCCTACGTCAGCGCCGCCAACTATTCCTCCCTCGAGGACATCTTCACCGTCGCGGCGGAACGCGGCGAGCAGCCCTTTGTGATCGTGCTGGACGGCATCACCGACCCGCATAACCTGGGCGCGATCATCCGCACGGCCGAGTGCGTGGGCGCGCACGGCGTCATCATCCCCGAGCGCCGCAGCGCGGGCCTGACCCCGGCGGCGGTCAAGGCGGCGGCCGGCGCGACCGAGTACCTCAAGATCGCCAAGGTCATTAACCTCAACCGTACGCTGGAGGAGCTCAAGGAGCGCGGCTTGTGGGTGATCGGCGCGGCGATGGACGGCGAGGACGCGTTCCAGGCCGACCTGACCGGCCCGACGGCGCTGGTGATCGGCGCGGAAGGCGAGGGCATCAGTCCGCTGGTGCTCAAGAAGTGCGACCGCGTGCTGTCCCTGCCCATGAAGGGGCATCTGGACTCTCTGAACGCCTCCGTGGCGGCCGGCGTGATGATGTACGCCATCATGAACGCCCGGCGCTTCTGACCGTGTCTAAAAAGGAACGGCTCCTGCTGGTGGACGGGTATAACGTGCTGGGCGCGTGGCCGTCCGCCGGCAAGGGCCGCAGTATGGACGAGGCGCGCGACTTCCTGATCCATCAGCTGCAGGATTACGCGGGCTTCACCGGCCAGCGGGTGATCGTGGTCTTCGACGCCTGGCAGGGCGAACGGCTGTCCCGCTCCCAGGAAACCCGCGGCGCGCTGACCGTCGTGTTCACCCAGAAGGGCGAGCTGGCCGACCACTACATCGAGCGTACCTGCGACGAACTGGCCCGGCGCATTGAGCTGGGCAGGCTTGAGGTGCGCGTGGCCACCTCCGACGCGCTGGAGCAGACCGTGGTCATGGCGCGCGGCGCGATTCGCCTCAGCGCGCGGGAGCTGATCTACGAGATTGGCCAGTCGCAGAAGGGAACCGCCCCCTACGCCCAGCAGAAGGTCAAGTCGGGCCGCGCCACGATTTACGACCACCTGCCCGCCGAGACGCGCGAGCGCCTGAAAAAGTGGATTGCCGAGGGAAAAGACGGGGGCAATCAGTTTACTGAATGAACCGGGGTGAAACGGATGGACGCCAAGGAACGCTTTGACCAGATGGACGACGAACAGCTGGTGCTGCTGGCCCAGCAGGCCGACGGCCAGGCCATCGAGTACCTGCTCAACAAGTACAAGAACTTCGTGCGCTCCCGCGCCAGGAGCTATTTCCTCATCGGCGCGGATCACGAGGACATCGTGCAGGAGGGCATGATCGGCCTGTTTAAGGCGGTGCGCGACTATAAGCCGGGCAAGGTCTCCTCCTTCCGGGCGTTCGCCGAGCTGTGCATCACCCGCCAGATCATCTCGGCCATCAAGACGGCCACCCGGCAGAAGCACATCCCGCTCAACTCCTATGTCTCGCTCAACCGCCCGGTCTACGCCGACGATTCCGAGCGAACGCTGCTCGACGTCATCAGCGAGAGCGTGACCGCCAACCCGGAGGAGCTGCTCATCTCCCAGGAAAGCCTCAGCGACATCGAGGCCTGCATCGGCGAGGTGCTGTCCCCCTTCGAGAAGGAGGTGCTCGCGCTGTACCTCGACGGCCACAGCTATCAGGAAATCAGCCGGAAGCTGGGCCGGCACACCAAGAGCGTGGACAACGCCCTGCAGCGCGTCAAGCGCAAGATCCAGAACTACCTGGACGAAAAGGCAAAGGTGAACGCGTAGGGGAAAGGACCCGGAGCGGCGAACAGGCGAAACGACAGGAGGCATGTCCGTGAACGAAGAAAACATGCTCGTGCTCTCACAGGTCAGCAAGACCTACGCGGTGGGCAGCGAGCGGGTGCACGCGCTTCAGGACGTGTCGCTCGGCATAAAGACCGGCGAGTTCGCGCTGATCGTCGGGCGATCCGGCTCGGGCAAGTCCACCCTGCTCAACCTGATGGCCGGCCTGGAAAAGCCCACGCGCGGCCAGATTCGCGCCGCGGGCAAGCAGATTGAGCGCATGAACGAGAGCCAGCTGGTCTCGTTTCGCCTGAAGAACGTGGGCTTCGTGTTCCAGTCCTTTAACCTCTTCGAGGCGCACGACGCGCTGGACAACGTGGCCATGCCACTGGTCTATCAGGGCGTGGGGCGGGCGGAGCGAACCCGCCGGGCGCGGCAGATGCTCGAGGCGGTGGGCCTGAAGACGCATATGCACCATAAGCCCTCGCAGATGTCCGGCGGCCAGCAGCAGCGAGTGGGCATTGCCCGGGCGCTGGTCACGCGGCCCAAAATCCTCTTCGCCGACGAGCCGACCGGCAACCTGGACTACGGCACCTCGCGCGAAATTCTGGCGCTGATTCAGCGCATTTGCCGGGAGCGCGGCACGACGCTGATCATGGTTACGCACGATCCCGAGTTCGAGCAGTACGCCGATCACGTGATTCACCTGCTCGACGGCAGGCTGGTCGAGCCGAACGATCGCGCGCAGCACGGGTGAAGCGTCCGGAGAAGCCGCCGCATGGGATTTGCCCAGGCTCGGGCGGCGGACGTTTTCCGGACGTTCAAAAGCCTGGAGGACGAGTGTCGCGCCTGTTCAGGGCTTGCGTCGGGACGTTTCATTGCGTTCTGCGCAAAATGTCTGTCGTTGAAGAGCCGGTTACGTCCTCTGTCGACGGCAGTCTTGCGTCCGTGCGGACAGACTGCGAACGCTCCCTTTACCCTTACAGGCAAGCGATACATGACAAAAGAGGTTATTAAGGCTCTCTTGCAAGTACTTTTCGAGAGGGGTTTGGGGAGAGGCTTTTCTTAGAAAAGCCGTCTCCCCAACGTCCCCCCCCCAAGGAGAAGAAGATGAAGAAGATACGAATGTGGTGCGCGAGGGCGCTGGCGGCGTGGCTGATTGCGGCGCTGCTGACTCCGTGCGCGGTTTTTGCGGAGGGCGAGGCGACCAATCCGCCTGAAACGGCGACGAGTGTGCCTGAAACGACGACGAGCGCGCCTGAAACGGCGACGAGCGCGCCTGAAACGGCGACCTCCGCGCCGGAGGAGACGCCGATTCCGACCAGCGCGCCGACTGCGCCCGAAGCGACGGCCGGGGAAACGCCCGAGCTGTCGCTGCTCGACGAGGGCTGGGAGGCGCTGCCCGGGCAGACGATGACGCTGGCACTGCCGTATTCGTTCGCCTTTTGCGGGACGCGCCTGACCAGTCACGAGTACCTGTGGCAGGACGAGCAGGGCGCGTCGCTGATCGAGCTGAGCTACGAGGACTGGGTGAGCGGCCGGTATCCGGGCGCGTTCACCGGCGAAATCGCGGGGGCGCTTGCCGAGGTGGAGGTGCGCCTGCTGGCAGGCGAGGATGCCTCGTATCTGTTCGGGCTGACCGGGGATCTGTCCAGTCGGCCTGTAAACGGCGCGTTTCTGTCCGCCTACGCGCTTTTTGAGCGACTTACGATCCGACACGATGCGACGCCGGGCGCGTATAAGCTGCGCTTCGAGATCTACTACACCGACCGCGCCGGCCACACCAACCGGGGCGGCGAGCCGATCCGCGAAAGGGTGACGCTGGTGGTCGGCGACGGGGGCGAGGTCACTCCGAATCCCGATGAAACGCCTGTGCCCAGCGAGTCGCCCGAACCCACCGATTCGCCCGAGCCGACCGATGCGCCCGATCCCGAGGCGGGAAAGCTCATGCTGGGCGAGGTGCGCGGTACGCCCGAATTCTCGGCGAAAAAGACGGGCAGCCTGCAGGTACCCGTGTCCTTCGTGCTGGACGCGACGCGCATCTACTCCAACCGGGACGACTCGGGGAACTACGTGCCCTGGGCGCGGGACGCGGCGTATGGCGGGGAAATCCTTTCCTATATAGAGTATCTGGCGCTCGAGATCACGCCCGAGATGGCGGCGGATATTTCCTGCCCGCTGGAGATGGGCGAGCAGGGCGTAGCGCACGCGATCATCGAAAACGGCGTGAACCACGGCTACGCGGTCTTTGACAATCTGAAGGTCAAGAGCACCGCCACAAACGGCGTGCAGCCGGTGACCTTCCTGGCGAGATACCGCCTGGCAGGCTCCGAGGAGCTCAGCGAGGCGGAAATCAGCCTGAACGTGAACGTGACCGGCATATCGACCGGCGGCGGGGGAGGCGGCGGCTACGTGTCGCCCACGACCATGCCCCAGGCGCGCCTGATGGTCGAGAAAATCGCGACCGATCCGGCGAACGTCACCGCGGGCGACCGGTTCGACCTGGTGTTCACCATCAGAAACACCAGCCAGAAGCAGTACGTGCAGAACATCCGCGCGACGGTCAGCGTGCAGGACGACGTGCTGCTGCCCACCTCCGGCTCGAATACTGTGTACATCGACCGGATCGACGCGAACTCGACCTACGAGCTGAGGTATCCGGTGTCCTCCAGCCTGTCTGTGCCCGAAACGGCGCTCAAGGTGGACGTGCAGTTTGAGTACGAGGATCAGGCGGTGACGGCCCAGAGCGCCTCGCAGACGCTGAACATCCAGGTGGCACAGCTGCAGCGCATCAAGGTGGACGACCCGGTCGTCGACTCGACCGCGCCCACCGCGGGCGACAGCTACGACATTTCGCTGCAGGTCATCAACGAGGGGCGCACCACCCTGTACAACGTGACCGTGACCGCGAAGGCCGACGACGAGAACCTGGCGCTGCCCGCGTCCTATTACCTGGGCAACATGGAGAGCGGCTCGGCCAAGAAGGCGGAGCTGAGCGTGGTGCCGCTGGTTTCGGGCCAGTACGCGCTGGAGCTCGAGGTGAGCTACGAGGACGGCTCGGGCAGGCAGTACTCGCTGACCAAGCCGGTTTCGTTCTGGTGCGAGGCCGAGCAGAGCTACGACGACAACAACTGGAGCCTGCCGACGGACGACCCGACCGGCGACTATGCAAATGAGGAATCGAAAACCATGGAGATCCTGTCGCTGATGCCCTGGTGGCTGTATGCGGCGGCGGCCGCGCTGGTGGTGCTGCTGGTGGTTTCCATCGGCGTGAGCGCGCACTCACGGCACGTCAAGGCGCTTGAAGACGATGAGATGGACTGACATTCTGCTGCTGAGCCTGCAGAACCTGAAGCGGCGCAGGCTGCGCACGCTGCTGACCATGCTGGGCGTGGTGATCGGCACGGCGGCCATCGTGGTCACGCTGTCGCTGGGCGCGGGCGCGGAGGAGGCGCAGATGAAGGCGCTCGAGAAGAGCTCCAACCTGCGCCTGATCGAGGTGTATCCTTATTATGGCGCAGGCTCCGGCGGCCGCAGAGTCACCCGCATCACCGATGCGACCGTGCGCGACGTGCGCCGGATGGCGGGCGTGAAGGCGGTTACGCCGCTGGTCAGCCTGTATTTTGGGGGCGAGTTCATCGTCAAGACCGGCAAATACGAGAATTCCACCGTGCTCATGGGCGTGTACCCGGAGGACTTCGCCCAGATCCAGGGCCTCAAGAGCGGGCATTACTTTTCAGGCTCCACCAGCCGGATGGAGTTCATCATGTCCGAAATCGCGCTGCTCGACTTCCAGGACCCAAAAAAGGAGCGCGAGTGGGTGGACTACTACTCCATACTCTATGACGGCGGCGAGCTGCCCCTGCCGAACATCAACTGGTACTCCAGTAAGTATGAGGTCACGCTCCGGTACGAGGACTACTCCAACTACGAGGCCAACAATTACGAGCCGGAGGTGTTCGAGAAGACCTATCCGGCCAAGCTCACCGGCATTATCCGGGCCAACCTGAACGACTATCAGTTCACGAGCTGCGCCGTGGTCAACCTGAACTGGCTCAAGAAGATGTATAAGGAGAACAAGGGCCTGTTCAAGGAGCTGGGCGTGGAGTCGCTGGACAATTACGACACGGTGCAGGTGCTGGCCGCGACGGTGAACGACGTGGAGGAGGTCTGCAAGCAGCTCAACGAATATGGCCTGCAGTACCAGAGCCCGATGGAGACGGTGAACACGCTCAGGCAGCAGATCGGCACGATGCAGGCGTTTTTGGGCTTTATCGGCGCGATTTCGATGCTGGTGGCCGCGCTGTCCATCGCCAATACCATGATGATGTCCATTTACGAGCGCACCCGGGAGATCGGCGTGATGAAGGTGCTGGGCTGCTCGCTGCGCAATATCCGGATGCTGTTTCTGAGCGAGGCGGCGTACATCGGCGTGTTCGGCGGCGGCGCGGGGCTGCTTGCCTCCCTTCTGCTGTCCTATGCGCTCAACCACGTGCAGTGGATGCGCGCGCTGGTCGCCTCGATCATGTCCAGCAGCGCCATGTTCTCGGTCGAGGGCGCGGCGACGTCGGTGATTTCCCCGGCGCTGGGCTGGGGCGCGTGGGCGTTCGTGATCGGGGTGTCGGTGCTCTCCGGCCTGTACCCGGCCTATCGCGCGATGCGGCTGTCCTCGCTCGCGGCGATACGAAACGGGGAGTGAAAAAAAGAAGAACGTTTCTGAGGAGGAAGCACGGATGGCGATCAATCCGAACCGGTGGGCGAATCTGGCGGACGACGCGCAGATGATTCAGGCGGCGGTCGACGAGGCGGCAAAAACCGGCCAGACCGTTGTGATTCCGGCGCGAAACGAGCGCACGGGCGAGCAGAAGTGGGTGCTCGAGCGGGCGGTGAAGCTGCACAGCGGCAGCGCGGTCTGCCTGGAAAACGCGCATCTGCGCCTGGCGGACGGCGCGGTGGACAGCCTGTTCAAGAACGACACGGCGCGCACCGTGCAGGCAGCCAGGCCAGAGAACAGGCAGCATGATATTTGCCTGTTCGGCGTGGGAAACGCGGTGCTCGACGGCGGCAGGCACAACGGCGTGATCGAGCGCAATGAGGCGCAGACCGGGCGCAGGGCGCTCGAAAACACGCTGGTGCATTTTCAGAATGTCGAGCGGGTGCGGGTCGAGAACCTGCGGCTGGTCAACGCGCGCTACTGGGGCATGACCTTCCACTTCTGCTCGAACGGGCACGTGTCGGGAATTGACTTCATGAGCAGCGGAAACTGCCCGAACTGCGACGGAATCGACCTGCGCGAGGGCTGCTTCGACTTCCTGGTCGAGCATATTACCGGCTATACGCAGGACGATACGATCGCCCTGACCGCGCTGGCCGACCGGAGCATCCTGCCGGTGGAGGGCATGGATCCCTCCATTCACAATGTCGTGATTCGGGATGTGTCGGCCTGCTCGCTGTGCGCGGTGGTGCGCCTGCTCAATCAGGACGGGCGCAAGCTGTACAACGTGGTCATCGAGAACGTGCAGACCAGCGTGGAGATCGATCCGGCCGCGCCGGGCGCGGAAACGTATCCGCTGCGCCTGCCCGATGCGGAAAGAGGGCCGTGGGCGGTGGAGCCGGTCTACTGGCGCACGTTCGAGAGCCGTAACCGCCGGCCGGAGGTGTGCGTGCGCATCGGCGAAAACGGCTATTATAACCCGGACATGCCGGACGCGCGCTCGCGGCTGGGCGATACGTTCAATATCACGGTGCGCAATGTGCAGGCCTGCGCGCAGTTCGGCGTGACGCTGTCGTGTACGCTGTGCGATTCGCTGATCGACGGCGTGCAGATGTTCGGCGACAGCGCGGCGGCGGTGTACGTGGGGAAGGGCGAGTTCGAGGATGTGCGCTTCCGGAACCTGGGCTTCGCGCGAAACGCGGTGCGCCGGGCGGAGGACTGGACTGCCCGCGGCGGGGACTACGGCTATGAAACGCCCTGCGCGGCGACGTTTGGCGGGGCGAGGGCGCGCGGAATGGACTTTGACGGCCTGAGCGTGCATCCCTCGGGACAGGACGCGTTTGGGGGATACGGCGACGTGGAGCTGAGCGCGAGAAACGTGCGCCTGCGCGGCGAAGGCTCGCAGCTGCTTCGCGGGGAGGGCATCAGGCTGAACGCAGCGGGTGAAAGGTGAGATACGGATGAAGATTTCGAAGAAGGACGCACGGATGTGGTTCGAGTTTTTCGCGCAGCTGCCCGAGGACGAGCAGCTGATGCCGCATCAGCAGGAGATTGCCTACGCGGTGCTGGCGCAGATCGAGCGGGCGGTGGACGCGAACATTGCCGCGCTGCAGGCGCAGATTCCCGGCCTCAAGTCGCTTGAAAACCGCACGTTTTACGTCGGGCCGGACGAGAAGTTCCCCGGCGGGTGCCGCTCCTGCCTGCTGGGCAGCGGACTGAGCGCCATCCGAAAGACCAACAAGTGCAACCTGGAGTGCAAATTCTGCTACAACTACGGCGAGCTCGACTGCCAGCCGCCCATCGGCGAGGGCATGTGGGAGATCGGTGGTACGAAGTTCTATGAGGAGGACATCGACCTTTTGCTGTCCGTCGACAAAAAGCCCAGCGGGGTGTCGTATGTGTACCTGGAGCCGTTCATGGAGATTGAGGAATATTACGGCATTATCGCGAAGTTCCGGCGCGCGGGCGTGCATCAGCACCTGTACACCAACGGCACGCTGGCGACCGAGCAGTCGCTGCGGGCGCTGGGCGAGGCAGGCCTGGACGAGCTGCGGTTCAACCTGGGCGCGAGCGACTGCGACGATCAGGTGATCGAGTCCATCGGCCTGGCCAAACGGTACATTCCGCGCGTGGGCGTCGAGACCCCGATGACGCCCGAGTTTTTCGAGCAGTTTCAGCAGAAGCAGCGGGCGATCCTGTCCACTGGGCTGGATTTCATCAACTGCGCCGAGCTGCACCTCAACCCCAACAACATCGGCAACTACGAGGGCGAGAACCTCTACTGCGCCCGCCAGGGCTACATTTCGCCCATCTACAGCCGCGCGCTGACCCAGCATCTGATGCGGCGCGCCGCCGAGGAACAGTGGAACCTGGTCGTGCACGACTGCTCCAACCGCACCAAGTTTGCCCGCGACCTCAATCTGCGCAGCAAGGAGGGCGGCTGGTTCGGCGCAAGCAGCTACGGCTGCGAATTCGACAGCCTGCCCTATTGGGCGTTCCTGCCCACGCTCGAGGACGAGCATTTCGCCTTCCTCGAGGAGGAGGAGCTGCCCTACGGCTATCGCCCCGGTGACATTGTATTATAAAAAAACGCTGGGGAGGCCGCCTTTTTGAAAAAGGCGCCTCCCCAGACCTCTCCCGGAAAACGCCTGCGAGACGGGGAAAAACCCTCTGGCACAGGGGGCTTCTCGCGTGGAGACGAGGAAAGGTCGTCTTTTCGTTCGGCGCTGCTGGCAGGCTGAGCCTGCACCCGGTTGCTGCCGCCGGACAGAACACGAAACCAGCCGCCATAGACTGAAGCGGCTGGTTTCTTCGAATCTGCGGAATTCTCCGCAGATTCAGACTGTCGAACCCCCCCGGAGAGCTCGAGAGGGTCGCAACCCTCTCGAACTTTCAATCGCGCCCAGCGGCGTGTACGGTGGGCACGGGA
>CAKUFI010000040.1 GCA_934647305.1 uncultured Clostridia bacterium | reverse complement strand
GGAGCAAGGCCGTGTAATTCGCCGCTATTCTGCGACAGGGGCTTTTTTATTTGTCTGTTCGCGGGGGAACGGTCCACTTATTTTGCCAAATGGAAGAACCTGCAAGCTTGAAGAAACCGCAGGTTATGGCGGCTGGTTTCGCGTTCTGTCCGGCAGCAGCAGCCAGCTGTCGACACTGCCGACCGGCATCTGCAAGGCTTCCCGCGGATTCGTAGACTTCGGGGGCTTCAATCTATGGCCCCCGAAGTCGCCGCTAGAACCGGCGGCAGCAACCGGGTGCAGGCTCAGCCTGCCGGCAGCAACCGGGTGCAGGCTCAGCCTGCCGGCAGCAACTGGGTGCAGGCTCAGCCTGCCGGCAGCAACTGGGTGCAGGCTCAGCCTGCCGGCAGCAACTGAGTGCAGGCTCAGCCTGCCCTGCGCACCACCTCGCGCACGAGCAGCACGTCGCCCTCGACGGTAAATCGCACGTCCAATCCGGCGAACGCCACGCCATATCGCCTGTCCGGTTCGTTGTGCTGATAGCCGGGCCGCGGGTCCTGGGCCAGCACCTCGCGCAGCGCCTCCCGCTTCTCGGGCGGCACCAGGGCGAGCAGTTCCTCCGGAAACGCCACCTCCAGCCGATGCCCCATGACCTCCTGCGCAAAGCCGCCGGTCGCCTCGGGGTGGCAGTCGGCATATGGCAGGTAGGGCTTGACGTCGTAGATCGGCGTGCCGTCCAACAGGTCAATGCCCGTGACCCACAGCACCGGCCCCTCCGCCGTGTGCAGCTCAACCCGCTGCAGGCGCACACAGGACAGCCCGATCGGGTTCGGCCGGAAGGGTGAGCGCGTCGCGAACACGCCCATACGCTGGTTCCCGCCCAGGCGCGGCGGCTTGACCGTGGGCGACCATTCCTCGCGAATCGCCCGCGAAAACTGCCAGATCAGCCACAGGTGCGAAAAGCCCTCAATCCCGCGCAGCGCGTCCGGATTGCGATATTTTTCCTCGAACACAATCCGGCCCGTCAGGCCGTCTACCAGGCCGCTCTGGCGCGGTATGCCGAATTTTTCCGGGAAGTCCGTGTGGATGCGCGCGATAATCTCCATCTGCATGTGCTCCGTTTCCGCCCCTCAGGCCGCGTAATCCCTGTCATTATAGCACACGAACCGCCGCCGCGCGAACGCCGCCGAAAAGTTTACACAGTCGCGCTTGCCCGCCAGGCACAGGCGTTCTATACTTGAACTGTTCAATTTTGAACGATATGGAGGTGCGACATGCTCAACGCGTCACAGCTTTCGGCCTATTCCCGGCGCTTTGCCGACGCCTACGCCGCCGCGATGCGCCCGCTGGCCCAGGAGACCGGCCTGCCGCAGGGCGCGGTGGACATCCTGCTGTTTCTTGCCAACAACCCGGGCCTGGACACGGCCAGGGACATCTGCGCCTGCCGCGGTCTAAAGCCGGGCATCGTGTCGCTGAACGTGGAGAACCTGACCGCCGGCGGCTACATCACGCGCCAGAGCGTGCCGGGCGACCGCCGCAAGTGCCGCCTGGTGTGCACGCCCAAGGCCGAGCCGATCGTTTCCCGTGGGCGCGCGCTGCAGGAGGCCTTTTTCGCCCGCATGACCGAGGGCGTTTCCCATGGGGATCTGGAAGCCTGCCTGCGCTGCTTTGCTGCGTTCGATCAAAACCTGACGCGCATCGCCGCGGAAGCGCCCAACTGACAGGACTATTTGGAAAGAAGGAATTCGCATGAATCAGGACAAGACCTTTCTGGGCACCGAGCCGGTCGGCAAGCTGCTCTTCCGCCTGGCCATTCCCACCGTCGTCGCACAGTTGGTCAACATGCTGTACAACATCGTCGACCGCATCTACATCGGCCACATGCCGGGCGAGGGCAGTCTGGCGCTGACCGGCGTAGGCGTGTGCATGCCGGTTATCATGATCATCTCGGCCTTTGCCGCGCTGGTAAGCACGGGCGGCGCGCCGCGCGCCTCGATCCGCATGGGCGAGGGTAACCACGCCGCCGCCGAGCAGATCCTGGGCGGGTGCTTCACGCTTCAGGTCGTCATCTCGCTGGCGCTGACCGCCGTGCTGAGCGTGTGGGGGCGCGACATCCTGCTCTCCTTCGGCGCGAGCGAAAACACCATCTCCTACGCGGCCGACTACATGAGCATCTACGCCCTGGGCACGCTGTTCGTGCAGCTGACGCTGGGCATGAACGCCTTCATCACCGCGCAGGGCTTCGCCACCACCGGCATGCTCACCGTGCTCATCGGCGCGGTCTGCAACATCGCGCTCGACCCGCTGTTCATCTTCGGCCTGCACATGGGCGTGAAGGGCGCGGCGCTGGCCACAATTCTGTCCCAGGCCGCCTCGTGCGTCTGGGTGATCGCCTTCCTGCGCGGCAAAAAGACCACGCTGCGCCTGAAGAAGGAAAACCTGCTGGTCAGCCCGAAGCTGATCCTGCCCTGCGTGGCGCTGGGTTTGGCGGCGTTCATCATGCAGGCCAGTGAGAGCGTCATCTCGGTTTGCTTCAATTCCTCGCTGCTCCGCTACGGCGGCGACGTGGCCGTGGGCGCGATGACCATCCTCACCAGCGTCATGCAGTTCGCCATGCTGCCCATGCAGGGCCTTGCCCAGGGCGCACAGCCCATCTCCAGCTACAACTACGGCGCGAAAAACGCCGACCGCGTCCGCAAGACCTTCCGCCTGCTGCTGATCAGCTGCCTGACCTACTCCGTCGCGCTCTGGGGCTGCGTCATGCTCTTCCCAGGCCTGTTCGCCCGCCTGTTCTCCTCGGACGCGGCGCTCATCGCCTTCACTGAGAAGGCCCTGCGCATCTACTGCGCCGCGCTCTTCCTCTTCGGCATCCAGATCGCCTGCCAGATGACCTTCGTCTCCATCGGCAACGCCCCCTGCTCCATACTCGTCGCCGTGCTGCGCAAGTTCATCCTGCTGCTCCCCCTCATTTACCTCCTGCCCCACCTCTTCGCCGACCAGACCAGCGCCGTCTACCTCGCCGAGCCGGTCGCCGATACCATCGCCGTCACCTGCACCGCCCTGCTCTTCGCCCGCCAGTTCCGCAAGAGCCTGCGCGCGCTGGGGTGAGGAAAGTACGTTCGAGAGGCGGCTTTTCTGAGAAAAGCCCCTCTCGAGCTCTCCCGAAAAGCACTTGCGAGACATTCTTTATCTATCATACAGATCGCCTGCTCGCATGCAATGCAGGTAATACGTGAACCCCACGCCCCAATACACAGACCGGTCGCCCCTTTCAGGCGGTCGGTTTTCTTTTTCAGGTATCCCGCGCACTCAATAGAACCCGCGGCAGTGCCTACCCCTCAGTCGCCTTCGGCGACAGCTCCCCTTTCAGGAGAGCCTTGATTGCGCCGACCGTACCTCCCTTGAAAGGGGAGGTGCCTGCGACGCAGGCGGTGGGGTTCATAGGCGCAGACTTCGGCCGCTTCAATTTATGGCGGCCGACAGTCGTCGATAGAACCCGCGGCAGCAACCGGCTGTCGGCAACGCCGACTCATAATCCGCAGGGAAACCTGCGGATTCGCAGAATTCGGGAAGTCCAGTCTATGCTTCCCGAATTCGTCGATAGAACCCGCGGCAGCAAGTGCGTCCAGGCTCAGCCTGGCCGGCAATGCCGGAGTGAGTTTTCCGGAGAAGTCCGGAAAACCGAAGACCCCAGCCGCTTGAATGTATGGCGGCTGGGGTCGTGTTCTATTTGGCGGCAGCAGGTGGCTGTCGGCCCTGCCGACCCGGCCGGATCGTACAGATTATATACAGATCGTTCAGAAGGATTGACAGCATGCGGCGGGGAAGGTATACTATATGCGTAGAAAACAATGCCTGCCGGCGCGCGGCTGATCGGATGGTTCAGCGGGGCGCGCTCTGCCGGGAGGCCGGAAAAGGGAGGTATGTACCATGTCCAGTTTTCAGCTTTCTTCCTTTGCCGATGAAGCGGACGCGAGCCTGAAGGGGCAGATCGAGGCGATGGAGCGCCACGGCGTCTATCTGATTGAGATGCGCGGCGTGGACGGCAAGAACGTGTCCGAGCTGACGAACGAGGAGGCCGACGACGCGCGCAAGCGCCTGGAGGATCACGGCATGACGCTGTCCTCGATGGGCTCGCCTTACGGCAAGTACCCGATCGACCAGCCCTTCGCGGCGCACATGGACAGCTTCAGGCGCGGCCTGGAAATCTGCCGCCACCTGAATGCGAAGCGCATTCGCATGTTCAGCTTCTTCATGCCCAAGGGCGGCAACCCCGCCGATTGGACGAACAAGGTGCTCGATCAGCTGGATGAAATGCTGCGCGCCGCCGAGGACGCGGGCATCGAGCTGTACCACGAGAACGAAAAGGGCATCTATGGCGACGTAACCGAGCGCTGCCTGGAGATCCTGACCGCGTTCAAGGGGCGCCTGGGCGGTATCTTTGACCCGGCGAACTTCATCCAGTGCGGCGTGCGGCCGGAGGAGGCCATGCCCGTGCTGAAGCCCTACATTAACTACATGCACATCAAGGACGCGATGCTCGAAGACGGCGCGGTCGTGCCCGCAGGCTGCGGCGACGGCCACGTGAGCGAGCTGCTCGAGGCGCTGTCCGACAGAGCCGACCATATGATCCTGACCGTCGAGCCGCACCTGACCGTGTTCGAGGGGCTGAACAAGCTGCAGGACGAAAAGGTCGAGCACAAGTATCACTACGAGAGCCGTCCGGCCGCGTACGCCGCCGCCGTGAACGCGCTCAAGGGCATTCTGACTCAGCTTCACTATACCGAAGGAGGTCACGGAGTATGGACAAGGTAAGGATTGGTATCATCGGTATCGGCAACATGGGCAGCGGCCACGCCAAGAACATCGTGGGCGGCAAGGTGCCCAACATGGAACTGGCCGCCGTGTGCGACATCAACCCGGAGCGCCTGGCCTGGGCCAAGGAGAACTGCCCGGACGCAGAGCAGTTTGACGACGCGATCAAGATGTTGGACAGCGGCAAGGTGGACGCGGTCATCGTCGCCACCCCCCACTATTTCCACCCGGTCTACGTCACTGAGGCGCTCAAGCGCGACATCCACGTGATCAGCGAGAAGCCCGCCGGCGTGTACACCAAGGCGGTTCGCGAGGTTAATGAGCTGGCCGCCCGCAGCAAGGCGACCTACGCCATCATGTTCAACCAGCGCACCAACTGCGTCTACCGCAAGATGAAGGAGATCGTCGACTCGGGCGCGATGGGCCAGATTCGCCGCACCAACTGGATCATCACCGACTGGTACCGCTCCCAGAGCTACTATGATTCCGGCGCCTGGCGCGCCACCTGGTCGGGCGAGGGCGGCGGCGTGCTGATGAACCAGTGCCCGCACAACCTGGACCTGTGGCAGTGGATCTGCGGCATGCCCGTGAAGGTTCGCGCGTTCTGCCATGAGGGCAAGTGGCACGATATTGAGGTCGAGGACGACGTGACCGCGTACGTCGAGTACGAAAACGGCGCGACCGGCACCTTCATCACCACCACCGGCGACTGCCCCGGCACCAACCGCTTCGAGGTCACGCTGGACGGCGGCAAGCTGGTCGTCGAGGACAACAAGCTGTACATGTACAAGCTGGAGATGTTCGAGCAGGAATTCTCCCGCACCTGGAAGAACGGCTTCGGCACCCCCAAGTGCGAGAAGATCGAGGTCGAGACCGACGGCTTCAATCCCCAGCACGTCGAGGTGCTGCGTGCCTTCGCCGCGCATATCCTCAGCGGCGAGCCGCTGGTCGCCTCCGGCGTGGAGGGCATCCGCGGATTGACCCTGGCCAACGCGATGTACCTGTCCAGCTGGACCGGCGAGACCGTCGAGCTGCCTCTGGACGAGGATCGCTTCCTCGAGGAGCTCAACAAGCGCCGCGCCACCTCCCGTCGCAAGGAGGACGTGAGCGTCGTGCTGGACACCGAGGGCACCTACGGCAACAAGTAATCATATCGCGTGGGGAGGCCGCTTTTTCGCAAAGTCGCCTCCCCGGCGTTTATCTGCAGACAGGAGGACACACACATGATTCGTCTTGGCGTTTGCACCGGCCCGGACAAGATCGGCCAGGCGGCTGAGCTGGGCTTTGAATTCATCGAATGCGGCTTCGCGTGGCTGAGCAGCCTGACCGACGAGGAGTACGACAAGGTGCTTGCCCAGGTTCAGGCCGCGCCCATCCGCGTCGAGGCCTGCAACGGCATGCTCCCCGGCGACCTGAAAGTGGTCGGCGACAAGGTGGACGAGCAGGCCATCCGCGCCTACCTTGAAAAGACCTTCGCCCGCGCGCAGAAGCTGGGCGTGAAGGTGGTCGTGTTCGGCAGCGGAGCGGCCCGCGGCGTGCCCGAGGGCTATCCGCACGAGAATGCCTGGCGCGACATCGCTGCCTACCTGCGCATCGTCGAGGAGTACTGCGAAAAGTACGCGATCGACCTGGCCATCGAGCCGCTGCGCCGCGCTGAGTGCAACATCATGAACTTCGTCAGCGAGGGCACCGAAATGGCCGCGCTGCTAAACCTGCCCCACATCGGCGTGCTGGGCGACACGCACCATATGGCCTGCGGCGGCGAGCCGGTCTCTGCGCTTGTCTACGCCGGCCGGCTGCTCAAGCACGTCCACATCAGCCACTCCATGGGCGACGAGGGCGGCCGCGACTACCCCTACGAGGGCGACGGCAACGACCACAAGGCACTCTTCGACGCGCTCAAGCAGATCGATTACCAGGGCCGCGTCAGCATCGAGGCCGGCTGTAAGGACTTCACGGCCGACGGCGCGAAGGCCCTCGCCCTGATGCAGTCCCTGCGATAGCAGGCTGGGATACGTTCGAGAGACGGCCTTTCTGAGAAAGGCCCCTCTCGAGCTCTCCCGGAAAGCACTCTGATCCACAAAACAAAGGAGCTGGAACGAGCGCAATTCCCCGAATGCAGCGTAGTTCATAGGACTTGTCAGAGTCCTTCAGTGACCTTTGGCAAACAGTTTCTCTTCCAGGAGGAGGTCTTCGGGTTGCGCATGCAAGAGGCTCTCCTAAAAGGGGAGCTGTCGCTGAAAGCGACTGAGGGGTGGGCAGTGCCCGGAACCACCTGCTACCGGCAGGCTGAACCTGCACCCACTTGCTGCTGCCGGATAGAACGCGAATTCGGGAAGCATGCACCGAACATTCCGAATTCTGCGCTCCTAGACCCCACCGCCCGCGTTGCAGGCACCTCCCCTTTCAGGGGAGGCACGTTTAGCGCAATCAGGGCTCTCCTGAAGGGGAGAGCTGTCACCGCAGGTGACTGAGGGGTCGACCCCGCCCGCCGCTCCCCGAATAAAACACGAAACCAGCCGCCCTGTTCAAGCGGCTGGTTTCTTTGATTCTGCGGTTTTCGGCGTTTCCCTCGTTTCCCGTTACTTCGCGGCGGGGGCGTTGCAGTCCTTGCAGCGCTTGTAGTTGTGGTCGAGCGCCCAGCGCAGCGTGGTCTGGGCGGCGTTCTTCATGCCGCCGCAGGTCTTCTTGGTGTGGTAGTAGCTGCCCTCGATCGTGACGTAGACGTTGGTGGTGTCCGGGTCAACCTTGTTGTCTTCGCTGTCCGGCTTGGGGGTGGCGGTGGGCTTGGTTCCGCCGCCGATGCACTTGGGACAGGCGGTCTGACCCAGCTTCTTGGCCGCCGCAGCGGTGGTACGGGTCGCGCCGCTCATGCCGTCGCAGTCCGCGTCGACGTGGTAGTACTGGCCGCCCGCGGTGTGCCAATAGCTGCCGATGCAGTCCGGGCAGGCGCTCTGGCCGGCCTTTTCAGCCGCCGCCGCAGTGGTGCGGGTCGCGCCCTTCATGCCGGAGCAGGTCTTGTCCTTGTGGTAGTAGCTGCCGGTAGCGGTGTGCCAGTAGTTGCCGGTGCCCTCGTCGGGCTTAGGGGTGGCGGTGGGCTGCGCAGGCGCCGCAGTTTTGGAGCCGCCGCCCAGGCAGGTCGGGCAGGCTGTCTGGCCCAGCTTCTTCGCTGCCTCAGCCGTCGTGCGAACCGCGCCGGTCATGCCGGTGCAGTTGGACTTGGCGTGGTAGTAGGTGCCGGTGGCGGTATGCCAGTAGGAACCGATGCACTTCGGGCAGGCGCTCTGGCCGGCCTTTTCCGCGGCGCGGGCGGTGGTGCGGGTCGCGCCCTTCATGCCGTCGCAGGTCTTGTCCTTGTGATAGTACTTGCCGTTGGCGGTATGCCAGTAGTCGCCGGTGCCCTCGTTGGCGGTTCCCTTGTCGTTCTCCTGCTCCTTCGAACCGCCCAGGCAGGTCGGGCAGGCGGTCTGGCCGCGCGCCTTGATCTCGGCCAGGGTGACGATGGTCGCGCCCTTCATGCCGGTGCAGGTGGCCTTGGAGTGGTAGTACTTGCCGTCCTTGGTGGAGTAGTAGGTGCCGGCGGTGCCCACGCACTTGGGGCAGGCGGTCTGATTCCTTGCCGCGATTTCCTTGGCGGTGACGGCGGTCGCGCCCTTCATGCCGGTGCAGTCCTGACGGGTGTGGAAGTACTTGCCGTCCTTGGTGGAGTAGAAGGTCACGGTGCCGGTGGCGGTGCCCTTGTTGTCCGTGCCGCCCGTGGTGGGCTTGACGGTGGTCATGTCGGGCAGGCAGGTCGGACAAGGGGTCTGATTGCGCGCCGTGGCGGTGGCCAGGGAAACCTTGGTAGCGTTTTTCATGCCGCCGCAGGTGGCGTTCGAGTGGAACCACGTGCCGGTCGGGGTGGCGTAGTAGATCGCCGCGCCGGAGGAGCCCACGCACTTAGGGCAGGGCTTCTTGCCGTTGGCCTCGGCGGCCTCGGCGGTGACCTTGGTCGCGCCCTTCATGCCGGTGCAGTCGGACTTGCTGTGGTAGTAGTCGCCGCCATCGGTACACCAGTAGTACTCGGTGCCCTTCGTTTCGGTACCCTCGGTCATCGTACCGCCCGCGCAGGTGGGGCAGGCGGTTTTGCCGGCCTTCTGCGCCTCGGCAATGGTGGTCATCTTGGCGCCCTTCATGCCCTGGCAGTTGGAGATCGTGTGATACCACGAACCGCCCTCAGTCCAGTAGACGCTGCCGATACAGGTCGGGCAGGGGCTCTGGCCGATCGACTCGGCCTCGGCCTTGGTGACCTTGCGGGAGCTCTTCATGCCGCAGTTGGGCAGGATGTGGTAGTACTTGCCGGTGGGCGTGTCATAGTAAATGGTCTCGACCGTGCCGTCGGCGTTGGTGGTGGTTTCAGGGTCGGGAATCGGGGTGGCCGTCGCCGTCACGTCCTGCGTAAAGCACTTCGGGCATGCGGTCTGGCCGCGGGTCAGCGCAACCGACAGTGAGATCAGCGAGGCGTTCTGCATGCCGTCGCAGTCCGACCTGCTGTGGTAATACGTGCCGGTGGGAGTGGCCCAGACCATGCTGGGCATGGTGGTCGTGGTGGGCTGAGTGGTGCCGGTCAGCGCGTCGTCGGGCTGCGCGGTGGCGCTCACGCCCGAGGGATTGGCCGGAACGCTGCTCGTCTCCGGAAGGGCCGTGCCGGTCGGCTCGATCGTGGCCGTCGCGGTCGCGTTGTTCGCAAACTCCAGGGGCGGGGCGCTGGGCGAGTCCTGCGGGGCCTTGGGGTCGCCGTTCGCGCCCAATCCGGAGAACAGCCACACCAGCAGCACGATGCACCAGATGCTCGACGCGGCCGAAATGGCCGAGCGCGCGGTGATCTGGAAGCGGTTCCTGCGCCAGAGCACCCAGATGCCCAGCGGGGGCAGCACGATCAGCAGCAGCCACATCAGCCACTCGTTTTCGTACAGCGCGCCGCGCGGCTGCTCCTCCTCTTCCTCAGGCTCGTAGTACTCGCCGGTTTCTTCATCATAGGGCAGGTCGTAGGGCTGCTCGCCGACGTTCTGCTCGTCATAGGACTCGTCGTAGCCCTGCGCTCCCTCCTGCGGGTCATATTCCTCCTGCCGGCGCGCTTCCTTCTCCATCTGGTATTTCACCCAGGGGAAGGGATACTTGCGCACCACGCCGGTTTCGTCGTTCTTCGTGGCGATACCCCTCGACGAAAAGTTGATCCGGTACTTGCCCAGGCGAACGATTTTTCCTCTTGCCATGTTCATTCTCCTTATCATCCAGGCGGGACGGGCCCGCCGCTGCGTCTTTCCTATGCGTATGGCATTTTCAGTATACTATATAATACACCAATTTCGCGCTCAAGTCAATCCGCCCAGGCGGGCCGGTAAAAAGATACATATACTTTTTACTGTCCGTTAGACTGAATGTCCGAGAAATCCGTTTCACGCCCGACAGAAACTTAACATTCAAAAGGAAAACAAATTTCCTTATTTTGCGGTCAAATCCTGTTGTAAGCGAATGGTGAGTTATGCTATACTATAAAGAAGCTGAGATACAAACGACGAATGGAGCTGTTTTTACATATGCCGAACGATTACCAGGGCCGCTACGGCGACTCAAGACGCCCCTCCACTCCCCCCTCCCGCCCGGCGCCGCGCCCCTATGGCCAGCGCCCCGGCGCGCAGCAAAGGCCCTATCAGGGGACACAGCGGCCCGGCGGCTACTCCGCCCAGGGTCAGCGCCGTCCATCCTCCTCGGGCTGCTCGGGACAGCGGTACGCCCAGCAGCGGCGGCCCGGCGGCTACTCGCAGTCTCCCCGGCGCGGCGGAAACGGCGGCGGCTCGCAGATGCCTCCCGCGCTCAAGCTCCTGTGCTTTGCGATGGTGGCGCTTCTGTGCGTGGGCATCACCGTGAAGATCACCAGCAGCCTGACGAAGGATCGCCGACAGCAGACCGTCTCCTATAACACCGCCCCCATCGACACGCAGGCCCCGGCCGAGTCCGGAACTCCCTCCGGCGATTTGACCCCGACCGACACGCCCGAGCCCGACTGGCAGGAGCCGGAAACCGCCACCGACGCGCCCAGTAACGGCCTGCGCCGCGCAACCATCCGCACCTGCGGCGACGTCATCATGCACAAGCCGCTGCTTGATACCGCGCTCGAGGTGGGCGGCGGCAGCGCCTATGACTTCGACCCCTACTTCTCCACGATTAAGGACGTAATGGCCGACGCGGACTGGACGGTCATCAACATCGAGGCCACCCTGCACAAGAACAAGTACGGCTATTCCGGCTATCCGCAGTTCTCTACCCCGCCCTCGATCCTCAATACCCTGATCGGCTGCGGCGTGGACATGCTCACCATGGCCAACAACCACATGCTGGACGGCTTCTGGGACGGCCTGCGCGAGAGCATCGACCTGGTCGACCAGTCAGGCCTCAAGCACGTGGGCGCGTACAAGACCCCCGAGGCCTACAACACTCCCGAGGTCATGGACATCAACGGCATCAAGGTGGGCTTCCTCAACTATAACCAGACCACCAACACCATGGACAAAAAGTCTGACAGCGCCGCCAGCGAATATGGCTTCCGCTACATCCAGAACGCAAACTTCACCCAGCAGGTGCAGGCGCTCAAGGACGCGGGCGCGGAGGTCATCGTGGGCTACATGCACTGGGGCGAGGAGGACAAGCGCGTGCCCGAGGCCCTGACGAAAAAGTACGCCCAGCAGCTGATCGCGGCCGGAGTGGACATCATCGTGGGCGGCCATCCGCACATGGTGCAGACCTGCGAATACATCACCACCACCGCCGCGGACGGCACCGTCCGAAGCGCGCTCGTGGTCTACTCCCTGGGCAACTTCATCTCCGACCAGCGCGCTCAGTACAAGGACAGCGGCATCATCTTCGACTTCACCATCGAGGAGCAGCCCGACGGCAGCTTCAAGATCACCAACCCTACCTACATTCCCACCTACGTCTGGCGCTGGGGCAGCGAGGACTCGGGCTACGACTACCGCATCCTGCCCATCGGTCAGTATATGGAAGCCCCGCCCGCCGGCATGGACGAGGCGAGCTATACCCGCATGAAGGAGTGCTGGTACGAGATCTATGAGCAGATGGGCGGCAACAACGTCTGCGCAATCTCCGCCGGCTGAGTCGACTGAATCGGTTGAACAGGTTCATATGAAATCGCGCCTCCCGCATAGGCTTGTGTGGGAGGTGCGGCTATGAAGACGACAATCATCCGCGAGGGCGAGACGCTGGGCATGCTGTCCGCCCGGCTGGGCGTGCCCGGGTGTATGATTCTGCGGGCAAACGGGCTGTTCAGCGAGGCCTGGCTGCTGCCCGGGCGGCATATCGACGTGCCGGACGCGGATTACTGCGCCCAGGCTCAGGCGCCCTGTCCGGTGCGGGCGCTGCTGGAGCCCGCCATGTCCGCCCGCCGCGGAGTCGCGCTCACGCTGAACGCCCCGGAATCTGCCCAGGCGCTCGCTGCCCGCTTGGGGCAGTCCATGGACTCGCTGCGCCTGCTCACGCCTCTTCCCGACATGCTGGACGCAGGAACTGAGGTCTTTCTGCCGCGCTAGGGGAACGTAGCCGCGCTGGGCCCCGTCCCCGAATCCCCCACCCCACGCGGCTCGCATCCGCTCGCCCGGCCCCCACCCCTGCGCATTCTCTCGCCTACGTATGAAGGAGGAAACCCGCTTGTTTACCGACGACCTCATGGCCTGGCATGAAAAGAACGCCCGCGCGCTGATCTGGTGCGGCGAAAGGGATCCCTACCGCATCTGGATCTCCGAAATCATGCTGCAGCAGACCCGTACCGAAACCGTAACCGGCTATTATCGCCGCTTCCTCAGCGCGTTTCCGACGGTGCGCGAACTCGCCGAGGCCCCGCTTGAACAGGTGCTCAAGCAGTGGGAAGGCCTTGGGTACTACTCCCGTGCGCGCAACCTGCACGCGGCGGCGCGTATCATCGTGAGCCGGTACGCGGGCAAGCTGCCTCAGGACCTGGACGCGCTGCGCAGCCTGCCCGGCATCGGCGACTACACCGCCGGCGCAATCGCCTCGATCGCCTATGGCCTGCGCGTCCCCGCCGTGGACGGAAACCTGAACCGCGTCATGGCGCGGGTGCTGTGCGAGGGGCGCAACGTGCACTCCGCCGCCGGAAAGCGCGCCATCTATCAGGCCGTGTACGACCGCATGCCCGAGGATCGCCCCGGCGATTTCAACCAGGCGCTGATGGGCCTGGGCAGCCTGATCTGCACGCCGGCCAACCCGGACTGCGGCCAGTGCCCGGTGCGGAGCGACTGTCAGGCCTTTCAGACCGGCACGCAGCGCGACTACCCCGTGCTGCCCCCGCGCGCCCGGCAAAAGGTGGAGCGCCGCGCCGTCGCGCTCGTGTTCTGCGGCGACAAGGTACTGCTGCACAGGCGGCCCGAGACCGCGCTTCTGGGCGGCCTGTGGGAGTTTCCCGGCTTTCCCGAGGCGACCGACCGGGCGGCGGTGGACGAGTGCCTGGCCGAGCTGGGCCTGACGGACGCCGTCTTCGAGCGCACCTGCGGCGAGGCAAGGCACGTCTTCACCCACCTGATCTGGGAGATGACCGGCTACCGCTACCGCCTGCCTCAGGAAACCCTGCCCGCGGGCGACTACCGCTTCGTCACCCGCGACCAGCTCGCTGCGCTCCCCCTGGCCACCGCCTTCCGGTTCTTCCGGGGGCAGCTGATGCGGGGCGGCGCATAGACGCGGAAAACGCGCTTCACGAGGAGCTTTCCTCGCCCGAAGCGCGCTTTTTTCTCAGGCGACCTCGCCCATCTGGTTCGCCCTCAGTGTCCCTTGTGGTTTTCTCTCTGTTTTCCCCTGCCGCAGGTCAAACCGGCGCTGCTTTTCCGCCTCCCGGCGTTCTCTGCCAAGCCGCTTGCGCTGAACGTAGCCGTACTCAAGCAGCTCCCTCTTGTACTTCAGGAAGGAATGGTCGAGCGGCACGCCCGCGATCGCCTCCGCCTCGTCGAAGGTCAGTATAAGCTGCGCCTGCCCTCTTTCCCGCACGTATTTCCACAACGCGTCGCATTTGTTCATGTCAGTTTGCTCCTTTCGCCGACGTTCACATGTCCCCTTCGCAAAGCGCGCCGCTCACAGGGCCCGCTTCAGCAGTCTGGCTGCGAGCCTCGAGGTCGAATTTCTCCTCCAGGCACAGCTCGGCCGCGTCCTCCCGGAGCAGACCATACACATAGGTATCCTTCCAGCAGGGACAGCCCGCCGCGTCCTTCCAGAAATAGACGTTTTTCCTGAAATGCGCCTCCCGCCGAAAGCCCAGGCGCTCCAGCAGCCGCCAGGACGCGGCGTTTTGCGGGTCGCACTCCGCATAGATTCGATGCGCGCCCCTGGAAAAGGCCTCTTCAACCAGCGCCCGGCAGGCTTCAAGGGCATAGCCCCGCCCCCAGCAGTCCCGCCGAAGCAGATACCCCAGCTCCAGCGCCTCGAACTCGCGCCCGCCCAGACAGACGTTGCCGATCACCCGGCCGTCCTCTCTGCGCTCGACGGCGAGCATGTCGCCGCCGGCCATTCGCTCGCGCAGCGCCGCCTCCGCCTTCGCCCATGTCGCGGGCGGGTAGGGCTCGAACCGGACGACCTCCGGGTCGGACAGGCAATCGTACAAATCCTGCAAATCGGCCGCGCGGAACGGACGCAGGAGCAGCCTCCGGGTCACCAGTTCCTCTACGCGCTTCATTTAGTCCTTCCCTTTCCACTTCAGCGCCGCGCCGCCGCAGCCCAGGCCTCCCGCCCAGACCAGCGCCGCATACAGCCATTGGCCCAGCATCCCGAAAATCACGCCCGCAAGCAGCAGCAGAGCGACCGCGACCGCGAGCAGTTTTGCGCTCGTTTCCATCCTCATTTTTCCTCCTGTTTCGTCAACATTCCCCTGATCTCCGCCAGCGCCCGGCGCTCAGTCGCCGCGTCCGCGCACTTCCGCACATAAAATTGCCCGTTTCGGAGGCCCGCAAAGCGAAAATACGCCTCCTGCGAAGCCATCGTCTCAAACAACCGGTTTTCCTCATAGCGCGCGGTATAGACGCGCCCCGCGTACACGTCCGTCAGGTATGGATAAGTCGTGTACATCCGCATATCCGCGCGGCTGTCCAGGCTCATCAGCAGCAGTGGAAAGGTGCCGCAGCATCCGGACTCCACGACGACGATCCTCCTCGCATCGACCTGGGTCAGCATGGATGCAAGGTATTCGCTGGCCCGAGGATATCTGCCGACCGTCTCCCTCATATCTGGAAGCACGCGGCGGGTAAAGGCCTGAAAATCGGCACACCCAGCCTCCAGCGCGCGATAAACCACCGCCCTAAGCTCATCGTCCGCATGCTCGTCGCCCGTCAGCTCCGCGAAGGATTTCCGGCTGAGCAGCCAGGGCGATATGCGCGTCCTGCCCTGCCCGAGAAAGCAGACATAGGGCAGCAGCGCGTCGCGCAGCAAAAAGATGTAGGACGTCCCCTCGTCGTATCCGATCCAGCGGCAGAACCCGCGCAGCCGCTCGATGAATGGCGCGGGCCGTGACGGCGGAATCTCCATCGCCTGGGCCGCCGCGCATCGAATCGCCTCGCCCAGCTCCCTCTCCTCCGCCTCGCAGGGAAGCGCCTGCCCGTCGATTTTCCCTTCAGGCAGCGCAAACGGCTCGGCGTGCTGCGCCCTGAGATAGTCGTGCAGAAAAGACAGGCCGCCGCACGCCGCCCCCAGGCGCTCGCCCAGCTCGGTATACCCCTCGTCCGCCAGGTCGTCCAGCATCTTGAGCAGCTGTCTGGCGCGATAGACTGATTCCCCGCTCGGGCGCGCCCCGGCCAGTGCCTGCAGCTCTCGCCGGTAATAGCCCAGTGAATACGAAAGAAAGCCCATACGCACGCCTCCCGTTCGCAGCTTCAGTCCTTTCCCTCAGGGATCAGCGCGCGGCCCCGGCCCTGCCGGACTTTATCAGCAGCATCATGGCCTGAAACTGCGTGGACAGCATCTGGCCCAGCCGCTCCTCCGAAAAGCGGCAAACCCGCGTGGCGCACAGCGCGCCCACTCCGAAGGTATAAATCCAGACGTTTTCAAAGAGCGTTTTCGCCTCGTCCCCGGTCAGCGCATACTCCTTTTGCAGCAGCGCGATGCAGTCCTCCGCCGTGGGGCCGAGCTCGCCGAACACGTCGTCAAAGCGGACGGCGCGCTGGTTCTCCTGCATGAACAGCAGCTGATAGAGCTTGGGCTCCCGTGCGCCGAAAAGCACCATCCGCATACCCACCCGTTTAAAAAGCGGCAGATCGGGCGCTCCCTGCTCCGCAAAGCCCTCGAAACGGCGCATCGCCGCCGCGCGCACCTCGTCCTGCACCTCCTTCATGCACCGAAAAACGGTGAAGATGGGGCGCGCGGAGCTGCCCAGCGCGTCGCCCAGCGCTTTGGCTGTCAGCGCCTCGACGCCCTTTTCCGAAACGACCCTCAGCGCGGCCTCGACGATTTCCTCGCGCGAAAATTTTGGTCTGGGAGGCATGCTCGTCACTTCCTCTTTTATTCTAAACTGTATGTTTTAAATTATTCATTTTGCAACGCGCGTTTTAGTATAGACTTCATCTCACGGAAAGTCAAGTCCCGACTGCAGCCCTTTTGATATTTAACAAAAGCTCTCGGTTCGCACCCTCAAACTCGAAGCGCCGCCGCTGGACTGACAAACCCGCGGCGTTTCTTCATGGCCCGTCCCAAATCCGTTGACTATATGGAGCATTTCCGTCCGATTGGGATAGACAGGCAGAGTGTTTTCCGGTAGAATACCCTTTGGTTAGTTGAGATTAACCGTCTAAAGGAGGTGACGACAATGCCAGACGATTTGCGCGTGCTTCAGCCGGGCGCGCTTTTGCTGGCGCAGAGCGAGGAATGCGCCGTATGGCAGTTTCGCAACGAATCCGGCGACGGCACAATGACCATCTATTCGGTGTTCCCGGGCATGGCGCTCAATTACAACGATTTCCACATGGAGTATTTCGATTCCGGCTTCGTACCCGGAACGGAGCTGCTGGCCATCGATCACTGCCGTGAGGGACGTATGGAATACGCGGCGGGTGAGAATACCGTGTCCTACATGGGCGCGGGGGACATGAAGCTGGACCGCAGGCGGCGTCATACGGGACGGTTTGTATTCCCAACCGGACATTATCACGGCCTGACGGTCGCTCTGGAGCTCGCGACGGCGCGCAGGGCGCTGCAAACCGGGCTGAAGGACTTCCGGATCGACGTCGACCGGATTCTGGAAAAAGTCGCGCTGGGCGAATATCCCCGGGTAATTCACCGCGCCGCCGTGATGGAGCGCGTCTTCAGCGAGATGTATCAGGTGCCGCAGACCATTCGCCTGCCCTATCCGGCCTCCGCGAAGAACTGCCTGTACGACTCCAGCGTGAACTCCCGCCTGAAATCCGCGCCCGCCCGTCCGATGGCCTTCGACAGGCCGTTGGTCGAGCCCCTGTCCGTCCGGTTCATGTAGGTGGGCACAATAATCCTTCCCCCCGGCCTGCACACCCTGTCCAGCTCGCCGAGCGCCTTATACGGCTCGTCCAGCAGATGAATGACGTTCGCGGCGACCACCACGTCGAAGCGCCCGTCGGGAAAATCGAAGCGCAGGATGTCCGCCCGCTCGAATTTCACGTTGCCCAGCCTGCCGTACTTTTTCTCCGCACGCCTGAGCATGTTGGCGGAAAAGTCCGTCGCGATCAGGCTTTTGCACCTCCTCGCGATCACGCCGCTGAGCAGTCCGGTGCCGCAGGCGCACTCGAGCGCCTCGTCTGTGGGCAGGATCAGTCCCGCCACCACATCGCACAGCGCCCGGTTGGCCCTGCGGTTGACGACATTGGCGAACAGATCGTATACGCACGCAGCCCTGTCCCAAAACATTCAATCACCCCGCGCTCTTTTTTCCCGCGAGCTTCAGGCAGAAGTCGCAGCAGTCATCCCCGCGTCCCAGCGTCTTCGTCCTGTGCCAGACGAGTCCCGGATGCAGGCCATCATAGGTAATGTCGTCGCTGTCACAGAAGCAGTGACACAGCTCCGGACAGCCGTATTGGACGCAGGCGTCGTGGTAGGGGCATTTCGTCATGTTGATGCGCCACACGCCGTCCGTGGTCTGTATGTCCGTCGCCGCAAAGCCCGCGCTTGGGCCGAACAGCTTCGGCGTCTGCCTGGAAAAAATCCCCGGCACGCGGCGATAAAACCCCGGAATGTACATCAGTCTCAGGAAAATCCCCTTCAGCCGCCGCGCCCGCTTCTCCACATAGCCGTGCACAGTCGAAAGCGCCTCGTCCTTCGGCATGACCGCCTGAAGCGTCTCATAAACCGCGATGCCCGGCAGAATCTGGCTCTCCAGATGCCGCCGCTTTTCCCGGGACGCGCCGGCGTTTTCCGCGCGCAGTTTCTCAAGGCGCCTTTGCATCGCCTCGCCAAGCGCTCGCGCCTTCTTCGGAAAGCGTCCCGATACCGTGTCCTCGAACGCGGACGTCAGATAGCTCTTACCCATGACCTTCCCTCACTTCCTCAAAAACGGCAGCGCCGGCAGGGCGTCCCGCTCGATGACCCAGCGGAGCATTTCGGCAAAGCCCTGCGGGTCGCGAACCTGATACTGCATGTGGTTATGCCCTTCAAAGACCGGGAAATGCCCGCGCGGATAGGCCCGCATCACCGCGTCCCGATACTTGTAGTGCTCCTCCCTGCTGCCGAATTCGAACCAGGCATGCGCCTGCAGCGCCTCCGGAAGCGCCGGAAAGGGCCTGTCCTGCAGGCTGTCCGCGAGCTGGCGGCGCAGGTTGCCATAGGTCAGCGCCCGCCCCGCTGCAATAAAGTACGGCCGAATCGCCTCGTCGTCGCACCAGAAGATTTTCTTGAGCGTCCCGCCCTTCGACCAGTACAGGCTCTTGATGGCCAGATACAAAAAGGGCGTCATCACGCGCCGGGTCGCCCGGCCGATCTGCGCAAACTGGCCCCCGTCGAAAAAGACATGCTCGACCGGCAGCGTCGTCTGCGCCAGGAAGGCCAGCGCCAGGTCGGCCCCGATCGAGGACGCGACCACCAGCGCAAGGCGCTTTATCCCCTGCCCGCGCAGGAATTCCTCTGCCTGCCGCGCCTCGTCCGCCCGGCTCACATACCTCTGCCCCGGGCAGTAGACCGTGGCGGTCGGGAGCACGCAGAAATACCTGTCCCGCAGAACCCTCGCCACGGGCTCGCTGCTTCCGCCGGTCACGCCCATGGCGTGAAAAAACAGCACGGCGGGATTGTCCTTTTTCCCACAGGTTTCAAATACCACTGCGCAGCGCCTCCCCTCAGTGAACCAGCAGCGCCATTACGCCCGCGAGCGCCGCGGAAATCACGGCCATGCCGAGCGTGCCCGCCGCCCACTTGACCCGCCTGTCGCGCCTGTCGATGTACGGCTTCAGGTCCTCCGTCCCGGGGATCGTCCAGGCCTTCGTGTGCCCGACCCACCACTCGTCTATCAGAAACCGGTCGATCAGGTTCATCACGGACAGTATGACCAGCATCTGCCAGAACCCCGCCCGAAAACCGCGCGCGCCATTGACCGCGTAGACGCACACGAGCACGTAGGCAAGGTATATCGGAACGCAGCAGACCTTGAACCGGAGGCTGTTTCGCCGGATCGTTTCGCGGCTCGCCAGCCCCAGCTCGACGCAGCGCGCCTGCACGTCCTCATGATACAGGTGCGCCATGCCCACCGCGCCTCTGCGGATGCCCAGCCAGCAGACCAGCACCAGCAGCGCGCCCAGTCCCATGCCCTCCAGAATCGCCTGAAAAATCATCGCGCCTTCCCCCTTGCCTTCTCCGGCGAGCGCCTGTGCGCCGCCTGTACCTCCTGCGAAAACCGCGCCGTATGCTCCCCTGCCAGGCCGCCGTGGCCCAAATCCGTAAAGATCTTTGCCGTGAACGGGTACCCCTTCTCCTTAAGCCGCTTCAGGTTGGCGGACAGCTTTTTGTCCACGCCTCCCCTGATCCCGTACCAGAGGTACATGTCCGTCCGATTGAACAGCGAATAGTCGGTTTTCCGACCGACCAGGGGATAGTCCTGATTCCTCCAGCTCCTCCACGTCGCCTTTCCGTAGAGGATTCGGTCGGTCTCCTCGAGCGACCTTCCGGTGATCTTCGCCAGGAATTTCTTCCGCTGCGGGCCCGGATGCCCCATGACGGCGTAGAAAAGGCCGGTGTAGAAGAAGCAGTAGACATCCTTCCCCCATTTGCTTCGGATATTAGGATAATCCCTGAGCCCCATGCCGTCGGCAATGGCCGTCGTGATCGTCAGGCGCTCGTCGCGCAGCACCTCCATCATCACCCGGCAGCCGTTGGACAGGGCGTAGAGCACGTCGATCCGTCCGCCGCTGCGCGCCGCAATGAAATCGCCCAGTCGCCTGGCCTCGTCCATCGGCGATTTGAACTCCGTCTCCGGCTCATCCGGGTTGAAGCCGTCGTAGGCGACCAACACCACGTGGTAGACCTTCGCCATTTCCTTCGCGGCAGGCAGCATGCCGCGATAGCTCACTCCGCCGCCGTGCAGCATCACTTCCGGGTTTTCCCGGCCGAATTCAAAGTACTTCATGAACGCTTTCCCTCCATGGTTAGACTAATCTAACCTACAGCTTTTTAAAAACTGCCTCCCGGCAGTCCGTTCAGAATCCATCCACGCCTCTATTTTATCACGCATCGGCGCATAAATCAACCACCTGCTTTTTTAAAGTTCCCGCAGCACCGCACCCATTCGCTCGTCAGGCGCGTCCGGACTCAGACAAAAAGGGCCGCGCGAACGCAGCCCTTTTTTCACGACAGGGGATTGAATCAGTTGATGGAGATACCGTCGATGATGAAATCGAAGGAGGGAGCGGAGGCCAGCTCGGACTCATGGAAGTAGCCGTCCCAGATGTACTGGCTGTCCGCGTCGGTCAGGGTCTTGCCGTCCACGGTGAAGGTGGAGCAGTCGAAGACGTGCAGGGTGCCGTCCTTCAGAGCGGCCTCAACCTCGGCGACCTTCTCGGCAGTGCCGGCGGCGACGACCTTCTCGTTGAGCTCCTTGATCTCAGTGGCGCCCTCGGAGAAGCCCTTGCACCAGTCGGTGGCGATCTCCTCGCCATTGATCAGGCAGTTCACGGCGTAGTTGTAGTAGGGAGCCCAGACGACGGCGGCGGAAGTCAGCGCGCTGTCGGGAGCAACGGAGATCATGGAGACGTTGTAGCCCACGCAGGGAACGCCCTGAGCCTGGCAGGCAGTGGGGGCGCCGGTGGTATCGGCGTGCTGGGAAATCAGCTTGCAGCCCTGGGAGATCAGCGCGCTGGCCGCTTCCTGCTCCATGGCCATGTCAGCCCAGGAGTTGGTGTACTGCACCTTCATGGTGACGGAGGGGCAGACGGAGCGGGCGCCCAGATAGAAGGCGGTGTAGCCGGAGATGACCTCGGCGTAGGGATACGCGCCGACATAGCCCATGACGGCCTCGTCCGCGGTGAACTCGCCCTTTTCGATCTGCTCGTTGAGCTTCAGGCCCGCGACCACGCCAGAGACGTAGCGGGACTCATACACGGCGGAGAAGAAGTTGTGCATGTTCTTCAGGCCGGAAGTCGCCGCCTGATAGCCGGTGGCATGGCAGAACTGGATGTTCGGATACTCGGTGGCCGCCTGCAGCATGTAGGACTCATGGCCGAAGGAGTCGGCGAAGATGATGTTGCAGCCCGCTTCGGCCAGGTCGACCGCCGCGTCGTAGCACAGCTCGTTCTCAGGAATGTTGTACTTGATCACGTACTGATCCTCGGTCAGGCCCAGGTTCTTGACCATGTCCATGAAGCCGTTCAGGTGAATCTCGTCGTAGCCGATGTTCTCGTCGTGGAGCAGGATCAGGCCCACCTTGATGGTGTCCTTGGTGACCTCGGCGGACGCGGTGCCGGCGAACATGCCGACCAGAACCAGGGTCAGAATCAGAGCCAGCGAAACCAGTTTCTTCATGATGATTCAATCCTCCTGTAAGTCGTGGTTGATTAGGAAACGCGTATATCATACTTGATGAATGTTATGAACTGAGGGTGCGTTGTGTAAATTAACGAACAATATTTTCTCGCCAGGCCGGTTTTTGCCGCCTTTTTGATCAAAAATCCGAACGTTATCATATATCATATTCATGATTGCAGCGTGAATTCGCCGTCCGGAGACCGCCGCGGGCCCTAGGGCACCAGGTTGAGCGCGTCCTCCTCGGAGGGGACGTTGACATAGGTCGAGGGCACCTGACCCACGATGATCGACTCGGCGATGGGCACGAGGGTATCGACCGTCACCGAATCCGCGCCGGTGGGCACGATGATGCGCATGAGCACGCTGGCCTGCAGCGAGATTTCGTGACGGGTCTGGTTGATGCCCGCCGACTCAAACGAGGTCGCGAAGGAGGTCGTGACCGAGCCGACCGGCACCACGCTGACGTTGATCAGCGGCCCCGCGCCCGAAAACAGACTGACCCCCAGCGCCGCGCCCAGCGGGATGGACACGCCCTGCTCGGCCAGCGCGCCCAGGTTCCGCTGCGCCACCAGCGCGGCCGCCGAGGCGATGTCGTTCATCTTCATCGTGTTGGCCTGCAGCATGGACAGCCGCCCCTGCTCGTCGAAGGAGGTCAGCACCAGGTCAGAATAGGTGACCGAATTGCCCATCACCTCGTCCACCGCCTGGTTCATCGCCTCCACCGCCAGCTGACTGGCGCGCGCCTCGGCCATGCGGATCACGATCGGGTTCAGGTTGGCCAGGCCCCACGCCGCCAGGCCGCACAGGCACAGCGCCGCCGCCGCGAGCGCCAGCAGGATTCTCTGCCTCAGCGAAAACCGGCATTTTGCAACCATTTCGCGCATTCCCCCGTCAATATAATAGGATATGCCATATTCCCGTCCCATGAGCACACGGAAAATAACGTGCAAACAAACCGGGCATGTGGTATAATGGACGCAGCATACCTGTCGGCCCCTGCCGGCAAACGCTGTATCTCTCGGGAGGAAACGCATGAGCAAGGAAAAGCGAACGGGCGGTTCGGGAGCGAAAAGTCCCTTCAAGCCGCGCACGAAAAAGCCTAATTTTATACTTTCAGTCATCCTGACCACCGCGAAGATGATGTTCGTGGTGGCGCTGGTGGTCGGCGTGTCGCTCACGGGCGCGCTGGTCGGCGTGGCCAAGGCCTGGGTTGAAACCATGCCCGCGCTCGACCTGTCCCGCTTCGACGAGCAGGCCCAGACCTCCTATCTCTATGACAAAAACGGCGACCTGATTACCGACTTCAAGGGCACCGAAAACCGCGTGGACGCGACCTATGAGGAGCTGCCCAAGATCCTGATCAACGCGGTCATCGCCTCGGAGGACCAGCGCTTCTGGTCGCACAACGGCGTCGACCTGCGCCGCCTGCTGGGCTCCATCGTGAGCAACCTCTCAAGCGGCGGCTCCCAGGGCGGCTCGACCATCACCCAGCAGCTGATCAAAAAGACCTTCCTCAGCGACGAGCAGACCTACAAGCGCAAGCTGCAGGAGGCCTATATGGCCCTCGAGCTGGAAAAGCAGATCAGCAAGGAAGACATCATCACCGAATACCTGAACGTGGTCTACTTCGGCGGCAGCAACTACGGCGTGAAGGTCGCCGCGATGGACTACTTCGGCAAGGAGCTCAGCCAGCTCACCCTGCGCGAATGCGCCTGTCTGGCCAAGCTCATCAATAAGCCCTACAAGCTCAATCCGCGCCGCTGCTACTATGTCACCGGCCGGCCGCAGGACATCGAAGACCCGATCGACAGTGTGCTGAAAAAAATGAAGGAGCAGGGTCTGATCACCGAGGCCGAGTATAATCAGGCGCTGGGCGAGCGGCTCACCGTGCTCGAGCACTCCACCTCCTCCAGCTCCGAGCTGGTCGACAACATGTACTACGTCGAGTACGCCATCTACGACGTGGTCACCAAGATGCTGCACGCGGAGAACCTGGAGGACAACTCCACCAACCGCGCGCTGATGGAAAACAAGCTGCGTACCGGCGGCTACTCGATCTACACCGAGCTCGATCCTGAGATGCAGGACGCGGTTCAGTCGGTCATCACCGGCTGGGATAAATACCCCAAGATGCGTTCCTCGGCGGACAGCGCGTACAGGGCCTCGCTGGGCAACGGCGAGTACCTGGAGCGCGTGCAGCCCCAGGCCGCCTGCACGGTCATCAACTGGCACACCGGCGCGGTGGTCGCCATCGTCGGCGGCCGTTCCACCCCGACCGGCTGGAAGCAGAAGCAGTTTGCCTACAACTTCCACATGCCCATCGGCTCGTCGATCAAGCCGCTTTCGATCTACGGCCCAGCCTTCGACCTGGGCAACTCGCCCGGCTCCCCGGTACTGAACCTGCCCATCCAGATCAGCGGCTGGGACAGCGACACGGGCTATCCGCAGAACTACGGCGGCGCCTCGTACACCGGCGTGGAATCGCTGCGAAAGGCCATCAACCAGTCCCACAACACCGCGGCCGCGCAGGCACTGTATAGCTACGTGGGCGTGGACAACTCGGTCAACTACCTGCTCAGGCTGGGCATCTCGGCCGACAGCATCAACGCCACCGGCGCCGGCCTGGCGCTGGGTTCCTCGGGCATCTCGACCGTCGAGCTGGCGGGCGGCTTCGCGGCCATCGCCAACGGCGGCGTGTATCAGGAGCCCTATGCCTTCAGCCGCGTGCTCAACCCGGACGGCACCGTCTATCTCGACGTGGGCGACGTGCAGATCACTCGCGAGGCCTTCAAGGAATCCACCGCCTGGATGCTGGTCGACGTGCTGGTCGAGGCCTGCCAGACCGGTACCGGTAAAAACGCCAACTTCGGCAACTTCACCGTCGGCGGCAAGACCGGCACGAACTCGGACTATCGAGGCGTGACCTTCGCCGGCTTCACGGCCTACTACGCCGCCGCCGTCTGGGTGGGCAGCGAGGACTACAAGCCGCTGGTCTCCGGCGCCTCGGGCGGTACCTACGCCGCGCCCCTGTGGGCGGCCGTCATGAGCAAGGTGCACTCCCAGGCCGGCATCACCGAGGATGGCAGCATCCGCACCAAGTCCGCCGCCGAGGTGGGTCTGGTTCAGGCAACCGTGTGCGCAGTCTCCGGCATGCTGCCCACCGACGCCTGCTACAACGACGTCAACGGCTATGGCACCAACACCGACTACTACCTCTTCGGCACCGAGCCGGTCAAGACCTGCAACATGCACCGCACCGTCAAGCTGTGCACCGTAACCATGAAGCCGGCCTCGTCCTCCTGCTCTTCGCGCAAGACCTACGGCGTGATTTACCTGCCCGAGGGCCATCCGCTGCGAAACGGCGTTTCCACCGTGGTGCAGGAATACTTCTCCGGTGCCTCGACCGACCCCGACGCCACCTCGATGGAAAAGTGCACCGTGTGCGCAAACGGCGCGGACAGCACCTACTCCTACGCCAACCGCTACCTGGATCGCGCGGCCGAGCTGATCGAGAACGGCGAGATCACCTCCGAGCAGATCGAGCGCCTGCAGAAGGCCTCCGACAACCTGCGCTTCGCCATGAACGCCGGCGACGTCGACCAGGTCAAGACCATGACCAGCACCCTGCGCAGCCTGGTCAAGGCCTACGAATAACCCTCCAAGCGCAGCGTCCCCGGGCTTCCCATTGCGGAGGTTCGGGGGTGTTTTTTCTCATTCATCCGGGCGGCTTTGCCG
>CAKUFI010000039.1 GCA_934647305.1 uncultured Clostridia bacterium | reverse complement strand
AATCGCCCCGTGCCCACCGTACACGCCGCTGGGCACGATTGAAAGTTCGAAAGGGCTGCGGCCCTCTCGAGCTCTCCCGAGTTTTTTGACAGTCTGGGCTTCTTTAAGAAGCTACGGGTGCTGTCGTACGCTCGGGAATCCGCGTGAAACCCCTCAATCGCCTTCGGTGACAGCTCCCCTTTCAAAGGAGCCATTGCACTCTGCCGCCGTGTCCCCCATTGCGGCGAGGCCAAAATGACAGCTTTCCTTACCGGGGAGCCATTGCAAGCCTCTCCCGGTCTTCCCCCATCAACTCAGGCGCAAAACGCGCCGGAAAGCGATATGATTCTATGTTTGATCAATGCAAACTTCCCAACGGACTGACGATCGTCGGCGAGCGCCTGCCCTACTTCCGCAGCGTGAGCGCCGGCGTGTGGCTCATGGCCGGCTCCCAGTATGAATCGCGCGAGGAAAACGGCCTGTCGCACTTCCTGGAGCACATGATCTTCAAGGGCACACAGCTGCGCACCGCCCGGCAGATCGCCGAGGAAATGGACGCGGTGGGCGGCCAGCTCAACGCCTTTACGGCCAAGGACTGCACCTGCGTGTATGCCAAGGTGGTGGACGAGAACCTCGAGCTGGCGCTGGACGTGCTCAGCGACATGGTGCGCAATTCCACCTTCGACGCGGGCGAGCTGGAGAAGGAAAAGGGCGTGGTGCTGGAGGAAATCGCCATGACCGAGGACGAGCCAGAGGACCTGGTGAGCGAGCTGAGCATGGACGCGCACTTCGGCGACCAGCCGCTGGCCTGGCCGATCCTGGGGCCGGCGGACAACGTGCGCGGCTTCACCTCGGACACGCTGCGCGCCTATCGCGACCGCATGTACCGTCCCGAATGCACGGTGCTGGCGGTGGCGGGCAACTATGACTGGGACAAGCTGCTCGAGCTGTGCAATCGCTTCTTCGGCTCCTGGCAGCCCACCGGGCAGGCGCAGCCCTCGTTCCAGGTGCTCCCCTCCTCGCCCCGCATCCTGCGCCGCGAAAAGGACATTGAGCAGCTGCACATCACCCTGTCCTACCCCGGCTTCGGCCAGAACACCGACGAGGTCTACCCCGTCTCAATCCTGAGCAACATACTGGGCGGCGCGATGAGCTCCCGCCTGTTCCAGAAGATTCGCGAGGAGAGCGGCATGGCCTACTCGGTGTATTCCTACCCGCTGTTCTACACCGGAACGGGCCTGCTGGGCATTTACGCGGGCACGAGTCCCCAGCACGCGCCCACCGTCGTGCGCCTGATTCGCCAGGAAATCGACAAGCTGGCCGCCGAGGGCGTGACGCAGAAGGAATTCGAGCAGACCCGCGCGCAGCTCAAGAGCAGCTATGTGCTGGGTCAGGAGAGCGCCTCCGCCCGCATGAACGCGCTGGGCAGAAGGATGCTGCTCATGGGCGACACCCAGACCGAGGACGACGTGCTGCGCAAGCTGAACGCGATCCAGTTTGAGGAGGTCAACCGCGTGCTGCGCGAGATCTTCGAGAAGCCCTGCGCGGCGGCGCTGGTGGGGCAGGGCGCGAACACGCTCGACCTGTCCCCCTTTGAAGCGAAATGAAGATCAAGCGAAAAACCATGCGCCGCGACGAATGGCGCGGGATTTCAGAGAAAACCTTTCGCCAGGCCGCCTTTGACGGACCCGGCTTTTCGGGCACGGTGGGTCTGTTGTGCATCCGGCGCGCGCACAGGCCGCTCTACGTGGGCGAGGAAAGGCTATGCGTGGTCGGGGAGGGCGTGTCCTGGCTGGAGCTGGCCCCGAGGGACGATTACTGGTTCATCACCGCCATGTTCGACCCGCAGGGGCGGCTGTTCGAGTATTACATCGACCTGACCGACGGCACGCGCGTCGAGCCGGACGGAAGCGTGTGGTTTCACGACCTGTTTCTGGACGTGATCATGACCCGCGGCAAGTCGCCCCGCCTGGAGGACGCGGACGAGCTGCGCCAGGCGCTCGGCGAAGGCCTGATTACCCAGGCCCAGTACGACCGCACCCTCGAGGTGGGCAATCGCCTGCTCGAGGGCCTGCGCACCCGCGAGGCCGAGCTGCGCGCCTTCTGCGAGGCGCGGCGGCGGGAGCTCCTTGGGGGAACGGGGGGAACGCTGGGGAGGCCGCCTTTTTGAAAAAGGCGCCTCCCCCAGACCTCTCCCGGAAAACACTTTGATCCGCGTAAGCGGAGTACGGCATAGAGAGGCAGTTCCCCGAATGCAGCGTGGGTTGAGGCGCACGCTGCGGCAAGTGTCCTCTCCCCGAGAAAGGCACACCCCATCAGCCGCCATAAATCGGAGCGACCAAGGTCTGCGAATCCGCAAGATTCCCTGCGGATTACCGGCCGGGCTATGCCCGGCGCCACTGGAAACCTCGGGAAAGGAGCACAGAGCAGCCTGCATATCACCCCTCCGCCTGCTGCGCAGGCACCTCCCCTTTCAGGGGAGGCACAGCCACGTAATTAAGGGGTTGGCAGATTAAGCCTGTGCCCCGCAGAAAGGCGTTTCGCGCGAAAGAGGTACGCATATATGAAGCCTGAATACGAATTCCTGGCCGGGCAGCTGGCCGAATACCGCCCGGTAAACGAGCAGGAGGCCTGCGACCGGGCGCTGATGCTGCGCTTTCTCGAGGAGGGCGAGCGTCCCTTCGAGCGGGCGAACCGCCTGGCGCACTTCACCGCCTCGGCGTGGGTCACGAACGCGCGGTGCGACCGCGTGCTGATGATCTGGCACAACATCTACCGCTCCTGGGCCTGGACGGGCGGGCACGCGGACGGCGAAACCGACCTGTGCGCGGTGGCGCGGCGGGAGGCCTGCGAGGAGAGCGGCCTGACCGGGCTGCGCGCGCTTTCGGAGGCGCCGGTCTCGCTGGAGATACTGACCGTGAACGGCCACGAAAAGCGAGGCGTGTATGTGCCCTCGCACCTGCACCTGAACGTCACCTATCTGTTTGAGGCGGATGACGGCCTGCCCCTTCGCGCCAAGCCGGACGAAAACAGCGGCGCGAGGTGGTTTGCGCCCGCGGAGGCGATCGCCGCCTGCACCGAGCCCTGGATGGCGCGGCGAATCTACGAAAAGCTCAACCGCCGCCTGACTGAATACACGAAATGAGGGAAAAAAGTATGGAGACACCGACCGTTGAGAAGCTGAAATTCGAGACAATGCAGTACGTGATTCGCAGGCCGCGCGGCTTCGACCCGGCGAAAAGGTATCCCTGCATCCTGTTTCTGCATGGCTCCGGCACGCGGGGAACCGACCTCGGCCTGCTGCTGGGCAATCCGTTTTTCACCGCGCTCGACCGCATGGAAGACTTTCCGTTCATCGTCATCGCGCCGCAGTGCCACGAGTACACCTGGCTCGACCTGTTCGAGCAGCTGAGCCGCCTGGCGAAGTTCGCGCACGAGCTGCCCTATGTGGACGCGGATCGCTTTTACTGCCTGGGAACCAGCATGGGCGGCTACGGCACATGGCTGCTGGCCGAGTCGCACCCGGAGCTGTTCGCGGCGATCGTGCCCATCTGCGGCGGCGGCGTCTGCTGGAGCGCGAGCCAGCTCAAAAACGTGCCGGTCTGGGCGTTTCACTGCCAGGGCGACCCGGTGGTCATGCTCAGCGAGAGCGAGCACATGGTCGAGTGGACCAACCGCTTCGGCGGCAGCGCGCGCCTGACCGTGTATCCCGAGGACAGCCACAACGCCTGGGACGCGACCTATGCCAATCCCGAGGTGTTTGCCTGGCTGCTCTCCCACAAAAACGCGCGGGCCGAGGCGCTCGAGCAGAACCTTTCCGGGTCGGACAAGTTCGGCTGAGATTCGCGCAAACTTCATCCTGTGTTCGATTGACGGCGGCTCTCCGTTCGGTTATAATGGCATAGAATGCCGTCTGAAGGAGGGATCGCCGTGCAGTCCACGCGAATGAACCTGCTGCTGCTGTTCAGCCGGGTTGGCCTGCCGCCCGAGGAACAGGCGCTGACCATTTCCCAGTGGTGGAGGCTGCCGCTCCTGCGCGAGGAAATCAGCCGCGTTCACCTGTACTCCCCCGCGCAGCTGTGCGAGCGCTACGGGGAGGGGCTGGGCCTGCGGATGGTGCGCCTGCTCAACCGCGCAGACGAGGTGCTCCGCGAGCTGACGAGGTACGCGGCCGAGGGCATTTATTCCCTGGTGCAGGGCGACAGAGACTATCCCGCCGCGATGGCGCAGGCGCTGGGCACAGGCAGCCTGGGCGCGCCGCTGGTGTTTCTGGCGTGCGGAGAGTCGGCGATCCTTCGCCAGGCCGCGCTGGGCGTGACCGGCAGCCGCGAGCCCGACGAGGAAATGCGGCGCTTCGCCACCCGGATGGGCAGGGCCTGCGCCGAGAAGGGCCTTGCGCTATGCGAAGGCGGGGCGCGGGGCGTCGATACGCTGTGCGAATACGCGGCGCTGGGCGCGGGCGGAAAATGCGTGTGCTTCCCGGCGGTGGGGCTGCGGGCCCGGCTGGCGCACCCGTCGGTCGAGCGCGCGGTCGGCGAGGGACGGCTGCTGCTGCTCTCGAGCGCGCTGCCCGAGGAGGGCTTCGCCACCTATCGCGCCCTGGCCCGCAATCACTACATCGCCGCGCACGCGGGAAGGCTGCTGGCGATCGGCGCGCGCGACGGGATCGGCGGCACCTGGCGCTGCGCAAGCGACGCGCTCGAGCACGGCTGGGCGCAGGTCTTCCCCCACGGCGGCGCGGGCGAGGCGGCGCTGTTTGCGCGGGGCGGCCAGGCGGGCGACATATTCGCCGAGCAGCAGCCGGTCAGGGTACAGCCGCCGCGGTTCGTCAGCGGACAAGCTTCCCTGAAAGGTCTGTAAATGCACAAAGCTCTGTATAGAACCACACGCCAGCAGCGCTGGCGTACATAAGCCCGGGGAATCATCTTCCCCGGGTCTCGCTTTTTCATATGATGAGGTGAAGCTCGCCGCTTTTCTTCGCATTCATATAGATTTCTCTGAGCTCTTCACGATAGTTCCTGCCGAAGCGCACACGGGAAAGCGCAATCAGCCCGTCGGTCACGATCCGTCCCCGGAAGGGGATCAGCGTCGTGTTGACCATGGCGGGCAGCGGTCGTCCATCAAGCATTTCCTCCCGGCTCGACTGGAGCCCGGAAACCAGGTAGACCGCCCCGCCTTCCGTGTGAATGAACACCGAGCCCTTTTTCAGGTGGCGTTCGATGAAGAACCTGCCGGGTATACAGCGCTTCCAGGCGGCGACCAGTTCAGCGCGCTCCTCGGGCAGTCCGGCCTGAGCAAGGTACTCGTCGATCATCTGGGGACGCGCCCACAGGCAGTCGGCAATGCTCTTCACATCCCCAATGGTTTTCGCCGCGCCCTCCAGAGCCTTACACCTTCCGTTTACGTAGTCCAGCAGCGGCAGTCACAGTTCAAAAAACAGCTTCAAATCCTGCGGTTCCAGTACCATACTTTGCCCTCCTGCGTTCAGCGATTCAGGTACCTGCAGGCGGCCAGCGCAGCGACGGCCCCATCGGCGACGGCGGTCGCGATCTGGCGGACGGCCTTGGTGCGGCAGTCCCCGGCGGCGAACACGCCCTCGTGGTCGGTCAGGCAGTCGTCCCGGGCGGCGACATAGCCCTGCGAGTCGAGCGCGGCCTGGTCGGCGAAGGGCTCGTTGTCCGGAATCAGGCCGATGGCGACGAACAGGCCGCTCACCGGCAGGCGGGTCTCGCCGCGCGCGGCCTTCAGGCGCAGGCCGGTCAGTTTTCCGTCCTCGCTGAGCAGGCCGAGTATGCGCTGCCCGGTCAGTATGCGCACGTTTTCGCGGGCAGAAAGCGCCTCCTGCATGCTCTTCTCGCCGGTCAGATGGTCGAGATCCTGCACGATGGTCACGCGTGCGCACACATCCGACAGCATCAGCGCCTCCATCAGCGCCGAGTTGCCGCCGCCCGCGACCGCCACCTCCTGCCCCGCGAAGAAGTCGCCGTCGCACAGCGCGCAGAAGGACACGCCGCTGCCGATCAGCTCCTCCTCGCCGGGAAGGCCAAGCAGGCGATGCCTCGCGCCGGTGGCCAGCACGACCGCGCCCGCCTCGTAGACCGAGCCCTCCTCGGTGCGCACCAGCTTGCGCGGGCCGTTCGAGTCGATATGCACGGCGTTTTCCAGCTCGACCTGCGCGCCCTGATCGATAATCTGGCGCATCATGCGGTCGGCCAGCTCCAGTCCGCTGATCGAGGGGATGCCCGGGTAGTTCTCGATGCGCGGCGAGTCGTTCATCTGGCCGCCGAACGCGTTTTTCTCCAGCAGCAGCACGGTCTTGCCGTTTCTCAGCGCGTACAGCGCCGCCGTCATGCCGGCCGGGCCGCCGCCCACGACGATCAGGTCATAGCTGTTCATTGCAGGGCTCCTTTCACTTGCAGGGGATCATAAACTCAGATCGGGGAGGCGCCATTGTCCGGCAGCCTCCCCCTCTTTTTCATTCCGTGGATTACATGGACTGGATGTACTTCTTGATTTCGGGCACGCCGTAGTACAGCTGCGCCTGATCGCCCTTCGGCACAACCAGCGTGGGCGCGCCCTTGATGTTCAGGCGGCGCACCAGGTCGGCGTTTTCCTCGGCCACAAGGATACGGCAGTCCACCCCCGCCTTTTTGAGGTGCGCCTCGGCGGCGCGGCAGTTGGGGCAGGTCTTGCGCACGAACAGGAGCTTCTCGCCCGCCGCGTCCGCGGTCGCCTCGGCCGGCTTTTCGGCAGACTGCTCGGCCTTGAGCGCAGGCTGCTTTTTCTTGAAGACGGAGGCGCCCAGGTCGTACTCCTTGCGCTGCTTAAACTCCTGCAGCTTGCCGTCGTTCCAGTTCTGCACCGGGCGATAGTAGCCGGTGATGCGGGAATAGACCTCGGTCTTTTCGCCGCAGACCGGGCAGACGTACACCTCGCCGCTGATGTAGCCGTGGTGCCTGCAGATGGAGTAAGTCGGCGAGAGGGTGTAGTAGGGCAGGCGGTAATTCTCGGCGATCTTGCGCACCAGCGCGGCGGCGGCCTGCCAGTCGGGCAGCTTTTCGCCCAGGAAGGCGTGGAAGACCGTGCCGGAGGTGTACAGGGTCTGCAGCTCGTCCTGGATGTCCAGCGCGGTGAACAGATCCTCGGTATAGCCCACCGGCAGATGCGAGCTGTTGGTGTAGTAGGGCGTGCCGTTGCCCTCGGCGGCGGTGATGATGTCGGGGTACAGCTCGCGGTCGTGCTTGGCCAGGCGGTAGGCGGTCGACTCGGCCGGGGTTGCCTCGAGGTTGTACAGGTCGCCGTACATCTCCTGATAGTCGGACAGGCGGGCGCGCATGTGGTTGAGCACGTCCTTCGCGAACTGCTGCGCCTCAGGCTGCGTCAGATCCTGCCTGAGCCATTTGGCGTTGAGCGCGGCCTCGTTCATGCCCACCAGGCCGATCGTAGAGAAGTGGTTGTCGAAGGTGCCCAGGTAGCGCTTCGTGTAGGGATACAAGCCCTGATCGAGCAGCTTCGTGATCATCGTGCGCTTGATCTTGAGCGAGCGGGCGGACACGTCCATCAGGCGGTCGAGACGGGCATAGAAGTCCTGCTCATCCGCGGCCAGATAGGCGATGCGCGGCAGGTTGATCGTCACCACGCCCACCGAGCCGGTGCTCTCGCCCGAGCCGAAGTAGCCGCCGCTCTTCTTGCGCAGCTCGCGCAGGTCGAGCCGCAGGCGGCAGCACATGCTGCGCACGTCGCTGGGCTCCATGTCGCTGTTGACGTAGTTGCTGAAGTAGGGCGTGCCGTACTTGGCGGTCATCTCGAAGAGCAGGCGGTTGTTCTCGGTGTCGCTCCAGTCGAAGGCGCGCGTGATGGAGTAGGTCGGAATCGGGTACTGGAAGCCGCGGCCGTTGGCGTCGCCCTCGATCATGGTCTCGATGAAGGCCTTGTTGACCATGTCCATTTCCTTCTGGCAGTCGCGGTAGCAGAAGTCCATCTCCTCGCCGCCCACGATGCAGTTCATGTCGGCCAGATCCGGCGGCACCGTCCAGTCCAGCGTGATGTTGCTGAACGGGGCCTGCGTGCCCCAGCGGGAGGGAGTGTTCACGCCGAAGACGAAGCCCTGCACCGCCTGCTTGACCTCCTCGTAGCTCAGGTGATCCACCCGGACGAAGGGGGCGAGGTAGGTGTCGAAGGACGAGAACGCCTGCGCGCCCGCCCACTCGTTCTGCATGATGCCCAGGAAGTTGACCATCTGGTTGCACAGCGTGGACAGGTGCTTGGCCGGCTTGGAGCTGATCTTGCCCGGCACGCCGCCCAGTCCCTCCTGGATCAGCTGCTTCAGGCTCCAGCCCGCGCAGTAGCCGGTGAGCATGGACAGGTCGTGCAGGTGAATGGCCGCGGAGCGATGCGCCTCGGCGATTTCGGGGTCATAAACCTGGCTGAGCCAGTAGTTGGCCGTGATCGCGCCCGAATTGGACAGAATCAGGCCGCCCACCGAGTAGGTGACGGTCGAGTTCTCCTTGACGCGCCAGTCGTTGATGTTCAGGTAGTTGTCCACCACCTTGCGGTAGTCCAGCGTCGTGCCGAAGGTCTCCTGCGCGCAGCCCTCGTGCAGGCGGGCATAGGCGCGCGCCACGCCCGGATAGCCGCCGCGGCTGAGCACGGCCTCCACGCTGCGTTCGATTTCCTGCGCCGCGATCAGGCCGTCCTGGATCCTGCGCTGGAAGTCGCTGGTCACCATAACCGCCAGATAGTCGATCGTGCTGTCGGTATACTCGACGCAGTCCTCCTCAAACGCCCTGCGCAGGGAGTCCGCGATTTTCTCGATCCTGAAGGGCACAGTGCGCCCATCCGCTGTCTGAACCTTATACATTCTGCTCTCTCTCCTCAGTAGCTCTTAAGCCCATTGTAGCCCGATCATGGCCTCTCGTCAATCGCATTTGCAACAACTTGGGGCCGGGGAAGCGAATTTAACGTGGCGTGTGCCACAACATATAGTGGTCACGCAAAATCAATCCACAACATCTTGTGGATTGATGGGGGATATCAGGTGTTATCCACAGTCGCGCGTCACACGCCGCGCAGCTCGACGAACGGGACGTGCTTGCGGGCTGCCTGCGCGCAGGCTTCCATTTCCTCCCGCGAAAGCGCGTGCCAGCCGGGCGTGATCAGGTCGCCCGAGTCCACGAACGCCTGAAGAAAATAGCGCTTCGCCCCGGCGATTCGCCTGGCGGTCTGTTCGATGATCTGCGGGGTGTGAAGCCCCGCGACGACGGTCGTGCGGAACTCGTAATCCACGCAGCCGGAGAGCAGCAGGTCGATGCTCTCATTCACCTTCTCAAGGTCGACCGGCACGCCGCACGCGCGCGCGTACTCCTCCGGCGAGGACTTGACGTCCATGGCCACGTAGTCGAGCAGCCCCTGCCCGATAAGCGCCCTGAGCGCCTCCGGACGGCTTCCGTTCGTATCCAGCTTGACCGGGTAGCCCAGCGCCCTGACCTGCCTTAAAAAGGCCTCCAGATCCTCCTGGAGCGTCGGCTCGCCGCCCGTCACGCACACGCCGTCGAGCAGGCCCGCACGTTTTTTTAAATAAGAAAGGACTTCCTCCTCGGTATACGGCTCCTGCTCGCGCCCGGGCAGCACCAGCGGCGCGTTATGACAGAAGGGGCAGCGAAAGTTGCAGCCGCCCGTAAACACCGTGCAGGCCGTGCGGCCGGGATAGTCCAGCAGGGTCAGCTTCTGCAGGCCCAGTATCAGCATGCCCATCCCCTCCTACACAAAACATCCGCATGCCATTATAGCACGCGGGCGCAAAAAAGCAAGGAAGTTGCGGTTGAATGTGCACGAACCGCAATATTTTGTGAAACAAGCCCAAAATTGTTAGTTTATAGCCGGAATACTTGACATTTCCACGTTCCTGTGCGTGGGGAACGTTGAGGGAGGAGGAACGTTGGGGAGGAGGAACGTTGGGGAGGCCGCCTTTCTGAGAAAGGCGCCTCCCCAACCCCCACCCGGAAAGCACATTGATCCACATAACATGGCGGGAAAAGATGCGTGAATCCCCGAATCCGGCGTAAGGTGGAGAGTGAAGGGACGATTGAGAGGCCGCCACCGGGCAGTGCCCGGCTCCACCTGCTGCCAACTCTGCCTTTGTGCCTCCCCAAGCCTCTCTCGCAAAGCACTTTGATCCACGCAATAAACTTCGAGGGACAAACGAAGCTCACCGAATCCGGCGTGGATCGGGGAGATTTTGGTCTGACAGATCGCCTTGCATCAGTCTTGATAATAGCGCAGTCGGCAGCGCCGACCAACAATCCGCGGGGAATCCTGCAGATTCGAAGAACCCAGCCGCTCCAATCTATGGCGGCTGGGTTCGCGTGCTATCCGGCGGCAGCAGGTGGGTGCAGGCTCAGCCTGCCAGTCGGCAACGCCGACATGAGTTTTCCGGGGAAGCCCGGAAAACCGGAGAAATTGGGAACTCCGATCTATGGTTCCCAATTTCGTGTGCTATTCGGCGGCAGCAGGTGGGTGCAGGCTCAGCCTGCCTAGCAGAAATACTCGCCGTCAGCGCGGACAGAGAGGGGGGTGAGGTAGAAGGACTGCATGGCGCGGATCATGTGCTCCAGGTCGCGCACGCCGGCGGTTTCATAGGCGGAGTGCATGGCCAGCTGCGCCAGACCGATGTCCAGCGTGTTGATGGAGACATGCGCGCCGGAGATGTTGCCCAGCGTGGAGCCGCCCGGCAGGTCGGAACGATTGGCGAAGAACTGCACCGGCACGTTCGCCTGGTCGCAGACCTGCTGGAAGAAGGCCTTGGACACGCCGTCGGTGGTGTACTTCTGGTTGGCGTTGAACTTGACCACCACGCCCTCGTTCATGAACACCTGATTGGCCGAGTCGGCGTACTCGGGGTGGTTGGGATGCGTGGCGTGGGCGTTGTCGGCGGAGAGCATGAAGCTGCCCGCCAGCGCGCGGCAGTAGTCCTCGCTGTCCATGCCCAGGGCGTTTGCGGCGCGGCTGAGCACGTCGGAGAGGAAGGTCGAGTCCGCGCCCTGCTTGGTGCCGCTGCCCACCTCCTCGTTGTCGAACACGCAGCACACGTTCACATGGGCCGCGTCGGGCATGGCGCTGGTGATGGCGCGCACGGACGAATAGGCGCACTCCAGGTCATCCAGACGCCCCGCGGACATGAACTCCTCGTTCGCGCCCCAGACCGTGCCGCCCATGCGGTTGTACAGGTACAGGTCGCTGCCCAGCACGTCGGCCTCCTGCACGCCGCAGGCCTCGGCAATCAGGCGCCTGAAGCTGCCTTTGGCGCTCGCGTCGCCAAACAGAGGCATCAGGTCGACCTGGGCGTTGTACTTGTAGCCGTTGTTGACCTCGCGATTCATGTGGATGGCCACGTTAGGGATCATCACCAGGTCGCGGTCGATGTTGACCAGGCGGGTGGAAATGCCCTCCTCGGTGCGCACCAGCACGCGGCCCGCCACCGACAGCGGCCGGTCGAACCAGCTGGAGAAAATCATACCGCCGTAGCGCTCCACGTCCAGCTGCACATACTTGCCGCGCACCTCCAGCTCGGCGTTTTCCTTGATCCGGAAGGTGGGCGAGTCGCTGTGGCTGGCGATGATGCGGAAGCTGCGGCTCTCCTCACGCGGTATGGTAAAGGCGATCAGGCTGGAGCGGTTGCGCGTGACAAAGTACTTCTTCCCGCGCTCAAGGCGCCACCGGTCGCACTCGGCAAGCGCCTGAAAGCCGTCCGCCTCCAGCATGCCGCACAGCGCGTCCACCGCGTGAAAGGCCGTGGGCGACTTCTTCAGAAACTCAAACAGACTGCTGACCTCGTGTTCCATTGTATATCCCTTCCTCTTCCGGTTTTGTTCAGTTCACCCCCAGTATACACGCTTCTCCCTCCCCTGTCAACCGGCCGCGCGGGTCGGCGCTCGTAAAACGCTCGCCGCGCGCAGGATTCACAGGATATGTTCGTTACGCTCGATGATCTCCTGCTGCAGCTCCGGCTCGCAGGCCACAAAGCGGGCGTTAAATCCGCCCACTCGCACCAGCAGGTTCTGGTATTTCTCGGGTTCTTGCTGTGCCCTGAGCAGCGTTTCGCGGTCGATGAGATTGATCTGCAGCTGCATGCCGCCCTGATCGAAGAAGCTCCTCACCAGGTCGTACAGCTTGTCCAGCGATTCGCCGCTCATCTGCTTCCGGGAGAACATCAGATTGTTGGCGATGCCGCCCAGGAACAGCCTCTGATCCCACGCCAGATCGGAGCAGAGCGCCGCGGTCGGCCCGGCTGTTTCCCTGCCCTGAACCGCGCCCGAGCCGGCCGCCAGCGCCGTGCCCGCCAGCCGGCCGTCGGGCGAAGCGCCCGTGCGGCTGCCGTGACGGCTGTGCTCCTTGTAGGAAAACGCGCCGGGAATGCAGGGATCCTCGTTTCTGTAGGCGGTCAGTCCCCTGCAGGCGGCTACCAGCTCCTCGCCCAGCCACTTCATGAGCGCGTCGGTTTCTGGTTCATTCGTGCCGAAATGCGGGAAGCGGTGAATGATCCGGGCGCGCAGCGAGGGTTCCTTTTCAAAATTGCTGTCCAGTATCTCCAGGAGCCGGGGCATATCGTACTCCCCGCTCTCATAAACCAGCCTGTTCACCGCAGCCAGTCCGTCCACCGTGTTGGACAGACCCAGGAAGTTGGGCTGGATGTGGTTGTAGCGGGCGCCGCCCTCGTCGACGGACATGCCTCTGGCCAGGCAGTCGTTCACCAGGCAGGATGCGCGCAGACACTCGTTGCCGTTGCGGGCGCGCTCCATCTGGTCGCGGCGCTCGCGCAGGTTTTCCCTGCGTACCTCGCGCCTGACGATCTCCACAAAGCGCGACTTCAGCGTCTCGAAGTCCCCGGGCAGCGTGCGCATGGCCTCCAGCAGCATAGCCACCAGGTTGTGGTATGGGCTGACGGTGAATATGCCCGAGCAGGCGCAGGGCACGATCTCCACGCAGCCGCAGTTTCCGTAATCATGGGACTGCGCCTCGGGAAAGCCCCAGTCGCGCATAGACTGAGTAATGACGTCGTCGTTGTACAGCTGGGGCTGGGAGCAGCCCGTCGCGAGCTGCTCGAGGGCGAAGCGGAGCGTCTCGTGTGGGGTATCGCCGCGCACCAGCAGTGCGACCTGCGCGGGCTGCACCGGCGCGTGGCTGCAGGACTGCAGAAAGATGCGCGTCAGCGCGTTGTCCACCGGCCGGCCCTCGGGGTCGCGCCCGCCGATCGTGCAGACCTGTACGGAGTCCGGGCCGATGTACTCGGCCGAAAGGAGCATGAGGCAGTCAACCAGCTCCTGCGCCTCCTGCTCGGTGATGCGTCCGGCGGCCAGGTCGCGCTCATAGTACTCCAGCAAAAACTGATCGACCCGGCCGAAGAAATACAGATCCCACAGCGAAAACACGTAGAAATGTATGGACTGCAGCGCCTCCCGGAAGGTTCTGGCCGGATAGGCGGGCACGCGCTCCAGTATGTCGGCGACGTCCTCCCTGCCCATCTCTCGCGCCGCCCGGGCATAGCGCGCCGCCAGCTTCAGCAGCGCCTCCAGCTCGACCAGGCATCCCTCATAGAACTCGTCGCGGGACAGGTTCTCGTTCTTTTCGAGGTCAAGCGCCGCCCTTCTTTCGCGGATTTCGTCCATCAGGCCGCATACGCCCAGGCGGAGCAGCTTGGCCCAGTCGAGCGTCATGTGTCCCCGGCGGCCGTTATAGCGCTGCAGGCTCTCCTCCACCCAGCGAAGGCCCTGCATCTGCGCCTCCTCCTCCGGGGTCAGCGGCTGCTGCTCGGGCGTGCCCACGAGCAGCTCGTCGGGATGAATCACGGGATTCATATGCTCTAGTACATACGCGTCCGCGTAGGCGCGGCGAAGGCGGACGGAATAGACCTGCCGGTTTTCAATCCAGCCCTTCAGGAAAAGGTACCTCTGCCGGCCGGGATAGGCGTAATTCAGCTTTCCCTGCACCATGGGACTGCGCTGAACCATTTCAAACAGGCGCTTGACGCGCTCGGTCGCTTCCATAAATGCACCTCCTCAGTACGTGCTGCCGCCGCAGGACAGGATCGTCTGGCCGACGATATTCTCTCCCTCGCGGCTCATCAGGAATGCCGCCAGCTCCGCCATTTCCTCCACCGTGCCCAGGCGGCCGATGGGTTGACGGTTCATGGCGATTTCGGACGCGACGTCCACAAAATCCGTGGCCGTGGTGCCGGGGGCGATGCCGTTGATCACGACGCCGTGCCGGATGGCCGCGCCCGCCATGCCGGCCGTCAGCGCCCGCAGCGCGTGCTTGCTGGCCCCGTAGCTGGCCGACGCGGGCACGAACGCCGCCTCGGAAACCACGTTCAGGATATTGCCCCGAACCTGGCGCTCGATCATATGGCTCAGCACCGCGCGGGACAGGAAGAACGGCGCTTTCGCGTTGGTGTCCATGACCCGGTCCCAGTCCTCCTCCGTCTGCTCGAACATGCCCTTTCCCCACTCGCGGGTGTAGGCGCAGGCCCCGGCGCTGTTGACCAGGCCGTCCAGGCCGCCCATGGCCCGACAGGCCGCCTCGACGGCCGCCGGGTAGTCGGCGACGCGCCTGACGTCCAGCACCTGATAGCGGCCGCCTTCGCCCAGCTCCCGCACGGCGCGCCGCAGCTTTTCCTCCGTCCGGCCCATGACAGTCACCTGCGCGCCCATCGAGACCAGCTTTTTGGCGATGGCGAGGCCGATTCCGCTGCCGCCCCCGGAAACAATAATCCTTTCACAACGAAGTGTCATCAATTCGTCCTCCCTTTTATATACTGCTTACTCCTTGACGCTGCCCGCCACCAGTCCCTTGACGAAATACTTCTGCAGGAACGGATAGACGCACAGGATCGGGAACATGGCCAGGAAGATCTTGGCCGTATCCGCGCCCACGCTGGCCACCAGGTTGGCCATGGAGTTCAGGTCGCTCATCTGGTTGAGATTCACCTCCACGATGAGCGAGCGCAGGTAGGTCTGCAGCGGAAGCAGGTTGGCCCTGTTGATGTACAGCATGCCGGAGAACCACTCGTTCCAGGCCCCCACCATGACGAACAGGGTCAGCGTGGCCAGGCTGGGCAGGCACAGCGGCAGAATGATCTGCGTCATGATCCGAAGATGCCCGGCGCCGTCCAGCGACGCCGATTCGCTCAGGGTTTCGGGCAGCGTCTTGATGTAGTTGGACAGCAGCACGATGTTAAAGACCGGAACCGCGTTGGGCAGCACGAGCGCCCAGAGGGTATCCAGCAGCCCGGTCTTGCTGACGACCAGGTAGGTCGGGATCATGCCGCCGTTGAAGATGATGGTGACGATAAAGAACCAGGCGTACAGCGGGCGCTGGCGGAACCTGTGCCTGCTGATGGACAGCGGGTAGGCGGCGCAGATTGTCAGCGTCATCTCAACGGCCACCGCGAGCAGCGTCCTGACGATCGAAACCAGGAAGGAGCGATAGAACTGCGCGTCCTTCATGACGTAGCGGTAGTTGTTCAGCGTCCAGCCCTTGGGGATGAGCGTGACCTTGCCCGCGATGATGTATTCCTTCCCGCTCAGCGACAGCGCCAGCACGTAAATTACCGGAAGAAGGCACACGATGCAGATCAGAACCGTCAGGAAGTGATTGAGGACGATAAAGGTTTTTCTTGAAAAACCGACTTTGTAATGAACCATAGCTGCCTCCTCAGAACACGCGGTATCCGCTGACACGGTAGGAAATCGCATAGGAGATCACGATCATCACGCACGAAATGACCGATTTGAACAGCCCGGCCGCGGTGGAGACGCTGAACTGGGCGTTGTTAAAGGCCAGGCGGTAGACGAAGGTGTCGATGATGTCGCCCGTCTCGTAGACGATGGGCGAATACAGGTTGAACACCTGGTCGAAGCCGGCGTTGAGCACGTTGCCCAGCGAAAGCACCGTCATCAGCACGATGGTCGGAACCAGTCCGGGCAGCGTCACGTGCACAAGCTGCCGCCACGCGCCCGCGCCGTCCACCATCGCTGCCTCGTAGAGGTTTTCTTCGATTCCGCAGATGGCGGCAAGATAGACGATCGTGCCGTAGCCGAATTCCTTCCAGACGTCTGTGATCCACAAAATGGCGCGGAAGATCGACTTGTCGGCCAGAAAAACCTTGCTCTGTCCGCCCAGGGCGACGATCAGCTGATTGAGCAGCCCGCTGGGCGCGAGGATTCGGTTGATGATGCCGGCCATCAGTATCCACGAAATAAAGTGCGGCATATAGACCACGGTCTGTATGCCCTTTTTAAGCCGCTGGCTTTTCAGGTCGTTGAGCATCAGCGAAAAGGTCACGGGCACGACGATCCCCAGCACGATTTTGCCCGTGGCGATGATCAGCGTGTTCCAGATGGCCGTCGTGAAACCCGGCATCATGAACAGAAAGCGAAAGTTTCGCCAGCCCACCCATGCGGACCTGAACAGGCCGCGCGCCGGCATGTAGTTTTCAAAGGCCATGACGACGCCGACCATCGGTATATACTTGTAGATAATCGTCAGCAGCACCGGCGGCAGCAGCAGCAGGTGCAGCGGCAGATTTCTTTTCCATTCGCCCTTCGCACATTTACCTTTCACAGTCGTCTTCCTTTCCATCAGGAAGAGCGGCGGGCCGTTTGCCTGCCCGCCGCCCTTCGCACAGATTTACTTGCCCATGGCCTCGTTGATCTCGTCGATGATCATCTGGCCGCCGCTGCTGAGCCATACGTTCACGGCGTTATCATACACGGAGACGTCCGCGCCCATGATGACCTCGAGCATGGCGGTCTTCAGCTGATCGTTGATGACTTCGCCCATCATCTGCTGGGTGGCGGTGGGCAGGCCCACATAGGCGTTCGACAGGTGCAGGCCGAGCTGGTAGGCGTCGTAGAGCTGGGTGTAGGTGCCGCCCTCGCCGAAGGTCAGGTAGTACCAGTCGGGCGAGGAGCCGCCGTTCAGCGCGTCCACATAGGTATCATACCAGCCCTTGGCGTCGGTGTACTCCCACTGCCAGTCGGCCGAGGTCTTCGCGCCCGCCTGATAGGCCCGCCTGATCTCGTCGGCCGAGGCCATGTCGTTGATGGTGCTGACCGGCTTGTCGCCGAAGGGCAGGTACTTGAACCACATGTGGCCGTCCGGCCCGATGGAGTAGGTCTGATAGGTTTCCAGGTCGGGCGAGTTGGTCAGGTCGAAGGACAGGTTGAGCATCTGAGCGATCATTTTGATCTGCTCGGGCGTGCAGTTGGGGTTGATGAAGATCTTGCCGACGACGGGCGTGTTGGTCTGGAACCTGACCTCGCTGCCGTCCGCGCCGTGGATGTAATCGCTGATGATGTGCGCGTTCTCGTCGTTGTCGTACAGCGCCTGGATGGACATGGTGGTGTCCCAGCTGGTGGCGTAGAAGATACCGGTCTTGCCGCCGGCGATGTATTCCTTGGCGAGGTCGGAGGTCACGATGGCGAAGTCCTCGTTGATCACACCTTCCTTATACAGGCCCTGAAGGGTCAGCAGCGCGTCGCGCATGGCGGGCTGGATGTTGCTCCAGGTGATCTTGCCGTTTTCGTCCTCCACCCAATAGTCGTAATAGGCGCCCAGGACGTTCATCAGGCCGGAGATATGGCCGTCATCCACGGTGGAGACCATCAGCGCCATGGTGTCGTCGCCGCCCAGCTTGGCCTCTTTAAAGGCTTTGGCCACGGCGACCACCTCGTCCAGCGTGCGGGGATAGTCAAGCCCCAGCTTGTCCAGCCAGTCCTGACGGACGAAGAGCATTTTCGCGCCCATGTAGCCCTTGTTGGGGAACGGGAAGCCCCTCATTTTGCCGTCGAAGGTGACCTGCGCAATGGAGGATTCGTCCAGCAGCGCCTTGTACTCGTCGCAGATGTACTCGTTCCAGGCCTCGGTGCAGTCGGCGATCATACCGGAGTCGAGCAGCTGCTGATAGGTGTTGTCGCCGATCCGGGCGAAATCGGGCAGGTCGCCGCTGGCGATGGCGGTGCTCCACTTGGCGCTGGAGGAATCGCCGTCGGTGGTGATCCACTTGTACTGCAGATCGACGTTCAGCACATCCTTAAAGGTACTGACCCAGCGGTTCTCGGTCATGCTGCGCTTGTCGGGGTCGCTCTCGTCGAACTGGCGGGTGGCGTCCAGGCTAGTGGCGGTGGTCACCACGACCGTTTCGGGCGCTTTCTCGTACTCGCCGCGCTCATAAGCGAGCGCGCAGGACGTGCCGAGGACGAGCGCCAGCGCCAGAAGAAGGGAAAGTAGACGTTTCATGGGTTTTACCTCCTTGCGTTATTCTGTCTCCCATTATACTCATTCGCGTGGCTTATACAATAGCGTTTTCGTACATAAACAGCGCATTTCTTTACATGTTTGCGCGTTTTCCGACCTGAATCGTGCGCATTTCTTGACATTTACGCATATTTTTACTTTCTTGGCCTGAAAATTGACAGTGCGTTTTCCTCGTGGTATAATAAAAAGAGTGAGAACGGCTGCGGAGGTGTTCCTGTTGAAACGATACGCGATGGGCGTCACCACGCGGCTCATGATTCTGTTTCTGGCGCTGCTGCTGCCCGTCGTCCTGTTCGGCGCCGAGATTATCCGCCGCTCCACCGACGACCTGCACACAAAGGTCATCGACCTGGCGCATCAGGGGCTCGACAACACACGGGTCATGATGGAGAAGGAGGCGCTGTCCATACAGAGCGAGCTCTTCCTGCTCACCGACAGCAGCTCCGACAACGACATCATGAACTTTTTCGGATACTACAGCTATTACACCCGGAGCAAGTACTACCTGACCGTGAGGCGCATCCTGACCAAGCTGAGCAGCCTGAAGACGCGGCACGATCTGATCTGGGAGGTCGAGGTGTACTACATCCGCTACGGCCAGAGCGTCTCCTCCCGGCGCGGCCTGCGCAGCCGTCCGGCCGCGGAATACGAGGATTATCGCCAGAACGCGCTTTCAAACGTGCTGAACTACAGCGCCGCCCGGAACGAGTTTTATCTGATGCAGAGCGTTCCGGCGAAAAATCCGCAGATTCTGCTGATTGCCCATCTGGATGATGACCATCTGAAGGCCATGCTCTTTTCCGAGCCATACGGCGATCAGCCGACCGTACTGAACCACAAAAAAGGAGCCTTTGCGCTCAAAAACACGGATCCGTTCGACACGGACGCGCTTTCCAGGCAGCCCTATGAGACCATTACCGTGCATTCGGATATATTGAACGGCGATCTGTGCAAATACCTCATGACCAACGAGATTTTTCACGAAGAGAATCTGCGGCTCAGGCTGCTCTTTTTCTACATCCTGCTGTGCGTCCCCATCGCGGCGGTCTGCTTTCTCGGCGTGCGCAGGAGCATCGGCATTCCCGTCAAAAGGATGGTGAACGCCATGCGGGTCATGCGGGAGGGCGACCTGAAATACCGCATCGACCGGAAGCCCGCATCCCGGGAGTTTCGCCTGCTCACGGACGGCCTGAACAGCATGATGGATCAGATCGACAGCCTGATCGACAGCAACTATAAATATGAAATCTACGCCAGAAAGCTGGAGCTGAAGCACCTGCAGGCGCAGATCAACCCCCACTTCCTCTACAACACGCTCTACATGCTCCGCCACATGATCGCGGACGAGGATATCGACAGCGCCTCCGTCCTTTGCCAGCACCTGGGCGATTATTTCAAATACATGTCCTCAACCGGCGAAATGGAGCTTCCGCTGGAAAAGGAGTACGCCCACGCCAGAAACTATCTGGCGATTCAGGCCATGCGCTTTGGCTTGAAGCTCAGAGCCGAGCAGGAGGAGCTCCCTGAAGAATGGGCGGAAATGATCGTGCCCCGGCTGATTCTCCAGCCCATTTACGAAAACGCCGTGTCCTATGCCCAGCGCTCGGAGGGCTGCCTGCTTGTCCGCACGGCCTTCCTGACGAGTCCGGACTGCCTGACGATCCGCATAGAGGACAGCGGAACGAACCTGAGCGACGAAAAGCTGTCCGAGCTGCGCGCGAGGGTTTCGGATTCGGACGCGGACGGCAACGTGACGGCGCTGCACAGCATCCACCGCCGGCTCAGTCTGTTTTACGGGCAGAACGCCCGCCTGTCGCTCTCCCGAAGCAGTCTGGGCGGGCTGTGCGTGGAGCTGAACATTCCCCGCTTTGGAGGTTCACAGCATGAATGAAAAGCACATCTATCAGGTGCTGATCGTCGACGACGAGCCGTATGTGCTGCAGGCCGTCGCCTCTCTGCTCGAGGATCAGACGGCCTGCGATCTGGAGATCTTCCGCGCGGGATCGGCGCTTGCGGCCCTGGCAACCATGCGCCGCCGCCGGATTGACATTCTGATCACGGACATCCAGATGCCCGGCATGGACGGACTGCAGCTGGCGCACATCGTGCGGCAGCGCTGGCCCGACTGCAGGACGATCATGCTGACCGCCTATGACAGCTTCACCTATGTCCGCTCGGCGCTGCACGAGGACGTGAGCGGCTATGTGCTGAAATCGGAGAGCGACGAGATGCTCATCGGCGAATTTCTGCGCGTCGTTCAGGAGCTGGAAACGCAGATGGACGATATGAAGCAGCTGATTTCGCAGCAGAGTGCGGCTGATCGCCAGTGCGTGAGCTTTTTGAAGCAGGAAGCCATGAAAAACCTCATCGCCGGAAGGTACGCTCACGATCCTCGCCGCTACGCCGAAGCGCTGACGGCGCTGAGCTGCCCCAGTCCGACGGAGCCCGTCAACCTGTTTTGCATCCTTTCGCCGAAAAACCCCGATTTCAAGGCCGCCTACGGGCAGCTGATCTGCCTGTCCGAGCGTTATCTCAGCAACGCCGCAGGATTCACCTGCTTCGTCATGGAGCAGGATCGTTTCTGGGGCGTTCTTCAGCTCAACGAGGATCTGGAAATCAACGCGCTTCAGGATATGCTCAGCAGCGTCGTGGAGCATTACTCCCGGCTTTCAAATCAGGTCGCCGTTTGCCTGCTTTCGCATTCCGCAAAAAACGCGGAGGAATTCTGCGCTCACTGCGCGCGCATCAAGGGCTACAATGGAGAGATCGCCGACTCGCCCTATGTGCACATCATCACGCCGAAAACCGCTCCGGTCACTTCAAAGGCCATACTGACCTCCGTGATGGAGTATATCGACCGCAATCTTTCGGGAGACGTCTCTCTTGAAACGCTCGCAAAGGCGGCCGGCTATAATCCCTCCTATCTGTCCCGCCTGTTTCTGCAGCACATGGGAATAAACCTGTCGAACTACATCGCGCGTCAGAAGATGAAGGCGATCGTCCGGCTGCTGAACTGTCCCGAATACTCTCTGGATCAGATCATGGAAATTGCCGGCTTTGAAAACAAATCGACGTTCAACCGTTTTGTCAAGCGGATGACGGGATACTCTCCCAAGCGGTATCGCGAGAACCTGACGGACATTGAAAAGACCGCGCCGGGGCAGGCGGCAAGCCTCACAGGCGTGAGTTTTCCATCCGATGACGAGCCTGAAAAGCAGTAAGGAGCGCATATGAAGACGAGAATATTTGACATTCAGCGAGGTTCCTTCGTGGATGGCCCCGGGATTCGCACGATCATCTTCTTCCAGGGCTGCAATCTGCGCTGCGAGTGGTGTCACAACCCGGAATCATGGGAAGCGAAGACGCGTCTGATGGTTTTCGGGAACAGGTGCACGCATTGCGGCGCCTGCGCACAGGTCTGTCCGGCGCGCGCGATTTCCCCGGAGGGCGTTACCGACCGCTCGATCTGCGTTCTGTGCGGCGCGTGCGTGGAGGCCTGCCCGAATAACGCGCGTTCGCTTTGCGGCCGGCAGGCGGAAACCTCAGAGCTGGTGCAGATTGCCCTGAAGGACAGGGATTACTATCAGAAGTCCGGCGGCGGCGTGACCGTGTCCGGCGGCGAATGCATGCTGCAGATCGACGCGCTGGAGGCGCTTCTTGCCATGCTTCATGAAAATGGCGTCGATACGGCGGTTGATACGGCGGGGAACGTGCCCTGGACGTCCTTTGAGAGAATTCTGCCGCTGACAGATCATTTCCTGTATGATCTCAAAGCCCTGACGCCCGAACGTCACCTGGCCCTGACGGGGGTGGGGAATGATCTGATCCTGAGCAATTACCGCAGGCTCCTGCAGACCTGCGCGCAGAAGGTCATCGTTCGCGTGCCGGTCATCCCGGGCGCAAACGATACAGGGGACGAGATGGAAAAAATCTGCGCCTTCCTGAACCAGTATCCTCCCGCCAGGACGGAATTCATGCCGTATCACCGGCTGGGAGAAGGAAAAAACGCGGCTCTGGGACAGAGCGTCTTTACAGCAGAGACGCCGTCGAAGGCGCGAATCGACGCGCTGTACAGGATGTGCGGAATGAAAAACTGATTTCCCGCACGGCGCTGCCGGTCGTTGATCAATCGGCGGATTCCTCGGGGAACTGCGTGTCTTTTTCTGCCTTGCTGTGCGGATCAAAGTGCTTTCCGGATGTGGTTTGGGGAGGCGCAACGGCAGAGTCGGCACTGCCGACCGGCAGCAGGTGGGGCCGGGCACTGCCCGGTGGCGGCCTGTCAATCGTCCCCTCACTCCCCAAACCGCGCTGGATTCGGGGAGATTCGTTTGTCCCTCAAAGTATATTACGTAGATCAGAGTGCTTTCCGGGTAGGGGCACAAGTGGAAGTCGGCAATGCCGACCCGCAATCCGCAACGCGGATTCGTAGAATTCGGGAACTCCAATCTATGGTTCCCGAATTCGTCGCCGGAACCGGCGGCAGCAAGTGGCTGTCGGCACTGCCGACCGGCAGCAGGTGGGGCCGGGCACTGCCCGGTCAGAAAGGTGGCCTCCCCAACGTCTCCCAGCCCGGTCAGCCCGCGCCGGCGGAACCGGAATCCTCGAGGGTAATCATGTTCAGGCGGGAGGAGAGCTTCTGGAGGAACAGGTCGAGGGGCATTCCGCCCTGCGCGTACTGCCCGCAGAGGGTGTTGACGAAGCTGCTCTCGCCGATGGTCATGGCGTAGAGGTAGGGCGAGGTCATGTGCAGGTTGAGCGGCTTTTCGGCGACCATCTGGCGGTAGGCGTCGATGGTCTTCTGGGAGATCTCCCAGCGGCCCTCGTCGCTGGCAAGCCAGTTTTCGTAGTTGCTCAGCTGCCGTTCAAGCTCCGAGGTATCCTTGTCCTGCTCCTTGGCGGTCTTGATGCCCGCGCGGTACTCCTCGCACTGGCGCTCGTACCAGGCCTTGACCTCCTCGTAGTCCTCGTTTTCGAGCGGCTCGTTCATGTCGGGGTGCACGGCGTAGTACAAGCGCGGTATGGCGCGGGGATTGGTCATGCACTCGATGAACTGGAGCGCCTCCTCCTTGTGCCAGGAGTGCGGGTTGATGAAGTAGACGTACATCGACGCGTCGGTATACTGCTTCGCGTCCTTCTCGAAGGTCAGCGGCAGCCAGGTGACGTCGCCGGGATACTGATCGTAGACATTCCCCATGGTCACCCAGTGGTCGTCGCCCTCCATCGCGACCTGCGAGGAGGGGTTAAAGATGAAGGCGGTGTCGCCGGTCTCGCTGGAGAGGGCGCGGTCGCCATCCGACTCGCCGCTGATCCCCCGCCCGTGCTGCTGGCGCACCTCGGCGAGCCTGGCCAGCTTCTCGAGCACCGTCCGCAGCTCGGGCGCGCCCAGGTTAGGTTCGCCGTCCGCGTCGTGTTGGCGGATATAGATCGTGATGAACCGCCTGACCCAGTTTTCATAGCTGAAGCCCTCGGAGATCTCGAACCCCAGCATCGGGTATTCCTCGATCAGGTCGTTTTCCTCCCACTCGATCCACGCGTCGAGCACCTCCTCGAAGGTGGTGGGCAGCGGCCGGTCGCCGAAGGCCATGCGCCAGTAGCCCTCGTGTATGCCGTAGTTCGCGAGCTCCACGCGGTCGCCCGCCGGGTAGGCCACGATGTTGCCCTGCGCATCCCGCAGCGCGGACTGCACCTGCTCGTCCATGCGCGCAGCGTCGGCCTCGATCGCCTCGCTGCCGGACATCGACACGGCCAGTCCCTTTTCCTTGATCAGGTTGAAGGCGTAGTTGAGCGGCATCGAGTAGACGTCGATGGTCTCGTCACCCGTAAGCAAATAATCAATGATTGTCTGCTGATCCAGATCGTCCGTTTCATTCAACCTTACATCTGAGTGCGCACCCTTATACAAATCACGCGCAGAAGGATAAAAGAGACCGCCCGCAATCGTGAGCTCTCTGATCTCCTCGCTGTTTTTCCCGCGAATGCACAACTCGTCGCCGCGTACGGCGTAACGCCCGCCGGACAGCGCCCAGGCATGGGTCTCCGGCATAATCAGGCTGGTATCCACCAGTGCAAACGGCTCATATTCTGCCGAGCTCTCACTGGCATAAATCAAATCGTTTGCCGCCACATAGATCGTGTCGGTCGATATGTCATATGCAAGTCCGCCCACGAGATCCTCCTGTACCTGGAACCCGAAGTATGCACCCATGGGGAAAGACTCGCCGCTGTCCATATTAAAGCCCAGCGTACCATATTCTGACTCGGAGAAACGAGTGAGCAGCAACAGCTCACCCTTCTCCCCTCGGCAGGCGCCGCCCAGCAGGCCGTCGCAGTCGTAGCGCTCGCTCGTGCCGTCCTCAAGGCCGAAGGCGAACACCGCGTAGACGTACTCGCCCTGCTCGTTCGGCGAGTCGGCCAGCACGTACAGCGCATCGTCAGTCATAAAGCTGTTGGCGATGCGGTCGGGGAAGAAGGAATCCTCGTGAAACAGGCAGGAGAAGTTCAGCCGGCTGTCCTGCCAGTGGATTCCCTCGCCGTCGATCGCGCCCCAGCGGCCCGAGTAGACGTTGTAGCCGTACAGCGTGCCGTCCCAGACCGAGATGTAGGTCACGGTGTTGTGCAGCAGCTCCAGATCCTCGTCGGTCAGGCCATCCACCCGCGCGTAGAAGTTTTCGGGGGCGGGAGGGAGCGTGCACAGCTTCTCCGGCTCGCCGCCGGGCGTGTAGGTGTATACGCCCATGTCGGTCAGGTAGGCGTAGCAGGTGTCGCCGTCCCAGTCCATGTCCTGAATGTACAGGCGCGCGCCGTTTGCGTCCACCAGGCCGTGCGCCTTCATGTACGCGTCGTCGAACAGGTCGAGATTGCCGTCCGACTCGGCCAGCGCGCCGCCCGCGCACAGCAGAAGCAGCAGGCACAGTAAAGCGGTTCTGATCAGGTTTCCTGCGTTCGTCTGGGTCACTTGAATCCCTCCTTGTTTATTTATCTATTGATTAGACGCCGCGGGGAAAGGCGGGGTTGCAAATTTTTCTAAATTTTTTTCGCGTTTAATCGACGGTTTGCGCGCACAGCGCCATATTTATCCCGTGGAGACGGAAAATCGCCGTCCCGAGGCACGCAGCGCGCGATTTGCGCAACAAGTTTCATCTCATTTCTTAACTTTATCATATCACATGACCTGTATTCTGTCAACCATTTCATTTCTAAGTCGGAATTGTACGCCGCATCCGCAAAACTTTACAGTTCAACTCGCCGCTCGCCCCTTGACGAATTCTTCCGTGCGCGGTATAATATATAAGCACGTTCGGAAAGGAACTGCATGTGCCCGTAGCTCAGCCGGATAGAGTGTTTGGCTACGAACCAAAAGGTCGCG
>CAKUFI010000038.1 GCA_934647305.1 uncultured Clostridia bacterium | reverse complement strand
CCTCAGGGGCTTCAATCTATGGCCCCTGAGGTCGTCGATAGAACCGGCGGCAGCAAGTGGCTGTCGGCACTGCCGACCGGCAACGCCGACATGAGTTTTCCGGGAGTTCCCGGAAAACCGCAGAATCCGGGAAGTCCAATTTATGCTTCCCGGATTCGTCGACAGAACCGGCGGCAGCATGTGGCCGTCGGCACTGCCGACTGGCGGTTTTTTGTCCAAAGGATGTCGGGATTGTGGGTTGAAAAGTGACGTAGTATTTGTTAAGATGTGAACGCAAGGGGGAGAGAATATGGAGAGTGTAAAAAAGGCGCGCAGACACGCAGCCTGGCGCAGCGGGGCGAACCTGCAGCTGCTGGCGCTGTGCCTGCCGGCGATCATCGCGTTTCTGCTGTTCCACTATGTGCCGCTGGTGTTCGGCGTGGCCATGCCGTTCAAGGACTATAAGCTGGCCAAGGGCATCTGGGGAAGCCAGTGGTGCGGGTTCAAGAACTTCACGTGGATTTTTAAGTCGGCTGAGCTGGGGCGCGTAGTGCGCAACTCACTGCTGTACGGACTGTGGTTCCTGTTTATCGGGCCGATTGTGAACATCATCATCGCGCTTCTGTTGTTCGACCTGCGCAGCACGAAGTCGCTGAAGGCATATCAGACAGTGATGTGCTTTCCGAACTTCATGTCGATGGTGGTGGTGGGCTTCATCACCTACGCGCTGCTCAGTCCGCGCTTCGGCGTACTGACCAGCCTGCTGAACCGGCTGGGATACGCGAACGTAAACGTGTACACGATTCCCGCAGCCTGGCCGCCCATCCTGACGATCGTGAACGTGTGGAAGGGTGTGGGCATGGGCTCGATGCTGTACTACGCGGCGCTGGTGGGCATCGACCCGGAGCTGTTCGAGGCGGCGACAATCGACGGCGCGAGTCACCTGCAAAAAACGCGCTACATCTCGGTGCCGCTGGTGATGTCGATCTTCTGCATCCAGCTGATCCTGGGCATCCACAGCATACTGGGCGGCAGCTTCGACCTGTTCTACCTGATTCCGCGCAACCAGGGCGTACTGTACTCGACCACCGACGTGGTGACCACCTTCGTCACGCGGGCGCTATTCGACGGCGACTACCTGCGCGGCACATCGGTCACACTGATTCAGTCGGTGATCGGCTTGATACTGATCGTAGCCTGCAACGCGGTTGTGCGCCGGATTTCTCCGGAAAACGCCATGTTTTAAGGAGGAAAACCTGATGAAAGAGAAAAAGGGCGCGCAGGTGCTGCTAAACCTCTTCTTCGTGCTGGTCAGTCTGACGTTCGTGCTGCCGATGCTGCTGGTGATTTCTGTGTCGCTGACCGAGGAGAAGGCAGTGCTGTCGGGCGGCTTCGGCCTGATTCCGAGGCAGTTTTCAAGCCTGGCGTATAAGCTGATCCTGAACCGGCCGGATACACTCATCAACGCCTACGCCGTGACCTTCGCCCAGTCCTTCCTGGGCACAATCGGCAGCATGATCGTGGGCGGCATGGTGGGCTACGCCATCTCGCGCAGCAGCTTTTACTACAAGAAGGCCGTCACCTGGTTCATCTTCTTCACGATGCTCTTCGGGGGCGGCTCGATCCCGACCTACATCGTCTACACCAGGGCGTATCACCTGCGCAACAGCTTCTGGATTTACATCCTGCCCGGCATCACCGGCGGCGCATGGAATATCCTGGTGTACCGCACGTTTTTCAGGAACCTGCCCGAGTCGCTGTTCGAGGCGGCCAAGCTGGACGGCGCGAGCGAGCTGCGCACGTTCTTCCGCATTGTCATGCCGATCTCCACGCCGGTGTTCGCCACGATTGGGTTCATGACGCTGATTGGCAAGTGGAACGACTACTACACCTCGCTGGTGTACATTCGCAAGTCCTCGCTGTTCACGCTTCAATACATGCTGCAGCTGATCCTGACCGAGGCCGAGAACCTGAAGGAGCTGGCCGAAAGCGGCATCAACGGCACGACGGACGCGCTGAGCGAGGCGCCGATCGAAACGCTCCGCTACGCGATGTGCGTGGTGGCGGCCGGGCCGATGATCTTCATTTTCCCGTTTTTCCAGAAGTACTTTGCCCGCGGCCTGGTCATCGGCTCGGTCAAGGGATAGATTTCATTCCGTCCGCGAGACGGCTGAAATAGAAAATTTAAGGAGGAATCTAACACATGAAGAAGACCCTGACGATCCTGCTGGCGCTGGCGCTGCTGGTAAGCGCGCTGTGCGTGCCCTGCGCTCTGGCCGACGACACGGTGGAGCTGAACGTCTGGATGCTCGGCAAGCGCGACCAGGTGGACGCAGACCTGGTGTGGGAAGAGTGGAACAAGCTGCTGGCCGAAAACGTGCCCAACACCAAGGTGAACTTCTACATCCCCGCGGACTACGCGAGCGAATTCAAGATGGCGCTGGCCTCGGACGAGGCGATCGACATGGCCTGGCTGGGCTGGTACTTCGACATCGGCCAGCTGGCCAAGGACGGCACTGTGCTGCCGCTTAATGACCTGCTCAACGAGTACGGCAAGGGTATCATCGAGTCTCTGGGCGAGAAGACCATCGAAAACCACCGCCTGGACGACGGCGAGCTGTACGCCGTCCCCTCGTATCAGGGGCTGGTGGACGGCCGCCGGGGCATCGCGATCCCGACGCAGCTGGTGGCGCTGCAGCGCGAGGGCTGGGCCGAGGAGCTGCAGACCGCGCTGTACGCCTACTACCACGACGCCTCGCTCGAGACGCAGGCCGCCGTGCTCGACCTGCTGACCGAGTTCCTGGCCACCTGCAAGGAACAAAATCAGCTCTACGCCGGCGTGAGCCCGACTACCCTGTGCAATTACCTGATCCCCATGGCCGGCTTCGCGAAGAACGACATGGCCGAGATGGGCTATGTGACCTGGAACGACGACACCTTCACCGTGCACAACGCCTTCGACGACGGCTACTACAGGCAGTTCGCGAAGTACGCCTCCGAGTGGTACCAGGCCGGCTACGTGCCCGCCGACATCATGACCGGCAGCTACAACACCGCCTGGGACACCGAGCTGACCGCCAACGACTTCGCGATGTGGGTCATGCAGTGGGTCGTAACCAAGGACATCTGGCAGGAAATGAAGTCCGCCCAGTTCAATATGGACGTGACCATCTTTGAGGCCCGCGACGAGTGGACCACCTGCCTGGGCAACGCTACCTCCGTAGGCATCCCCTATACCTCCAGGAACCCTGAGCGCGCCATCCAGGTGCTCGAGCAGATGTACGCCAACAAGGACGTGTATCGCATGTGGGTCTACGGCATCGAGGGCGTCCACTATACCCTGAACGACGACGGCACCCTGCATCAGCTGGTCGACTCTGAAACGGGCGCCAAGCGCTACGGTATGGATAAGTGGGTTTGGGGCACCTGCCTCAACTCCATCCAGGAGGAAAACATCAGCATCTTTGAGTATGACTACTGCAAGCAGTGGGAGGCCGAGGCTTACAATTCGCCCTTCCTGCAGTTCCGCTTCGACAACACCGACGTGGCCGACGAAATGACCGGCTGCAAGAGCATCCTCGAAGGCAATCTCAACGCCATCCTCGCCGGCAGCTACGGCGAAAAATGGGAAGATGCCTACGACAAGCTCTTCGCCGACCTCGAGTCCTCCGGCATGCGCAAGATCCTCGACGCGGCTCAGACTCAGGTCAGCGACTTCCGCGCCGCTCACAGCATCGAAAGCTGGAACTGGGGCAAATAGCAAGGAAAACATGATGGAGGCTGCCTTTCTGAGAAAGGCAGCCTCCATCACATCTTAATCGATTACGCGTCCGTTTCGGCGGGCGCGGTGAACAGGGAAATGAGCTGCTGCACGCCGGTGTCGTTCATGAGGGCGAGCATGGCGTTCTGCAACACGGCGGAAATCTCGTTCTGGGCCTGTTCGGCCTGTTCGTCGGTCATCTGATCGAGATCGACGACGGGGAGTGAGAGGGCAAGCGTGCCGTCGGTTTCGTACGCTCTGTTCGCCAGGTTGAGCATGAAGTCGATCTCGTACTTGGCGGTGGTGGCGCCGTCCTCGATGGTGGTCAGCCAGAGGTTCATGTATGCGTCGTGATTCTTGCCGTACTCATCCTCGGTGTTCGCAAAGCTGTAGTACACGCCGGACTCGAACTGGTCGTCGTTGTCGCCGCCGTTGAAGGTGAGCATGTAGCTGGTTTCGCCCTCGGCGGTGGTATCGGCGTGCAGGCTGACGAAGAGCTGATCCTCGTTCTCCTGGTTGTCAAGGGAGTAGGCGCTGAGCATCACGGCCGTGGAGGAAGCGCCGTCCACCTCGACGGAGCTGTAGCTGAGGGAGGCATAGACCGCCTCGCCGTCGTCGGTGGTCTGAGCCAGGCTCAGCTCGGCGTTCGTGCCGTCCTCAGGATTGTCCACCAGCTCGAGCACCAGGGGCAGGGTGATCGTCTCGCCGTCTTTGGTCAGGTTCAGGTCGAACTCGCCGCGGGCGACGGACAGGTCATCGTTGGCCCACATGCACGCGTCCAGGCTGGTTTCCAGACCCTCGAGGTCGGAAACGTCCACGTCCATGTCCGCCTGATCGGGCGCGGCGGCCTGCAGGTCGGTCAGCATCTGCTGGAAGGCGGCGGTGATGCGGCTGAACTGCTCGGTGGTCAGGGTCATATCGGCGCGCTGGAGCTCATACTCCTTGTCCAGCACCGAGACCTTTTCGACCGGGCCCTGGGTGACCTCCGCCTCAGAAATCACCTCGCTGATTACCTGGGAAAGGTTCTCCAGGGAGGGAGTCAGCGCGTCGATCAGCGCCTGGCCGGAGGCGGTCGCCTGGTTGAGCGCGTCCTCGACCGGCATGCCCAGCTCCTCCTCGAGGGAGGCGAGCGCTTCCTGGAGCGCCTCGGGGGAGATGCGATAGGCGTTGCTCATGCCGTTGATCACGCCGGTCAGGCCGTCCTCCGCGACGGAGAGGCCGCCCGCAAGGATGGGGTTGCCCTCCGCGTCGTTCACGGCCAGGGAGAGGGACTGGCCCGCATCACCGTTCAGCAGCGTCAGCAGCAGGCTCAGATCCAGCTCGATCGGGTCGTTGTCGCCGATGGTCAGCTCGATCATGTCGATGGTCAGCTGCGTCGCGCCGCTCTCAGCCAGCGCGCCCATCGGGGCCAGCAGCAGGCAAAGCGTCAGTAGAATCGAGAGAAATTTCTTCATGGTGTCGCTCCTTTCCGGTCCTCTGCTCCGCACCGGGGCGTGTCTGAAAAGGGAAGAGGCAGCAGCTCAAGCGTTATTTTTCGCCAGTTCAGGAAGGAAAGCCCAGGCTTCAGCAGAGCTAAATCGAGGTTTTCCGACGCAGAAACAGCGGAAAAGGCGCCGAGATGGAGTCTCTGGGATTTTTTCAGATATATCCCTGGCCGCGAGGGACTCGTATCCTTATCATACCACATGCCGCCCGTTTACGCAAGTGTCTAAAGAATGAACCGCGCGGTAGCTCGGGAAACAGGGTGCATTCAGAGAAAAATCAGGGAATTTTCGGCCCGTTCGCGCGCCGCCCGGCAGAAATTCACCTTGTCAAGCCGCCTCGCCTTGAGGATGCTCCGGGACGTAAAAGCGGACGGCCCGCCTGCCCCAGGGGGCTCGAGCGGGCCGCGCACATAGCGGAATGTCAAAGGAATCCGGCTTCCCGTGTATTTCATCGCGACCTCTGTGCCGGTTCAGCAGGCCTGTATGGCGCGCAGCATGTACCTCGCGTATTCGTCCGCCTCCGTCTCGTCCAGCTTCATTTCTCTGCCGGAGGAGTAGTCGTCGAGAGCGCGCCGTATCAACCCGCCATACCGTTCCGGCAGGTGCGCAAGCCCCCACTCGCCGCCCTCCCGCTTCGACTGGATCAGCCGCTCCTTTTTGTACGCCAGAACCCTGCACAGATTGAGCGCCGTGTACACGGGCGATTCAAGGATGTCCTCCTCGGCGCGCTCCACATCGCGCCAGATGCTGTCCAGGTAGGCCTGCCCGTCCACTTCGCCAAACACGTCATGGATTTCCTCGCCCCAGAGGCAGATCCCCCTGTGGTTGAGTATCATGACGTGCGCCGCCAGGTCCCTGTCCGTACCCTGCATCTTCGAAACGTAGCCGCGCGGATCTTGCCTGTACCGCGGCAGATGCATGACCGAAAAGTGTGCCTCGAACGGCGTCGGGTAGACAAACGGCCTGCACACGGCCCTTCTGAGCATGCTGAATTCAATTCCCTTCGGGGGCGCAAGGGCGTTCAGTTCCACAACCATCTCCATATAGCGCAGCCTGACCTCCTCGGGAACCGCGTCCTTTACCACGGTCAGCAGGTCGATATCGCTCTTTTGCTCGTTAAAGCAGCCCATCGCCGCCGAGCCGTGCAGGTAAACGCCCACCAACCGGCCGCCCAGAATCTCCCTGCTCCGCGCCGCAAACGCCTCCGTAACCCGCTTCAGCGTATCCATTGCCCCTCATCCCCGCTCTTCGTCCTTCGCCCTTTTCGGAAGGCCCGTCCCGATCGCCAGGCCGATCAGCATGCCCAGCGAAAGGCCCAGGCCCGTATCGCCGCCGCCCAGGGCGCCGCCGAGCGCAGAAAGTCTCCGATCGCGTTCATGCCTGTTCCTCCCGTTCCGCCGCTTCCCGCTGCTTCTGATAGCGCTCCTTGCCCCACCAGCCCGGAGTCAGCTCCCGAAGCGTCACGGTCTGCCGGGTTTCATAGTCCACCATGATCTCCATGTCTTCGTTCCGCTCGTTCAGCTGATACAGAAACTCGCGACACGCGCCGCAGGGCATACCGCTTCCGCCGCCATACGGCGCCCTGTCCCGGAAGGCGATCAGGCGCCTGATCTTCGTCTGGCCGCTGCTTATGTACATGTTCAGCGCCGCCACGCGCTCCGCACACAGGTTCATCACGCCGCTGCAGGCCTCGATGCAAGACCCCGTATAGATGCTTCCATCCTCGCTCTCCAGCGCGCACACGACATGGTTCGCATAACAAAGGGCGACACCTCCTCCGGGTGATACTCCCTTTGAGCCGCCTGATAAAGCCTTTCCCAAATGTCCATAACCGCCTCCTGAATTGCCGTATTAGTCGCCGCGCCGCTCAACCCTCCTGAAAAAGAGGAAGTAGATCAGCAGGCCGTCGATCGCAAGGTCGTATATCCTCAGCCGGTCAAAGAGCACGATGCTGGACAGGATCGAAACGAGCGCAATCCCCGCGCCGATGAGCTTCGCAGGCGCGCCGCGCCCCTTCGCTATCCACGCAAAATACGCCATGACCGGCGACAGGAAGGCGAACGCCGTCCAGCCAAGGATAAACGACCAGTTGTACACCCCATGCGTGAGCATGGCCGTCGCGTAATAGGTGAGCAGCATGCCCAGGCAAAACGGCAGGATATTGCGCATCGCGGCCCTCTTCGTGGGGCTGTAAATGGCGATCAGCGTGCCCAGCAGGATCCAGACCGCCGCCTGCGAGAAGACCTCGCCGAGCATCTGGCAGTAAAAATCGAACAGCCGCGCCGCCATGCCGAGCACAAGCCCCGCGGCGAGCAGCGGAACCGGGCGAAGCAGCCTGCGCGCTTTCCTCATCTCAAAGTCTTCCTTTCCCGAAGCCTGAAGGGGTGCCCTTACTTCAGCTTTTTGCCCATTTCGAGCCGCACCTCGCGCCGCTCCGGATCTGTGTTGGAGTAAGCGTACAGGTCAAGGCCGATGAGCGCAAAGCCATTCCTGCGGTAAAACGCGATCGCGTTTTCGTTGCAGGTCTGCGTTTCCAGCACGATCATCCGCGCCCCGGAGGCCTCCGCCGCCCGCTCGATGGCCTGCATCAGCGCCGTGCCGACGCTGCCCTGCCGCCTGGCCGGGTCAAACACGCAGATATTGCTGATCCTGAACCGGTTGTTCCAGGTTTCGGGCGAGCCCTCGACGAACCCGAGCAGCTCGCCGCCCTCGAACGCGCCGAACGCGACCGGCTTCTCCAGCCATTCGCCGAACATCGCGTCGTCAAAGGACTTTTCAACCGGCGCGTCGAATCGCGCATAGCGCAGCTGAAAGCCGGATTCGGACGCACACACGTCGTAATACCCGTTCGTCTGATACCGCGCGGTGAACCTCCTGCCCGCGTACGCCGCCTTTTCCAGCTGCCTGATGACCATCGCCGTTTCCTCTCTGCCTAGAAGTGCATCAATCATTACGCATCAATCGGTGCGTAATGATTATTATACTTCAATCCGCCCCGCCTGTCAATAGGCTGTTTACCGCGCTGCCGCCCGGCCCGATTGCGCTCATTGATTTTGTGATTGTTTCTCCCGTTTGGATGTGGTATCATTGTATTATACCCCGATAGGGCGAACCCGCCGAACGGGATGGCTGAAGGAGGAAAACATATGATCGTCACATCCGCAATCCAGAAAATGATTGACTTTTACAAAGGGAATCTGCACGATATCAACCACTTCCTGAAGGTCTGGGCGTTCGCAAGGACCATCGGAGCGCAGGAAGGGCTGGACGCACATACGCAGGAGGTGCTTGAGTTGGCGGCGGTCGTGCACGACATTGCCTGCCCGCTTTGCCGGGAAAAGTATGGCAGCGCCAGCGGAAGAAACCAGGAGCTGGAAAGCCCGCCGCTGGTTGGCGCGTTTTTCGACGGCCTGCCCGTCAGCTCAGCCGATATAGAGCGCATTTCGTGGCTGGTTTCGCACCATCACACTTATACGAACGTCGACGGCTTCGATCACCAGATCCTGCTGGAGGCGGATTTCCTGGTCAACGCGGACGAGGGCGGATGCACGCCGTCAGCGATCAGGAGCTTCCGAGAACGCGTGTTCCGCACCGCCGCGGGCACGCGCCTGCTGGACAGCATGTATCTGCGCGGCGCGGAAGAGGCGTAAAGCCCTGAGCCGGGCGGTTGAGGGCGACAGTTTTCAGTTTTCTACTGATTTTTGAGCAGTTTACGGAAATTGCCCAACAAGCGGGGCTTGCCTCGCAAACGCCTCTCCCTTATAATGCAGAGAGAGGCAAAGCGCAGTCGCGCCTGCCGGAAAGGAACTGAACCGACATGAGTGAAAAAGCCGCCAAGGCCATTCGAGTCGTCACCACGCCGCCGATCATGGCGCTGTGGATGATTCTGCTGCTCTGGAATCGTTTCCCGGCGGGTCACGCCGGGTGGGCCGTCCTGTTTCTGACCATACTGCCCGTGCTGGCGTATCCGTTTCAGCTCTGCGTGCCGGCGCTGAAGGCGCAGGGGCGGGCCGGGCAGCGCCGCCTGGCGGTCATCTTTTCGCTTGTCGGCTACCTCGCGGGGCTGTGCTGCTGCGCAATCGGTCATGGCAATCACACGGAATACATGGTTTATCTCTGCTATCTGTGCAGTGGCCTGCAGACGGCGATTTTCACAAAATACCTGGGAATTAAGAGCAGCGGGCACGCGGCGGGAACCGTCGGCCCCCTCTCCATACTGGCGCTGCGGCTCAGTCCGTGGTTTGCGCTGGGATACCTGATTCTGATTCCGGTCTACTGGAGCTCGCTGAAGCTGAAGCGCCACACCCTGAAGGAGCTGCTGTGGGGCACGTTTTCAACGATCGCCCTCGCGCTTGTGCTCAACGCGCTGCTGCCGTAGCCTTCCGCAGTCGGCAAACCGGCTGAAAACAATGCTCCCGCCTTGCCTGACGGCGTTTTATTTTACCGTCTCGCACAGGGGGAGCATACTTTTGCTCCGGGGACATTTCTTCTATCGCTTCTTATTCGGCCGCCTGATCCTTCTGCTTCACCAGCTTGACGGCGTCCTCGAAGATCTCCATCAGCACGGCCAGCAGATCCTTGTCTGGAATGCTTTTAATCTGATCTGCATACCGCGCAAAGTAGTCCAGCGCGCACTTCAGGGCCGCGACGTCGTCCTCCTCCATCAGCCTGCGCAGCAGACGCGCGCACTTCGGACAGGCATAGGACTCCTCGTCCGTCTTCTCCGAATGATACAGCACATAAGGATCGGGACCTTCCATTAACGCGCCGCAGATCGTACAGCTATGCTCCTCCATGATTCTCTCCCTCCTTATTGTGGCATTATAGCTCTGTTGCGTAATTAATTATAACTCAGTTGAGTGGTTCTGTCAACACACGCTCCCTCTTTTTTCTTTTCAGGCCGCGCCCTACAATAGGAGAATGGAAGGGATATGGAGGGAACTGCATGGATACGAGGGCTCGACTGGTGGAACTGATGGACGAACGACACTGGAGCGAGTACCGCCTGGCCATCGAATCCGGACTGTCCCAGTCCACCGTCGCGAACATCTTCAACCGAAGCACCACCCCCTCCGTCGCGACGCTCGAGTGCATCTGCGCCGGGCTGGGCATCACGCTGTCCCAGTTCTTCGCCGAGGGCACGCTGGTTGAGCTGACCGCCGAGCAGCAGGAAATGTTCGCCGCCTGGAGCACGCTGTCCCGCGAACAGAAGGACGTGCTGAGGCAGCTGATACAGGTCATGAAGAAAAAAGACGCCTGACGCTTTTCACCCGTCCGGATCGAGAATATTATTATAATGAAGGACAGCCCGATCGAACTGCCTTTTCAGCTTGTCAAAAAGGTTTTGACAGGCCAACGGACGGGGACGCACGCTCCATCGCCAGGCGCCGCTAAAAAATCGAAGGTTTTTCGGGCGCGGAGCCTGCGGGGAAACGCTTTTCCCTCCGAAAGATGGTCTTTCCGGCGCAAAAAACGCCCCGTGCCCACGCTGTGCATTTGCACTGCCGACCGTCAATCCGCGGAGAATTCTGAAAAAACGGAGAAATTGGGGACTCTAATCTATGGTCCCCAATTTCGTGTACTGTCTGGCGGCAGCAAGTGGGTGTCGGCCCGGCCGACCGGCAGCAAGTGGCTGTCGGCACTGCCTGCCCGGCGGCAATGCGAACCGTTAATCCACGGAGAATTCCGAAAAAACGGAGAAATTGGGGACTCTAATCTATGGTCCCCAATTTCGTGTACTGTCCGGCGGCAGCAAGTGGGTGTCGGCCCGGCCGACCGGCAGCAAGTAGGTGCAGGCCCTGCCTGCCCGGCAGCAGGTTGTGGGGCAGTAACCCCGAGTTTTCAGACCACGAAGCATCCTGAGGCTTTGATTTATGGCCGAAGGATGCGCTTGGCCGGCGCTAGCAGTTGGCCGTTGGCCCGGCCGACCACCAGCGCGTGGTTAGCAAGCAGCGACACGGGCATGGTGACCCGTTCGCCCTCCTGCGCGTATTTTCCCCAGGTGATGCGCGGGTTGCTGTCCGCGGGCACGGGCGTGGGCAGCTCGAGCGACACATACCGAACCCAGGGCAGGCAGGAGACGAACAGCAGGTCGGTTTCGTCCTCGGCATAGCCCTCCGGCTCGCGTTTGGCGCGCTCGTGGCGCTCGGCCGCCTCCTTCAGGTATGCCTCAAAGGGCATCATGCAGTTCACCCGGCAGAAGCCGTAGCTCCCGTCCGGACGCAGCACGGTGTGCGAGGTATCGCAGCGCTCATACTGACGCACCTCATCGCCGACAATCCGCCTGCGCAGCTCGGGCACCGCGTTGGCCGCGCGCCCGGCGCAGTACAGAAAGCTCAGGAAAAACGGCCGTCCGCTCTCCCTGCATCCCTTCAGCAGGCCGGTCACGTCCACCATCACCGTCGTGCCCACATAGGGATTCGCCATCGCGCGGAAATAGTCAAAATGCGCCCCGCGCGGGTCGTTTTGCAGGTCTATCACACGATAATTCATCCGTTTTTCCTCCCTCAAAATGTCTCAGCGATCCTTTGGCGCGCGCACGATCACGCGCATCACCAGCATCACCACGCCGAAGAGCACGCCGCCGACCGCCCAGATGATCCAGCTGTACCGCGGGTTGCCGTTGCCGCTCGGGCCGAAGGTGTACAGCAGGAACACCGCCGTCACCAGCAGCCAGTAGCCGCCGCTCACCGCGCCCAGCAGGCCGCTTCTCGACTTCTGCGCTCGGGTGTACTCGCCCTCCTCCAGCAGCTTGTCCATCGCCGCGTGACAGGTGCCTCCATAGACGAAGGCCGCGACGCCCGCGCCCGCAATCACCAGCAGCGCTCCGACCGCGCCCACGTAGACGAGGTCGCTCCCCTTCACGCAGATCGCCGCGAACAGCGGCAGCGCCGAGAGAATGCACAGCACCGTGCCCAGCATGTTCAGCCGGTCATACGCGCCCTCGAACGCCTTCATGCGCTCGCGCACCATGCCGGACACGCCGTACTCGGTCTCAAACGGCTCCTTTTCCAGAAACGCGTACGCCTTCGAGCGGGACGCGCAGCCCAGAAACAGCGCCGCGCCCACCGCCGCCAGCACCAGCATCACGCACAGGCCGAACCCCGCCGCCGCGTCCTCAGTCAGGTGAAAGCGCGCGCTTTCGCTCATCGCGGCCAGCACCATCAGTGCGACCGGCGAGATCACGCACAGGAACGTCGCCAGCGCCATCCGGGGCGCGGCTGCGCGGCGAAGCGAAAGGTAGGCCGACGCCTCCTCCATCGACACCCGGCGCAGCTTTTCGCCCTCCTCCGCCGAGGACGCGGCCTGCGCCTCCTCCATCTCGTCCTTGAGCAGGTAGTCGGTCGTCACGCCGAACAGGCGGCTCATCTGCAGCACCTTATCCAGATCGGGCGCCGACTGCGCGCCCTCCCACTTGCTCACCGACTGCCGCGTCACGTTCAGCTGCGCGGCCAGCTCCTCCTGAGACCACCCGGCCTTTTTTCGAAGGGAAACGATTTTGTCCGCCAGAATCATAGGAAAACCTCCTGTGTGCCGAAGCGCTCTGTGCGCCTCCTGATGCGCCGATCATACGACTTTTCGCGGTTGCGCACCAGCGATCCGGCCTGGAAATCTGTCAACCGGCGGTTGCGAAGGCACTTTTCGGGGTCAGACGGGCCGTTTTTCCCACTCCGCGCGCGAAATCACATACACTGCGGTCAGATCGCCCTCATCGTCCGGATACTCCTCCGCGAAGCGCATTCCGCACGCGCGGGCCGTGGCGCTCGAGGCAACGTTCGCCTTTTTCATGTAGGAGTATACCTTCAGGAAGGGCGTGTGCTCGAACGCCCAGTCCCGGCAGGCGCGCGCCGCCTCCTTCGCGCAGCCCCGGCGCTGACAGTCCGGCCGCACATGATACCCGATCTCCGGGCGAATCACCCCGTGAATGCGCTGCATCGTCACCCCGCAGTCGCCGATCATCTCGCCGGTATCCCTGCGCACCATCGCCCACAGGCCGAAGCCCAGCGTCTCGTAGCGCTCCCGGTTGCAGGCGATCCAGTTTTTCACCCGCGCCTCGTCAAAGGTATAGGGATAGTGCCGCATGATGTCCGAATCCGCCAGCACGCGATAGAGCGCCTCGAAGTCCTCGGGAACCATCTCCCGGAGTATCAGCCTTTCCGTCTCCAGAACCATGCGTCCGCCTCCTTTAAATTACACGTGATTTGCAACACGTGATATTATACCTGATTCCGCCCCAGCCTGTCAAGCGGCGCATAAGGAAAGCCCCCTCGCCCTTTCAGGCAAAGGAGCATCAATCACGAGCGCACAGGCCCGGACGGCAAATATCAGTCGGCACTGCCCGCTCCGTAACCCTCGCGGGACGACCGCCTCGAGTTTTTGAAACCGCGAAGAATCTGGAGGCTCTGATTTATGGCCGACAGATTCGTGTGGCCCCGGCGGCAGCAAGTGGCTGTCGGCACTGCCGACCTATGGCCGACAGATTCGCGTGGCCCCGGCGGAAGCAAGTGCATGCAGGCTCAGCCTGCCGGCGGCAGGTGGAACCGGGCACTGCCCGAGGAGGCAATGCCGACAAAAAATTCCCGGAGAATTCCGGGAATTCCAGACTGTCGAAAAACTCCCGGAGAGCTCGAGAGGGCCGCAGCCCTTTCGAACTTTCAATCGTGCCCAGCGGCGTGTACGGTGGGCACGGGGCGATTTTTGCGCCGGAAAATCCCATTTTCCAGAGAAAAAATCGTTTCCCTGCAGGCTCCGCGCCCGAAAAATCTTTGATTTTTAGCGGAGACTGGTGAGGGTGGCAGTGGCGGGGGAGCTTGCTTCCCCGCCCACCAGCTTGTCAAAACCTCTTTTGACAAGCTGAAATTCCCGGAGAATTCCGGGAATTCGCAGACCTTGGCCGCTTCAATCTATGGCGGCCAATGGTCGTCGCCAGGATGTGCGGCAGCAAGTGGCTGTCGGCACTGCCGACCGGCAGGAAGTGGCTGTCGGCACTGCCGACCCGGCTAGAGGCCCAGGGCGGCGAGCAGCTGTGCCTTGGAACGATAGCCCACGGAGGTGGCGCTGACCTTGCCGTCCTTAAAGAGGATGACGGTGGGGATGCTGGACACGCCGTAGCGGGCGGCCAGCTCGCTCTCGTCGTCCACGTTGACCTTGCCGACCGTCACGTCGTCGCGCTCCTCGGCGATTTCGGCGACGATGGGGGCGAGCATGCGGCACGGGCCGCACCAGGTGGCCCAGAAATCGACCAGCACGGGCCTGTCGGCGCGCAGTACCTGTTCCTCGAAGTTGTCCTTCGTCAAAGTGATTTCAGCCATGGTTTATTCTCCTTCTTTCTGATCCTCGTTGGATTTGTAATACAGCATGCAGTGGCAGAAGCCCTCGAAATTCGGGTCTGCGATCTGCTCGCGGAATTCCTTGCACATGCACTTGTTGTCCTCAGTCCTTTCCAGGCGGCAGGGACAGTAGCCGCCGGTTCGCTTCAGGCCTTCCTTGACCATGCGAACCACCTCCGCGTCCGGATTCAGGGTAATCTTCATGCGCTCTTCCCTCCCCTATTCGCCGCACATTGAGTATGTGCCTGAGACTTATGTCTTATGCGCCGGCGCGCGCCGAAAGACCTTTCCCTTCTTCGGGGGGAATTATAGCATGTTCCATTCGCCTGTTTGGCCGCTTTTGCAACACTTTTTTGCCCGTTCGCCGATTTTCCGCAAACTGTCACGCCGCCGCCACACCCGTGAACCGGCCGCGCGCTATAATAAAGGAAAAAACAGCATGAGGAGCATCGCCATGGCCATTCAATACGAACAGGACGACCCCCGCGCGCTGCTGGTCAGCACGCTCATGAACAGTGAAGTCGCCGACTGGATCCGCCAGTACGCCGCGCCCTACCGCGAGCTGATGTCCTACTACCGCTGCGCCATGATGGAGGTCACGACCAAGTTTAACGTGCTCGACGAGGAGCTTTCCCTCCAGTACGACCGCAACCCGATCGAGAGCATCAAGACCCGCCTCAAGTCGGTCGAGAGCATACTGGGCAAAATGTCCCGCAAAAACCTGCCGCTGACCGTGGAAAGCGTCGAGGAAAACCTCTGCGACGTGGCCGGGGTGCGCGTGATCTGCGCCTTCCCGTCGGACATCTACCGCCTGGCCGACGCCTTCCTCCGGCAGGACGACGTGCGCCTGATCAAGACCAAGGACTACATCAAGGAGCCCAAGTCCAACGGCTACCGCAGCCTGCACCTGATCGTCGAAATCCCCATCTTCCTGCACGACCAGAAGCGTATGATGAAGGTCGAGGTGCAGTTCCGCACCCTGTCCATGGACTGGTGGGCCAGTCTGGAGCACAAAATCCGCTACAAGAAAAACGTGACCATCACCCCCGAAATCGAAAATGAGCTGTTCGAGTGCGCCCGCATCGCCGCCGAGCTCGACAGCCGCATGGAAAGCGTCCAAGGCCGGGCAGTGCCCGGAGCCACCTGCTAGCGCCGGCCACACGAATCCTTCGGCCATAAATTGGAGCCTCAGGATTCTTCGCGGTCTAAAGCTCGAATCAACTGCCCCACAAGGATTACGCGGTCGGGCAGGCTGAGCCTGCACCCACCTGCTGCCGGTCGGCAGTGCCGACAGCCACTTGCTGCCGGTCGGCAGTGCCGACAGCCACTTGCTGCCGGTCGGCAGGGCCGACAGCCACTTGCTGCCGCGCATCCTCTTGACGACTTCGGGAACCATAAATTGAAGTTCCCGAAGTCTGCGAATTCCAAACCCCACCGCCTGCGCTGCAGGCACCTCCCCTTTCAGGAGAGGCACATTCACTGTGATAACTCGTTTTTCCCTGCCCGCACCCCATTCGGCGTACCGCGCTGCTTCTATATAAATGTATCCGCGGATCAAAGTGTTTTCCGGGATGGGTCTGGGAAGGCGCGAAAAGGCTGCGTGTCCCCCGCTTGCTTTTTATTTAGAAACCGCATTGCTTTCCGTCCCGCGGCAGCAAGTGGCTCCGGGCATTGCCCGGTCAAAAAGGCGGCCGTCCCAGCGTTCCCCCTCCCACACCCCATTCGGGGTATTGCATTGCTTTTATTAAATGTATCCGCGGATCAGAGTGCTTTCCGTGAGGGGTTTGGGGAGAGGCTTTTCTCAGAAAAGCCGTCTCCCCAACGTTCCCCTCGTCTCCCTACCCCCGCACGGTGCGCAGGTATTGCATGGGGCTCATGCCCATTTCGCGCCTGAACTGGGCGGAGAAGTACTGCACGCTGGAGTAGCCGAGGGTTTCGGCGACCTGGGAGACGTTAAGCCGTCCCTCGCGCAGGAGCCGTCTGGCCTCCTCGATGCGGATGCGGCGATAGCAGGCCATGACGGACATGTGCTGATATCGCCTGAAGCACTCCTTGAGCGCGGTCTGCCCCCAGCCCGAGGCGCGGCAGATGTCCTCGAAGCGCAGTCTGCCGTCGGGATGGGCGCGCATGAGGGCGGTGAGCTGGGCGATGACCTCCGCGGCCTGCTCGCCCTCGGTCAGGTGCACCACCTCGCGGGGAGACGCGTCCTCGTGCTCGCGCAGCAGCAGGATCAAAAACTGGGTCAGCAGCAGCGCGATCATCTGGCGGCTGCCCGCAGGCGCATCCGGGCGCGGTATGGGCGTAAGCTGGCCGGAAATGTCCAGTATCGGGCCAAAGAGCTTCTGCCCCTCGGTCACCAGCTGCATCAGCAGCTTGCGCTGGGCGGCGGAGAGCGTAAATGTGCGCTGCCGGAAGCGGTCCATCGCCGGGCTCTGGCACTCGAACGACACGACCAGTATGTTCGAGCCCTCCCGGGAGGCGGCCCAGATGCTGTGGAACTCGTTCGGCTCGTGAAAGATCACCTGGCCCTGGCTCAGGCGCACCACGCGCTCTCCCGCGCCGATTTCCGCCTCGCCCCGGTCGATGTACACCATCTCCCAGAAGTCGTGCTTTTCGCCCGGGAACAGGTAGCCGGACGCGAACTGGAAATAATGAAAGCTGTACAGCCGGCGAATCGAGATCAGGCTGCTCAGCGTCAGCGGACGGTACTCCACGCCGCTCACCTCCCGCCTTCAGTATGCCTCACGCGCCGCCTTTCCGCAAGTGGTTTTCTGCAAATTTTCGTCCAAAATCGAAAATAACACGTCCAAAATCGCAAGCCATTTCCCGCCCGATCTGCTATAATGAAATCAGCTAAAAACACGTAGGAGGTGCTTTTAATGAAGAGAGGTATCAACGCCTGGTCCTTCCCGGCGGGTATGAGCCAGAAGGACGCGATGCGCCTGGCCGCGAAGACCGGCTATGACAGCTTTGAGCTGAGCCTGGACGCGGAGGGCGAGCTGAGCCTGCACAGCAGTGACGAGGAGATCAAGTCCTTCCGCGCGCTGGCCGACGAGCTGGGCATCGAGATCAGCTCCCTGGCCTCCGGCCTGTACTGGGGCACGCCCCTGACCAGCGACGACCCCGAAATCCGCCGCGCGGCGAAGGACACCGTGCGCTTCCAGCTCAAGGCGGCAAAGCTGCTGGGCTGCGGCGCAATCCTGGTCGTGCCCGGCTGCGTGGGCGCGGACTTCATCGAGAACTGCCCGGTCGTGCCCTACGACGTGGCCTACGACCGCGCGCTGGAGGCGATGAAGGAGCTGGCTCCCGACGCGGAGGCCGCCGGCGTGGTCATCGGCCTGGAGAACGTGTGGAACAAGTTCCTGCTCAGCCCGCTTGAGATGCGCGACTTCCTGGACAAGGTGGGCTCCGACTACGTCAAGGCCTACTTCGACGTGGGCAACGTGGTGGTCAACGGCTATCCGGAGCACTGGATCCGCATCCTGGGCAGCCGCATCGCCCGCGTCCACATCAAGGACTTCCGCACCATCGTGGGCAACATCAACGGCTTCGTCGACCTGCTGGGCGGCGACGTGAACTTCCCCGAGGTGGTCAGGGCGCTGCGCGAGGCGGGCTATGATTCCTACCTCACCGCCGAAATGAACGGCTTCCCCTGCGCCAGCGACGCGGTGGTCGTCCGCACGCTCGACGCGCTGACCCGCATCGTGAACTACTGAGGAACGTTCGAGAGACGGCTTTTCTGAGAAAAGCCCCTCTCGAGCTCTCCCGAAAAGCACTTGCAAGAAGAGCATAGTCGCTCTGTAGCGCGCAGTTCTTGCCCGCAGGGCACGAAACAGGCGTTGTCGTGCAACAACAAACCGCAACGGAATAATGGAATATAGAAAGGAATGAATGATATGCTGAAGGTTGGTCTGGTTGGTATTGGTTTTATGGGCCGCGGACATCTGGATCAGTATCTGCGCCTGATGAAGGAAGGCAAGCCGGTCAAGCTGGTCGCGCTGTGCGACGTGGACCCCAAGAAGTTCGGCAGCGAGGGCTTTGAGGGCGGCAACATGGGCGATCTGGGCAAGTCGGCCTACGACTTCTCCCAGTTCCACCTGTACAATGACTTCGACGAGATGATTGAGAAGGAAGAGCTGGACTACGTGGACATCGCCCTGCCCACCTACCTGCACTCCTTCTACGCCATCAAGGGCCTGAAGGCCGGACTGAACGTGCTGTGCGAAAAGCCCATGGCCATCAATCCCCTGCAGTGCCAGATGATGATCGACGCGGCCAGGGAATCCGGCAAGAAGCTGATGATCGCCCAGTGCCTGCGCTTCTGGCCCGCCTACGAGACCCTGAAGCACTACGTCGAGTCCGAGGAGCTGGGCAAGCCCGTGTGCTGCTACTTCTACCGCGGCGGCTCCACCCCCATCTGGTCGTTCCAGGACTGGCTGCGCGACGAGCAGCGCTCCGGCGGCTGCCTGCTGGATCAGCACGTGCATGACGTGGACATGATCAACTACCTGTTCGGCGTGCCCAAGGCGGTCTCCACGCTGGGCCGCAACGTGCATCCCGGTGCGGGCTTCGACGCGATGTCCACCAACTACCGCTATGACGGCTTCGTGGTCAACGCCCAGGACGACTGGTCCCAGAACGGCGACGGCGCACCCTTCAAGATGCTCTACCGCTGCAACTTCGAAAAGGGCTGCGTGGTCTTCGAGGATGGCAAGACCATGGTTTACCCCATCGGCGGCAAGATGTTCCAGGCTGAGGACTGCGGCGACGACGGCTACTACCGCGAGATCTGCTACTTCATCGACGCGGTGATCAACGACAAGCCCATCGAGACCGCTTCCCTCGAGAGCACCCGCACCACGATCTGCATCGCGACCGCGGAGCGCGAATCCGCCCGCCGCGACGGCGAATGGACCGAGGTCACGCTGTAAATTCCCCTGCTTCACACGCATCCCCGACCCAATGGGCCGGGGATGTTTTGTTTTTTCAGAATCCTTTTGACAAGCTGGTGGATGGAAAAGCACCCGCCAGTTGCCGTGCCTCCAATCTATGGCGGCTGGTTTCGTGTGCTGTCTGGTGGAAGCAAGTGGGTGTCGGGCCTGCCGCCCTCATAACTCTTGCGGGGCAACCGCCCCGAGTTTTCGATATACGAAGAATCCGGGAAGTCGAATCTATGCTTCCCGGATTCGTGTTCTATTCGGCGGCAGCAAGTGGCTGTCGGGCCTGCCGCCCTCATAACTCTTGCGGGGCAACCGCCCCGAGTTTTCGATATACGAAGAATCCGGGAAGTCGAATCTATGCTTCCCGGATTCGTGTTCTATTCGGCGGCAGCAAGTGGCTGTCGGCACTGCCGACTTATTGGAGGCCTGTACTCACAGCCTGCCGCGCCATTCGTCGATCCGGGCGACGGCCAGGCTGGCGGCGCGAAGCGAGCTCTGCCTTTCCTTCATGTACTCGACCAGCAGGAAAGCGTGGTTCGTGTCCTCGATCAGATCCAGCTCGGCCTGCGCGCCGCATTCGGCCATCAGGTCGTGAAACTCCGCCGAGTGGAAGGGGTACACCACGCTGTCCTGCATGCCGTGCAGCAGCAGGGTGGGGCAGGTCTCCCGCGTAATGTGCCGCACCGGAGACAGCAGGGCGATTTTTTCCTCCATGCTCAGTCCCTTCAGCAGCGGATGCGCCGAATTTTTCGCAAGGTACCTTCCCCACCTCGGGTCGGACAGGTCTGTGATCGCGTTGACCAACACGGCAGAGCGGAAAAACGCCGTATCGCCCAGCGGCAGGGTCACCAGCGCCGCCGCCAGGTACCCGCCCGCCGACTCGCCCAGCACCGTCGTGCGGCTCAGGTCGATGCGCAGCTCGGCTGCGTGCGCCTTCAGCCAGGCCACCGCGTCCGCGCAGTCCTCGTACAGGTCGATCAGCTCATACCCGGCCGCCTGACCCTCCCCGCGCAGCAGGCGATAGTCCACGCTGACGCACAGATACCCTTCCTGCGCATAGCGCCGCGCCAGAAAGCCCAGGTAGTCCCCGGCCCAGTCGGCCTGATCGTCAAAAACCTTTCGGCCCTGCCATCCGCCGCCGTGCACGAACACCCACAGCGGATAGCTGTCCTTCTGACCGTACTGCGGCGGCTCGTACAGGCTCAGCAGCAGCTTCTGGCCGTTTACTTCCTTATAGACGACGGTTCGGTCGCCGCTGTGCCGGGCGACGCCGCGCGAAAAGTCGGCCTCCGCCTCGGGCAGTTTGAACTGGTAAACCATATATTCTCCTTTCTCGGGCCGGGAGAGCGGCGTCCGCGTCAGGCGCGCACGGTTTCCCCCGCGGGCACGCGGATGACCTCGCGCTTGTCCTTTTCAACCCACACGTCCAGCCGGGTCGGATTGTACAGCATCGATTCGTCCGCGGAGACGCGCAGTTGCCTCACCGCGGCGAGGTAGTCGTAGATCTCGATATTGGTCGCGTACCAGATCTTTTCGCTGCCGCCGAGCGTGGAAACGAGCCGCTCCATCTGCGCCCAGTCGCTCTCCTCACGCAGCTCGTGCGAATGCCCCCAGACGTAAAACAGCGGCTGAAACCACTCGGAGTCGAGCGTCTCCATGAACTTCTCCGCGAGCGGGAGCGCGGTCTTGTGATGACTGGTGGGGTGCCAGGCGAGCCAGTCCTCGGGCAGGCCGAAGCCCTGCGTGCCCCGAACGGTTCGGCTGTAGAGTATGCCGCAGGCGCGCAGCGCGTTTTCGGCCTCGGCGGAGTACGCCCCGCTGGGATAGGACATGCCCACGACCGGGTACTCGGCGATTTCCTCCAGGGTTCGGCGATCCTGCATCAGCTCGTTAATCATGGAGGCGGCGGGCATCTTGTCCAGCCAGCCGTGATGCACGGTATGGCAGGCGATTTCATGGCCGGCATACAGCGCGCGCACATCCGCCCTGCGCGCCTCGTCCGCGCCGAGGTAGTTCGCGCCGTTCAGGTGAAACGTGCCCTTCACGCCGTATCGGTTGAACAGCTCGATCAGGCGCGCGTCGTTGGGGTGGCCGTCGTCGTAGCTGAAGGTCACGACGCGCTTCCTTCCGCCCGGATAGCAGTGAAACTGAATCATGTACAGTCCTCTTTTCTGTCATTTGTCGCATGAAGCCGCTTCATTATACCACATAAGCGGGCTTCAGGCAAACCCGGCTTCGCGTTCAGTTTTCGCTCCTCAGGCGCATCGCCTGCCTGTTGGTCAGGCAAATCGCGTCGCTTCGGCCCGCCAGGCGGCTCAGCAGCCCCTCGAGGTATGCCCAGCCCCAGTGCGCATCCGGTCGGGTCAGCTCATACGAGTGGCCGAACAGGTGCAGCAGCAGGCCGCTTTCCGGCGGCGCAGCCAGGAACGCCTCGATCAGCGCGGGCGTTTCCGCGTCCGCGTAGTGGCAGGTCGGCTGCCAGGCAAACCAGTCCTCCGGCCAGTCGAAGCGGTAGGTGGGCGACGCGCCGCGGGCGTAGCGCACGGAGGTTTTGCGCAGCGCCTCGATCACCTGCGGCGTGAAGCGCCCGCCCGGATACGCAAGGCCGCAGACCGCCTGTCCGCTCAGCGCGGAAAGCTCGGCCAGCGATTCCTCCGCCTCGGCGGCCGGGTCGGGCACGGCGAGCGTGTGGCTGCGCGTGTGGCTGGCCACCTCCATGCCGCGATAGGTTTCGGGCAGCTCGTCCGCATGCACCCGCTCGACCACCGTATCCCGGCCGTATCGGTGAAAGGGCACCTTCACGCCCAGCTGCCCGCTGATGAGGTAAAACGTCGCCGTCAGGCCGTATTGCCTGAGCAGCGCGCACAGCCGCCGGTCGTAGATTTCGCAGTCGTCAAAGCTGAACGTGAAGACCTTCATCGCTCTGCCTCGTAGGCCGCCCAGGTTTCCCGGATCAGCGCCACGTCCTCCGCGTCGAAGGGCACGTCGCCCTGCTCGGTCAGGTAGTACAGGTCGGGAATACCCAGCGCGGGCTGCGCCCTGATCCAGCGGCGGAAATCCCGCCGGCTGCCCAGTCCGCCCGCGTCCGTGTCGATGAGCACATTTTCCATCGCCGCGCGGCACAGCTTTGCCCGGTGCCCCATGACCTCGGGCGCATTGCGCATCGTGCCCCAGTAGTCGTGTATGCGCGCCTGATCGACGATCTCGTCGAAGTACGGGTGCGCGCAGGAGCAGTTGATCAGCGCGTCGGGCTTGGCGGCCTTGGCGAAGTCGCGCATCATGACGAAGAACCGCTTGAGCAGCTCCACGCCGTACACGCCCTTTTCGTGACAGGATACATACTTGCCCAGCGGCATGCAGTTGGCGAAGTCGATCTTGAAGCCGTCGCAGTTATAGCAGCCCGGCGCGTCCGACAGCAGCGCATGGATGGTCTCCTTCATGCGCGCGCGGTACTTTTCGCTGGTCGGGTCGGCGGCGCAGGCGGTGCACAGGTACTCGACGCACTCCTCCTGGCTCAGTCCCTCGGGGTACCAGGAGCGGAACCACAGCACGACCCGCCTGCCCTTTTCGTGCTCCGCGTCGGCATAGGCGCGCAGATCGGGCCACCTGGCTTTGTCGGGCAGCGCGGAGCCATACGCGTCCTGCCACTGCGCGTCGATGATGATCACGCCCGGCTTCAGGCCGTACTCGTCCAGCCTTTCGCTCATCCGGGTATAGTCCTTCTGCGTGGCGTAGTCCTTCTGCGCGCCGCCGGACTGCTCCTGCAGCGCGGCCTGCTCGCCCCAGCCGCAGAAGATGGGCTTTTTCCACCAGTCCGGCTCGTTCGAGCGATCCTTCCTCGCGCAGAAGCCCTCGTCGTAGTGCCATTGGGCGTAGGCCCGCACCGCGTCGTACGCGTCCTCGCCTGTCACGAAGATCAGGCTCTGGCTCTCCCAGACCCCGTCGACCGCCGTCTGCCCGTTCAGCGGCAGCGTGAAGCCGCAGCGGTTTTCGTTCGCGTTGTCGTACAGGAAGCGGTCGAAATTGTACTGTCCCGGCCGCGCCGCCAGTCCTGCGCCCAGCCAGCCCTCTCCCCCGGCCATGTGGAACGGGTACACGTAGCAGGGCGGGGTGAAGTAGCCCAGCTCGATGACGCCCGGCTCGGTCGCCATGCGCAGGTTGCGCGCGTAGTCGGCGTGGTTGGCCACGGGGAGCAGGTACTCGGCCGCCTCATACCTCGCCCGCCCCTCAAAGAAGCGCAGCGCGTCGATATTTCCCCTGCCCTCCACGCGCGCGAAGAACCGCGCGCTGTTTCCGCCCGCCTCGAGCACGTACTCCTTCCTCTCCCAAAGGTTCGAGTGCGTGCGCCAGGTATACACCGTCTTTTCGCCCGCCTGGCGCACGTCAAAGCCCAATACCGGCACAAACGAATCGTCGCAATCCCTTGTATCGTTCGCGTCCACGGCGATTCTCGCCGGACAGTCGAACCAGACCTCCCCAAAAGCCGAGACGGTAAACCGTCCCCGCTCGTCCGCCTTTACCTGAAGCATCTTCTTTTCCTCCCGAGGCGCTCGCTGCGCATTGATTATACTGTGCGGTCATTTCCCTGTCAAGAGAAAACCCGCCCGCTCCGGACGGGGCGGACGGGTCGATGTTCGTGTTTTTCTTACTTCGCGGCCAGGAACGCGTCGACCTGAGCCTGCAGGGTATCGATGACCTTCTGGCAGCCGGCGGCCTCCAGCTTGGCGCAATACTCGTCGAAGTAGGCCTCCCAGTCCTCGCCCATGACGCCCTTGATCAGGCCGTCATAGTACTCCTTCTGCAGCGCCAGCACCTGCGCCACCTCGTTCTCGACGGCGGAGGTGTCCGGGATGAAGCCGATTAGGTCGGAGAAACGGGCCTCAGAGCCGTGTACGACGTTCACGATGCGCTCGTTGAGCTCGTCGGAGCAGGCCTGGTTGAGCCAGGCGTTGAAGGTGTTGCCCAGGTTCCACTTCATCGCGGCGTAGCTCGAGGAACTGGGGCCCTGCGTCGCGTCATACTCGAGGGTCTTGATGTGGGTGTCGTCGAGCTTCTCATACTGCACGCCCTCCAGGCCGTAGACCAGCGTGTTGTAGATCTCCGCGCCCTTTTGGGAGCACAGCAGGTCGATGAACCTGATCGCGGCCTCGGGGTGCTTGCAGGTGGCGGTGATCGCGTTGCCGCCCGCGCCGTAGGTGAAGCCAACGTAGTAGGTGGGATCCATGCGCACCACGGTGACCGGGAAGCCGTAGGTTTCCTCATTCTTCGCTTCGTAGGTCTCTTCAGCCTCGACGCCCTGGCCGTCCGTCCAGCAGTAGGCGCGGTCGTTGAGCATGTTCTTGCCGATCATGTCCTTGTCCTGAATGGTCAGCACGTCCTCGGGCACCAGGCCCTCGGCATAGGCCTTGGCGGTGCGCTTGATGGCGGTCTTCATGAAGTCGGTGGAGTAGTACTCGACCACCCTGTGATCGTCGGCCATGACCACGAAGCCGCGGTGATTGCCCACCTTGATCGCGTCGTGCTCTGGCGCCAGGCCATACTGCTCAAAGGAGGAAGCGACCGGGCCGGTGTAGATCTCCTTATCCGGATACGCCTCGCGCAGGGCGCGGACGTAGTCATAGATCATGTCGATCTTCTCGTCGGGCGTGCCCTCCCAGAGCACCTTGCGGACGCCCTCCTTGGTGCCGTCGGCGATGTAGGGCAGGTACTCGGTGGGGATGGAGAACAGGCGCTGGTTGCCGTTCTGCTGATAGGTGGGGATGTAGTACTGCTTGCCGTCCACCTTGCCGTAGTCCAGAATCCAGCCGGGCAGCTCGGCCACGGTGTCCGGAATCTCGGCCATCAGGTCGTCCAGCGCGATAAAGGTGCCCCGGCGGAATTCGTCGGTGACGTTCGCGAACGCGCCGAAGGTGGAAACGATGTCCACCGGCTCCTCGGCGGTCATGGCCAGCAGCAGCTTCTGCTGATACTCATTGCCCAGGGTGGGCATCAGGGTGACGGTGACGTTCTCCATGCCGGGGGTCTGCGCCAGCAGCTCGTTGATGCGGTCGTTGACCAGCTGGGTGTCGCGCTGCATGCCGTTGCCGCAGTACCAGTACACCAGGTTGATCTTCTCGCCGCCTTCGGCCGACGCCACGCTGGCGAACGACAGCGCGAGCAGCAGGGCAAGAATCAGGGAAACCAGTTTCTTCATGGGAATACCTCCTTTATATTTTCCGGCGGGCGAACCCGCGGGAGATCGAAATGAAGCGGGAAAACTGCGTCCTGACTGTCAAACAACTCGGGAGAGCTCGAGAGGGCCGCAGCCCTTTCGAACTTTCAATCGTGCCCAGCGGCGTGTACGGTGGGCACGGG
>CAKUFI010000037.1 GCA_934647305.1 uncultured Clostridia bacterium | reverse complement strand
AGGAGCCCAAGGCCGCCGACGGGAAGCTTACGGACGTGCAGGAAGGCGACTTCAAGGCCGCTTATCGCGCGGAACACCGCTAAATTAAACTGAGAGCAGCGCATTTCCGGGAAAACCTGGGATGCGCTGTTTTTGTGCAGTGGCCTCGTTTCGCGCGTGCCTGCTGAACGGAAGAGGCGGGCGGCTGCCAGTTTCTGGCGAAAGCGTGGCCATATAATAGGAAGAAAGAACTGAGCGCGGCGAGCAAGTGGCGTTTGAACGGGCTGGTATGAATTAACATGCAATTTACATAAAAACTTGTGGAAACCTATTGACAAACCTTAGAGATGGCGGTATGATATCAGCGTTGGTTAGCACTCGACAGGTAAGAGTGCTAACAAGATGAAAGGAGGCGGGACGCGTGAGACTGGACGATCGAAAGTTTCTGATCCTTCAGGCAATCATCGACGACTATATCACGACGGCAGTGCCGGTTGGCTCCCGCACCATTTCCCGCAAGAACGGCGTGGGCTTCTCGCCCGCGACCATTCGAAACGAAATGAGCGACCTGGAGGAGCTGGGTTACCTGGCGCAGCCCCACACCTCGGCCGGCCGCATTCCTTCCGCGAAGGCCTATCGGCTGTACGTCGACGAGCTGATGAAGCGCAAGGAGCTTTCTCCCGAGGAAACGCAGCGCATACAGGCGCACCTGAACAGGCGCGCGAGCCAGGTTGAGGACGTGATCCGCGAGGCGGCGCAGGTTCTAAGCGACGTCACGCAGTACACCGCGGTGGTCGCCGCGCCGATGCTCGGCAACACGCAGGTGCGCAGGATCCAGTTCGTGCCGGTCACCGACACGAGTGCGCTGATGATCGTGGTGACCAGCGCGGGCCTGGTCAAGGATACGCTGATTCGCGTGCCCGCGGGCCTGACGCCCGATCACCTGTACAACATCAGCAAGATGCTGACCGAGCAGCTCCAGGGCCATCAGCTCAGCGAGGTGCGCGGCAAGCTGACCGACATGTACGCGGGCCTGTCCGAGCACAAGCAGCTGATGAGCGACGTGCTCGACGAGCTGGACAAACAGCTGGGCGGCGCGCGGGTGCCCCTGGCGGTGGGCGGGCGAAGCAACCTGCTCGCCTACCCGGAGTACAGCGACGTGGAGAAGGCCAAGTCCTTCCTGTCGGCGCTGGAATCCCGCGACAAGCTGTATCCGCTGCTTCGGCAGGCGGGCGGCGTGGAATTTACGGTGCGCATCGGGCCTGAGAACGAGACGCCGGAGTTTTCCGACTGCTCGGTCGTCACGGCCACCTACCGCGTGGGCGACCACACGGCCGGCACGATGGGCATCATCGGCCCCACGCGCATGGACTACGCGCGCGTGGTTTCGGTCATGAACTATATGGGCCAGGCGATCGGCAAGCTGCTGAGCGGCGGTCCGGACAAAAAATAGAGGTGCAATCATGGCAAAAAAGCAGGATGAGCAGAAAACGAAGGAGCAGCAGCCGGCGGAGGAAACAAAGCCGGTGACCGACGAGCAGCTTCCGGAGGAGGAGCCTCAGACGGAAGCCGTCCCCGAGGAGGAAGCCCAGCCCACGCCCGAGGAATGGAAGAAGGCGCTTGAAACCGCTGTCAGACAGCGCGACGAGTACCTGGCCATGGCTCAGCGCGCGCAGGCGGACTACCAGAACTTCAAGCGGCGCAACGCGGCGACCCGTGCCGACGCCTACGACGACGGCGTGCGCGAGACGCTGGCGGCTCTGCTGCCCACGGTGGATAACCTGGAGCGGGCGATCGCCGCGGCGGCCGGCCTGCCCGAGGAGGATCCGATGCTTCTGGGCGTCCAAATGACGCTCAGGCAGATGGGCGAGACCATGGGCAAGCTGGGCCTCGAGCCGGTGGGCGAAGTGGGAGAGCGCTTCGATCCCGACAAGCACAACGCGGTGATGCGCGCCGAGGGCGAGGGCGAGCCGGGTACGGTGCTTGAGGTGCTTCAGAAGGGCTATCGCGTGAAGGATCGCATGATCAGGTACGCGATGGTCAAGATCGAAGCCGAGTCCTGAAGGATTCGCGCCGGGCGAACGCTTCGGCGCCTTCCGATAAAAACCAAAACAATGATCATCACGACGATCAAGAGGATCAGGAGGAAATAAATTATGAGCAAGATTATTGGTATTGACCTGGGTACTACGAATTCCTGTGTGGCGGTCATGGAGGGCGGCGAGCCGGTCGTCATCCCGAACGCTGAGGGTAACCGCACGACTGCTTCCGTGGTGGCCTTCGCCAAGAACGGCGAGCGTCTGGTCGGCCAGGTGGCCAAGCGCCAGGCCGTGGCCAACCCCGACCGCACCGTCATCTCCATCAAGCGCGAAATGGGCACCGACCACAAGGTGACCATCGACGGCCACGACTACACGCCTCAGGAAATCAGCGCCATGATTCTTCAGAAGCTGAAGACCGACGCGGAGAGCTATCTGGGCGAGCCCGTGACCCAGGCGGTCATCACCGTGCCCGCCTACTTCACCGACGCGCAGCGCCAGGCGACCAAGGACGCCGGCCGCATCGCGGGTCTTGAAGTGCTGCGTATCATCAACGAGCCCACCGCCGCGGCGCTTGCCTACGGCCTGGACAAGGGCGACACCCACAAGATTCTGGTCTACGACCTGGGCGGCGGCACCTTCGACGTGTCCCTGATGGAGGTCGGCGACGGCGTGTTCGAGGTGCTGGCCACCGCGGGCAACAACCGCCTGGGCGGCGACGACTTCGACAACCGCATCATCGACTATGTGGCGGGCGAGTTCAAGAAGGAAAACGGCATCGACCTCAAGCAGGATCGTATGGCCATGCAGCGCCTGAAGGAGGCCGCCGAGAAGGCCAAGATCGACCTGTCCGGCGTCATGACCACCAACATCAACCTGCCCTTCATCACCGCCGACGCGACCGGCCCCAAGCACCTGGACGTCACCCTGACCCGCGCGAAGTTCGACGAGCTGACCGCTGATCTGGTCGACAAGACCGTCGGCCCGATGAACCAGTGCCTGTCCGACGCGGGCCTCACGGCCAGCCAGATCGACAAGGTGATCCTGGTGGGCGGCTCCACCCGTATCCCCGCCGTGCAGGCCGCCGTGCAGCGCATCACCGGCAAGGAGCCCTTCAAGGGCATCAACCCCGACGAGTGCGTCGCCATCGGCGCGGCCATTCAGGCCGGCGTGCTGGGCGGCGAGGTCAAGGACGTCGTGCTGCTGGACGTCACGCCCCTGTCCCTGGGCATTGAGACCATGGGCGGCGTGTTCACCCGTCTGATCGACCGCAACACCACCATCCCGACCAGCAAGAGCCAGATCTTCTCCACCGCCGCCGACGGACAGACCTCTGTGGACGTCCACGTGCTGCAGGGCGAGCGTGAGATGGCCGCCTACAACAAGACGCTGGGCCGCTTCCAGCTGACCGGCATCGCGCCCGCGCCCCGCGGCGTGCCGCAGATCGAGGTCAAGTTCGACATCGATACCAACGGCATCGTGCATGTCTCCGCCAAGGATCTGGGCACCGGCAACGAGCAGGCCATCACCATTACCTCCTCGGGCAACCTGAGCGAGGAAGAGATCAAGAAGGCCTGCGACGAGGCCGAGCGCTTCGCCGCCGAGGACAAGGCCCGCAAGGAAGAGGTCGAGACCCTCAACCAGGCCGACAACGCCATCTACCAGACCGAGAAGACCATCAAGGAGCTGGGCGACAAGCTGAGCGCCGAGGATAAGGCCACGGTCGAGAGCGAGCTGGCCGAGTTCAAGAAGGTGCGCGAGGGCGGCAAGGCGGCCGAAATCAAGACCGCGATGGAGCAGTTCCAGCAGAAGACCTACGAGATCTTCGGCAAGGTCTACGCGGCCGCGCAGCAGCAGGCGCAGCAGGCTCAGGGCGGCGCGCAGGGCCAGAGCGCCGAGAACGATGACGGCACCGTGCACGGCGACTACACCGTGAAATAAATGACGCAGTGCGCAAAGGAGGGGAGAGGGCTTCGGCTCTCTCCATTCCTGCGTGAAAGGAAATATTAAGGAAAGAAAAAACCTGCCGCATGCGCGGCGGGCGGAACCGGGCGCTGCCCGTAAGAGGTGGTTCATTTGGCAAAACGCGATTATTACGAGGTGCTGGGCGTCGACAAAAATGCCGACGAGGCAACTCTGAAAAAGGCCTATCGGCAGCTGGCGAAAAAGCTGCATCCGGACGTCAACCCGGGCAATAAGGACGCCGAGGAGAAGTTCAAGGAGGTCAACGAGGCCTACGAGGTGCTCTCCGATCCCCAGAAGCGCGCGCGCTACGACCAGTTCGGCCATGAAGACCCGACCGCGGGCGGCGGCGCGGGCTATGGCGCGGGCGGCTTCTCGGGCGCGGGCTTCGAGGGCTTCGGCGGGTTCGGCGACATCTTCAGCGAGTTCTTCGGCGGCGCGGCCGGCGGCTCGGCGCGCGCGCGCGGCCCGGTGCAGGGCGACGACCTGAGGTACGACATGGTGCTGACCTTCGAGGAGGCGGCCAAGGGCTGCACCAAGGAGCTCAACATCACGCGCGACGAGACCTGCCCCGAGTGCAAGGGCACCGGCGCGAAGGAAGGCACGCAGCCGGTCGTCTGCCCCACCTGTAAGGGCAGCGGCCAGGTCTTCGGCGTGCAGAACACCATGCTGGGCTCGATCCGCGTGGCGCGCCCCTGCACCACCTGTCACGGCGAGGGCAAGATCGTCAAGGATCCCTGCCCGAAGTGTAACGGCCGCGGCAAGGTTCGCGCCAATCGCCGCATCACCGTCAAGATTCCCGCGGGCGTGGACACCGGCCGCGTCATGACCATGAACGGTCAGGGCATGGCGGGCGATCACGGCGGCCCGGCGGGCGACCTGCAGATCTTCTTCACCGTGCGTCCGCACAAGTTCTTCAAGCGCAAGGACTACGACCTGTACTGTGAGGTGCCGATTTCGCTGACGCAGGCGGCGCTGGGCGCGGAGATCGACGTGCCCACCCTCGACAAGCCGGTCAAGCAGACCGTCCCCGAGGGCACGCAGCCTGAAACCGTGCTGCGCATCAAGGGCCAGGGCGTGCCCAGGCTCAACGGCACCGGCAAGGGCGACCTGTACGTCACCCTCAAGGTCGACGTGCCCAGAAAGCTCACCGAAAAGCAGAAGGAGCTGCTGCGCCAGTTCGACGCCAGCATGACCGGCAAGGAATATGAGGGCAAAAAGTCCTTCTTTGACCGCATGAAGGACGCGTTTTAACCGGGCAGGCTGAGCCTGCACGCACCTGCCGCCGCCGGATAGAACACGAACCCGGGAGCCATAGATTAGAGCTCCTGGGTTCTTCGCCGGGCAGTGCCCGGTGCCACTTGCTGCCGCGGGACAAAGCACGCAATCAGCCGCCATAGATTAGAGCGGCTGATTTCTTCGTTTGCGGAGAATCAGATGGAGAACCACACAAGAGCTGCGGGCAGCCTGAAAAAGCGAATAAAGGAGCCCCCTCCCAGATTCGGAGGGGTTCCTTTGGCGGCGCGCTCAGCTCATTCGCCAGGCCGCTGCCTCCTTCAGCAGTTCGGCAATCAGGGCCTCTTTGCCGGCGGTATAGCGCTTTCGGTCGTTCGGAAAGCGCGCGGCCAGGCGCAGCTTGCAGTCGTCGTAGGCCTGAGCCCTTTCGGGAAAGGCGTTCAGATAGTCCCGAAAGTTGAGGTAATTTCGCCATTGTGTGCCGTTCCATTCCACGACGTGTATGTGGTGCGTCCGGGTATCCGCCTCAAAGTCGCCGCGCACCAGCAGTGCCTCGCCGCGAACATCCTTCCCGCGATACACGAATCCGTTCTCGCGAAGCGTCTCAAGCCTAGGCGTAAGGTCGCTCAGCCTGCGCACGCCGACGGCCAGGTCGATGATCGGCTTGGCGTGAACGGCGGGAATCGCGGTGCTCCCGACGTGCTGAATATCGATGGCGGTTTCTCCCAAGATGCGCTTGAGTGCGGCGATTGTCTCCCGCGCGTCCGCCTCCCAGGCCGCCCGATGCGGCTCGAGGCGAACGGTTCCTCGCTTCAGTCCCGGCATGCGTTTTTCCCCCTTCCAATAAAACAGGCTCTCAGCCATGCGCCGGGAGCCTGTTTTTTATAGCGTGTCGATTGAATTCCACTTAACCGCGCCCCGCGCCCCACAGCCGAAGCGCCCGCACGGCCGCATCGTAGAAGTACTCGGGCGCGCGGTACATCGCCTGCTCAAGCGTGACCACGCCGGGCACGATGCTCAGGAGCGAGCTGCGCGGGCACAGGTCATACAGCGCCTGCGCGCCGCCGCGGATGCTTCCGGCCAGCACGAGCAGGGGCACGTCCTGCTTCACGCAGGCCTTGGCCACACCGCTGACCACCTTGCCGAAGGCAACCGACTGCTCGTCGAAGCAGCCCTCGCCGGTGACGCACAGGTCGGCGTTTTCAAGGCGCTCGGAAAGGTGCGTGACCTCCATCAGCGCGTCGATGCCCTTGACCAGCTGCGCGTCCAGCAAGCCGTGCAGCGCCGCGCCCAGTCCGCCTGCCGCGCCCGCGCCGGGGAAGGAAGCGACGTCCCGGCCCAGCGTGTCCATGGCGACCTGCGCGTAGCGCGTCATGCCGCGCTCGAGCCGGGCGAGTATCTCCTCGTCCGCGCCCTTCTGCGGGCCGTAGACACAGGTCGCGCCGGTCTTGCCCAGCAGCGGATTGGTCACGTCGCACATCGCCCGGATGGGCACGGTTTTCAGCCGCCCGTCCAGGCCGCTCAGGTCGATTTTCGCGATTCTCTCCAGGCCGACGCCGCCCTCGGGAATTTCCGCGCCGTCCTCGCCGGTCAGGCGCGCGCCCAGTGCCCGCAGCATGCCGCAGCCGCCGTCGTTCGTGGCGCTTCCGCCCAGGCCGATCAGCAGCGCCTTCGCGCCCTCGTCGAGCGCCCGCAGCATCACCTCGCCCACGCCGCGCGTGGTGGTGAAGAGCGGATTGCGCTTCCCCTCAGGTACCTGCGGAAGGCCCGCCGCCTGCGCCATTTCCACGACCGCCGTGCCGTCCGGCAGCATCGCCCAGCGCGCCTGAACCGGCTCGCCCAGGGGGCCTGTCACCGTGCACAGGCGCATCTCGCCGCCCAGCGCGGTGCACAGCGCCTCGGCCGTGCCCTCGCCGCCGTCGGCCATCGGGATGAGCAGCGTCTCGATCTCGCCGCCGAAGCAGGCGCGCGCCGCGCTGTCCAGAAGCCGCGCCGCTTCCAGCGCGCTCAGCGAACCCTTGAAGGAATCGGGGGCAAAAACCAGCTTCATTCGCCTTTTTCCTCCTCGTCGGTCTGCGGGGGCAGCTTCCAGATGGTAGTCCACTCGACGCGGCGGTCGACCAGCGAGTCCACGCGGATGTGCAGGCCGAAGCACTCCACCTCCGGATGGCTGCCGTCGTCCGGTATGGCGGTCAGCTGGCTGAAGACCAGGCCGCCCACCGTGTCGTATTCCTCGTCGTCGATCGGCTCGATGTCCAGCGTCTCGCACAGCGTCTCCAGGTCGCATGACCCGGCCACGCGCCATGTGCCATCCGGCTGGGGCTGTATCGGCTGCTCCTCCTGTGGGTCGAACTCGTCGTAGATATTGCCCACGATCTGCTCGAGCAGATCCTCCATCGTGATCAGGCCGCTGGTGCCGCCGTATTCGTCCACGACGATGGCGATGTGATCCTTGCGGCGCTGCATCTCGTGGAAGAGCGTGTCGGTGTGCATCGACTCGGGCACGAAAAACGCCGGACGAATCAACTCCTCAAGCGGCCTGGGCTCCTTGGAGAGCAGGTTCAGGAAAAACCGGCGCGCGCTCAGTATGCCCACCACGTTGTCAATGTCCTCGCGATAGACCGGGAAGCGGCTGTTGCCCGATTCCTGAATCGTGGCGATGATCTCCTCCGGCGTGCTGTCCAGCGCGATGGCGTAGATGCCGGTGCGGTGGGTCATGCAGTCCTCGGCGTTCAGGTTGTTGAACTCGAAGATGTTCTCGATCATCTCGCGCTCGTTGCTCTCGATTGCGCCCTTTTCCTCGCTGCGGTCGACCATGGTCAGGATTTCGTCCTCGGTCACTGGGTCGCCGGCCTGCTCGGGATCCGCGCCGACCAGCTTGAGAAGCGCGTTGGCGATGCCGCCGATCAGGCTGGTCATCGGCCGCGTCAGGCGCTGCATCTTGCGCAGGGCGTCGAACATCGACAGACACAGCTTGTCCACTTCGAGCGACGCGCGCCTGCGCGGAAACACCACGCCGACCAGCCGCACGATCAGGCACAGGATCAGGCCCATCGCCACCAGGTACACCCATTCGAGCGGCAGGCCCGGCGTCAGCGCGACCAGGCGCGGCAGAAACGCGGCGCAGGCAAACAGGCCTGAGAACAGGTTGAGCAGCGTGCCCATCGTGTACATGCTCTCGGCGGCGTCCTGCATCTGGGGCAGCAGCGGCAGCAGACGCTCGGCCTGCTCGCTTCCCTCGTCCTTCAGGCGCTCCAGGCGGCTTTCATTCAGGGATTCCGCCACCACTTCCAGCATCGAAAAATAGGCCGTCAGCAGCAGCAGCGCAATCTGTATCGCGACGGACAGCCATAGGGGGATCGGAGCCAAGTGAAATTCCTCCTCGCAAAAGTAATCTTTCTCCATTATAGCACAAAGTTGCCCCTAAACGAACGGCACTGTGTAAAAAACGTGCTAATTCAGGCGCGAAAAAGCCCTCTCCGGGCGGGAATGCCAGGAGAGGGCGGATTCATTGGAACGGCGGGAAAAGGCGGCTTTTCAGCGCTCCACGATCGGGTACACGCTGAACGGCTCGTCGTGGATGTCGAGGTAGGCCCAGTACTCGTGGTGATCGTCGCCCTTGAGCGCCAGCCTGCGCTTTTCGCCGGGCAGGGGAGTGAACCACTCGCCGGGCTTTTCGGGGTCGAAGGCCACGGTGACGATGCTGGGGCCCATGGCGGCGTAGAGCAGCGGGCCGTACTCGATCGCCCAGCGCTCCTTGCCCACCAGCTCCTCGCTGCCGGAGTACTTAGTCGCGCGAAAAGTCATGGGCAGCTCGAAGGTCACCTCGTCGCCCGCGCGCACGGTGATTTCCGCAAAGCCCGCGCCAAAGGTGCCGACCGCCTGGCCGTTGACCTGAACCTCGACCGGCGCGGCGATCCAGCGGGGCATGCGCAGCTTCATCGTAAACGGCGCGGCGCACTCGTCCACATGGATGGTCACCCTGCCGTCGTCGGGCATGTTGGTATGGGTGGTCAGGCGAACTGCGCCCTTTTCAAGCGGCAGCTCGGCCTGGCTCTCGGCGTACAGGTTGACGTAGACCGTGTCCTTGGTGTAGGTGTACAGGAACTGCGGCAGCAGGCCCACCAGCCGCGTGCCCAGCGAGGCGCAGCAGGTGCACCGGTCGAGGTAGCGCGCGTCCTTGCCGCCCTCCAGGAAGTTGAGGTAGTGATAGCCCACGTCGCCCACCTGCGCGGCCAGCAGCACGTTGTACAGCGACTCCTCCATCTCGTCGGCCCAGTGGCTGTTGTCCGGCTCGAGCAGCTGCATGCGCTGGTTGAGCAGCACCCAGAAGTTGGTGGAGCACAGCTCGTTGTAGCTGTGGGTCATGCTCAGGTGGTTGCAGCCCGGCCAGTAGGTGTCGAACTCGCACATGTTGATGCCGCCGCCCACGTGCTGCCACTTGTCCTCATACATGCCCAGCGCGGTGCGCACGGCGGTCAGGTACTTTTCCCTGCCGGTGGCGCGGTACAGGTCGAAATAGCCCTCCAGCGTGGTCAGGAGCGTCGAGTGCGGGTGGTTGCCCGGATGCATGTAAATCGCCTTGTGATCCTTCGCGATCACCTGATCCAGCCACCAGTCCTCCTCATACGCGGAGCGCGCCACGTCCACGTCCTCCTGCACGCCCACCGGCGAGTCGTACAGCCGGGTCTGCGCCAGGATGCCCTGAAAGCCCAGGTTCATGTCCTTGACGTAGGGCAGCAGGTCGCAGTGGTTGAAGTAGTCGCCCATGCCGCGCGCCAGCGGGAACGCCCGCTCAATGCCCGCGTTGCCCGCGTCGATCAGGCCGAACGTCACCCAGGCGCGGGTGTAGTTCGGGTATTCCTTGGTGTGCCATTCCTCGTCGGTGATCGGCAGCAGCATGCCGCCCTCGCCCTTGCACTCGTCGATGCCCGCGACGACCTCCTCGGCCATCCGGCGCAGGCGCTCGTCCTCCCGCCACAAAAGCGTCGTGCACGCGCCCATCAGGAACTCGCCCGCCGTCTGCCCCTTCAGGTTCACCTCAAAGTGACCGCTCTGATAGGCGTAGGGCACGCCCGGCGCCGCCTTGCCCTTGTGCAGCCGGTAATAATACAGCATCCGGTCTACGTCAAAGCCCTTCAGAAAACGAATGTTGTTCTCAAACGCGCGCGCAAAACGCCCGCCCGTCAGCCGCACGCCCTTCACCGGGGCCTGCGCAGTGTACTCAATCACATGCTTGCTCATTTTTTCCTCCTCAGGTACGATGGGTACGATCGAGAGGCGGCTTTTCTGAGAAAAGCCCCTCTCGAGCTCTCCCGAAAAGCACTCTGATCCGCCTTACATTTAATGGATAGATACGCGTTTCCCCGAATGCGTCGTGGGTTAGGGGATGCGTTTGGACAATGTGGTTCCTCCGCAGAACCGGCGGCAGCGGAAGTCGGCAGTGCCGACCAATAATTCGCAAGGAAATCTAGCGAATTCGCAGACCTTGGCCGCTTCAATCTATGGCGGCCAACGGTCGTCGATAGAACCCGCGGCAGCAAGTGGGGCCGGGCACTGCCCGGTCAAAAAGGCGGCCTTCCCAGCGTTCCCCAGCGTTCCCCAGCGTTCCTTAGGGGTTCAGGGTCAGCGTGGTTTCGTAGTAGCGGCCATAGACATAATAGGAAAGGGTCGCCTCGCGGGTCAGGTCGGTGGCATTGCGGTCGCACAGCAGGATAACCGTCATGGTCTCGCTGTTGAAGGCGGACAGGTCGGTCACCTTGGAGTTGACCTGCAGAAGGTCACCCTGCTTGGGCACGACGTTCAGGTCCATCCATTCCGCGCCCAGCGCGTTGAGGTTGCGCACGTCCACGGTGTAGGTGATGAACTTGTAGTCCCCGGAGTTGTAGCCGGGGGCCTCGGTGAACACGGTGACGTCGGCCGTGCCGCGCTGCGCATAGTCGCGAATGGTGTCGAACGTCTGCTGATAGTCTGCGCACGAGGCCACGTTGACTCCGGCGTAGCGCACGATCAGCCGGGAAGCATAGTGCACATACGCCAGCGCGAGCACTGCCAGGAGCGCCAGCACCGTCAGGCACTTCGCAACAGCCTTCATTCTCATCCTCCAGTCCGCGCCGAATCGCTCCGGCGCACTCAAAATATCCTTTCATATCTTACCACGAAGCGCGGGTTCTGTCCAGCGGTTGTTTTGAAAATTCACCGAAGCCTGTGGAAAGGAAGCGTCAGCCTGTCACAGCAGCCCGCGCGGCGGCAGGCGGATGGTCTGTTTTTCAGGAAAATTGTGCGTTTTCCGCGATAATTAACACAAAAGGACTGTGAATTGCGCTCGTTCGAGGTATTCTATAAGATGATAGATTGTTTGTACTGCGCCCTTTCGCGAATGGGCGTGAAAACGAACGGACGACACAGCGGAAGGAAGTGTTCCTCTTGCGGCGAATGCTGCTCTTGGACGGCAACAGTCTCATGCACCGGGCGTACCACGCGCTGCCCGCGATGACCAGCGAAAACGGCGAACCGACCGGCGCGCTGCACGGCTTTCTGATGATGCTTCTCAAGGCGCTTGCGGAGGAGAAGCCCGATCTGTGCGCGGTGGCGTTCGACCTGCACGGGCCGACCTTCCGGCATCTGAAGTACGACGCGTACAAGGCGGGCCGCGCGCCCACGCCGGACGATCTGCGCGCCCAGTTTGAGACGGTCTGCGCGCTGCTGGACGGCATGCACATCCGCAGGGTGACGCTCGAGGGCTACGAGGCGGACGATCTGCTGGGCACGCTGTCTCAGCGGTGCGAGGAGCAGGGCGTGGACTGCCTGATCGTCACCGGCGACCGGGACGCGTTCCAGCTGGCGGGCGAGCATACCACCATACTCTACACCCGCCAGGGCCTGAGCGACATACTGCGCGTCACGCCCCAGTACCTGATGGATACCTACGGCGTGACCCCCGCGCAGTTCATCGATATGAAGGGGCTGATGGGCGACTCCTCGGACAACATCCCGGGCGTGGCCGGCGTGGGCGAGAAGACCGCGCAGAAGCTGATCGCGAAGTACGGCACGCTGGATAAGGTGCTCGAGACCGCCGACGCGGAGCAGAAGGGCAAGCTGCGCGAGCGGCTGCTCGAGGGGGCGGAGTCGGCGCGCTTTTCCAGGTGGCTGGCCACGATCGACCGGCACGCGCCGCTGGAGGTCGCGCCCGAGGACTGCGCGATCGGCCATCTGACCGACGCGATCCCGCTCCTTCGCCGGCTGAGCCTGAAGAGCGCGGAGCAGAAGCTCGTCGCGCTGTGCGGGGAGGAGACTGCGCCCGCCGAGGCGCCTGAGAAGGAGGAAAAGACGGTTGAGGCGAGCGTGATCGAGGCACGCAGCCTGGACGAATTCCTGAACGCGCTTGAGGGCAGAAGGGTTCTGGCGCTGTCGCTCGAGAGGAATCTGCTTTCCGCGGCGCTGTCCGAGGCGGAGGGCGTATCGCTGCTGCTGGGGGCGGGAGAGAGCCTGCTCGATGCGGGTGTGGGCGCGCAGGAGGCGCTTAGCGGCCTGAAAACGCGCGATTTTGGCGCGCAGGAAGCGACTGTATACGACGTGAAGGGGCTGCTGAGCCGGGGGGCGGCGTTTGCCGCGCGGCCCTTCGACGTGATGCTGGCGGCCTACTGCCTGAACCCGGGGCTGCGGTCGTACGCGCTTGAGGCGCTGTGCGGCCAGGCCGGCGTGCCGTTTGAGGCCGGGTGTCCGGCGCTGTCGGTATACGCGCTGGGCGAAAGGCAGCGCGCGCAGCTTGAAAAGGATGGCCTTCGCCGCCTGTTCGACGAGATTGAAATGCCGCTGGCCTTCGTGCTGCGCGACATGGAGCAGCTGGGCTTTCTGACCGACAGCGAGTCTCTGATCGCGCTGGGCAAGCAGTTCGACGAGAAGGTCGAGCAGCTGACCGGCCAGATCCGCGAGATCGCCGGCGAGGGCTTCAACGTCAACTCGCCCAAACAGCTGGGCGCGCTGCTGTTTGACAAGCTGGGCCTGAAGGGCGGCAAAAAGACTAAAACAGGCTATTCGACCAGCGCGGACGTGCTGGAGGGCCTTGCGGGCGCGCACCCGATCATCCCGATGATTCTGGAGTACCGGAAGTACGCCAAGCTCAAGAGCACCTATGTAGAGGCGCTTTTGCGGCTTCGCGGCGCGGACGGGCGCATACACACCTGCTTTGACCAGGTGGGCACGATCACCGGGCGCATCAGCTCGGCCGAGCCCAACCTGCAGAACATCCCGGTGCGCACGGCATTGGGCCGCGAGATTCGCCGCTCGTTCGTGGCGAAGGAGGGGTGCCTGCTGGTGGATGCGGACTACAGCCAGATCGAGCTGCGCGTGCTGGCGCACATGTCGGGCGACGAGGTGATGCGGGAGGCGTTTTTGCTGGGCCAGGACATCCACGCCCGCACCGCCGCCGAGGTCTACGGCGTGCCGATCGAGTTCGTGACCCCCGAGATGCGCTCGAGCGCCAAGGCGGTCAACTTCGGCATCGTGTACGGCATATCCGATTTCGGCCTGGCCAAAAACCTGGGCGTGAGCCGCGCCGAGGCGGCGGGCTTCATCGAGCGGTACTTTCTGCGCTACCCGGCGGTCAAGCGGTTCATGGACGCGTGCGTGGCGCAGGGCAAGACCGAGGGGTACGTCACCACGCTGATGGGCCGCAGGCGATACCTGCCTGAGCTCTCCGACAAGAGCTACGCCATCCGCCAGTTCGGCGAGCGCGCCGCGATGAACAGCCCGATTCAGGGCACGGCGGCCGACATCATCAAGCTGGCCATGATCCGGGTGCACGACGAGCTGCTGGCGCGCGGCCTTCAGGCGCGGCTGATCCTGCAGGTGCACGACGAGCTGATCGTCGAGACCCCTGAGGACGAGGTGGAGACGGTGAAGGCGCTCGTGGCCGAGTGCATGGCGGGCGTGATGCAGCTGAGCGTGCCGCTGATGGCGACGGTGAGCGTGGGAAAAACCTGGTACGAATGCAAATAGGAGGCCTGTTTTCATGGAAAACAAACCATATATCATCGGTCTGACCGGCGGCATCGCCTGCGGCAAGTCCACCGTGGCGGAATACCTTGAGAAGCAGGGGCTGTTCGTCATCGACGCGGACGCCATCTCGCACGAGGTGACCGCGCCGGGCGGAGAGGCGCTCGCGCCCATTGCCGAGGCCTTCGGGCAGGGCGTGTTTACCCCCGACGGCCAGCTCAACCGCCGCGCGCTGGGCGAATTGGTGTTCTCGGACGTGGGCCTCAGGCGCACGCTGGAGGGCATCATCCATCCGCTGGTGCAGCGCAAGACCGTGCAGGCCATCCGCGAGGCCGGGCAGAAGGGCGAGAAGGCGGTCGTGCTGAACGTGCCGCTGCTGTTTGAGACCGGCATGGACGCGCTGTGCGACGAGTGCTGGGTGGTGTCGCTCGACCGCGAGACGCAAATTAAGCGCCTGATGGCCCGCGACGCGCTGACCGCCTCCGAGGCCGAAAAGCGCATCGAGAGCCAGATGTCCCAGGACGACAAGCTGCGCCGCGCCAATGTGGTGATTAAGACCGGACGGCCGATCGAGCTGACCCACGCGGAGCTGAACGGCCTGCTGCGCGAGCTCAAGCGGAGGCTTAAATGAGCCAGGTTCGCAGGCGGAAAAAGCGGCGGCTGAAAAGGGGCTTCTGGACGGGCAGGCGCGTCGCGCTGGTGGCCGGACTGAGCGTGCTGCTGGTCGCGCTGTCGGTGTACTTCGTGACGAAATACCGCCATGACCTGCTCTACGCCCAGTATCCGCTGCGCTACAAGGAAGAGATCGTGCGCTATTCGGCCGAGTATGGCCTGGAGCCCTGGCACCTGGCGGCGGTCATCCGCTGCGAGTCCAGCTTCAACCCCAGCGCCGAGTCGAACGCCGGGGCGCGCGGCCTGATGCAGATCATGCCCGAGACCGGCAAGTGGCTGGCGGGCAAGTTCGGCGAAGGGGAGAGCTACACGGACGACGCGCTCTTCGACGTGGATATGAATCTGAAATACGGCTGCTGGTACCTGCGGTTCCTGAAGGAGAAGTTTTCAGGCGACCTGCGCACCGTGACCGCCGCCTATCACGCCGGGCAGGGGCAGGTGCAGAGCTGGGTCAACTCGGCGCTCTACTCGGACGACGGGCTGACGGTTGAGCGGATCCCGTTTGACTCCACCGCCACCTACGTCGAGCGCGTGGAGACCGCCTACGAGCACTATCGAGACATGTATTCCTGGGAGGAGACGCCATGAAACGGATTCGGCTGGTTCTTTTGCTGCTGGCGCTGACGCTTATGTGCGCCTGCGCCCGGCAAAGCGTGCCAGAGGTGACACAGACCGTGCCGCCCGAGGCGACCGACGCGCCGGCTCCCGAAATCTCGGCCGTGCCCGCCGCGCCCCAGGGCGGCGTGGTGGTTCCCGAGCAGGGCAGCGCGCCCGCCGCGCCTCAGGGCGATACCTCCGTACAGTTCGCACAGACCGACATTACTCAGGACGCCGACCTGCGCATGGCCATCGTGGCGGTCAACGGCGTGGGCTTTAACCCCTTCACCAGCAACGCGCGGGACATCAACAGCCTGCTCAAGCTGGTGTTTGAGAGCGTGGTCGATCTGGACGACAACATGCAGCCCACGGCGCTGCTGGCCACCGGCTGGACCAACGAGGGCAGCGTGTACACCTTTACGCTGCGCGAGGACGTCCGCTTCCACAACGGCGCGGCGCTGACTGCCTACGACGTGTACTCGAGCTATGAGGCGATACAGATCGCCGGCTCGTTCAGCCCCTACTTTTCGCGCATACAGTACATCCGATCGATGACCGTCGTGGACGAGCACACGCTGCAGGTCGAAGGACAGGACTGCGGCTATCTCACGCTGTACGCCATGACCTTTCCGGTCGCCAGCCAGCTGTCGGTCAATTCCGAGCTGCCTAAGGGCACCGGGCCCTACTGGTTCGTCTCCAGCGACTGGAACGGCAATGTGCGCCTGGAGCGCAACCCGATCTGGTGGAAAAAGCAGGCCTCGCTGCAGGCCATTGCCGGGGTCCGGTATGATTCGGACACCGACGCGCTGACCGCCCTGGAGACCCACGAGGTGGACTGTGTGGCTACCCGCTCAACCACCGGCGCGCTGCTCCGGCAGCTCAGCGACCGCGCAACGATCGACTATTCCACGCTGACCTGGGAATGCCTGGTGCCCAACCTGAGCCACAGCATACTGGGCGATCAGGCGGTGCGCGAGGCGCTGATGTACGCCATCGACCGATCCTCGCTGGCCAACAACACCTACCTGGGCCTGGCGCAGGAGAGCGAGGTGCCGATCATTCCGGGCAGCTTCCTGTACGAGCCGCAGTCCACGCAGTTCAACTACAGCCCCGAGCGCGCGCTGCAGATACTCTACGACGCGGGCTGGCAGGATACCAACGGCGACGGCATACTCGACCGCATCAAGGACGGCCTGTGGGAGGATCTGGGCTTCGAGATCACCACCTATGACGAGCCGGGCTCCTCCATCCGCTCCGAGGCGCTCGAGGCCATCGCCCAGCAGCTGGGCCGCATCGGCTTCAAGGTGACGTATCGGACGGTCAGCAAGAGCCGCATGAGCACCAACCTGGGCAGGGGCGAGTTCGAGCTGGCGCTAATCGCGTACAACCTTTCCGAGGTGCCCGACCTCAAGTTCATGCTGTCCTCGCGAGGCAAGGGCAATTACTCAGGCTATGCGAGCGAGGAGATGGATACCCTGCTCGAAAGGGTCTATTCCTCCGAGGACGAAACCGCCTTCATCGCCGCGATGAGCGACGTGCAGATGCGCGTGGTCGCCGACCTGCCCGTGATGGGGCTGTTCTTCCGCACCGGCGTGCTGGTGAGCGAGCGGTCGCTGGGCGGGCTGAGCGGCGTGCGCGAGTCTCAGCTGCTGCGCGGGATACAGTACGTGGAGTAGGAAACAGAATACGCGAACCTCCCTTCGGGATGATTCCTGAAGGGAGGTTTTTTCTGCCGGATTCGCGTCAGTACCGGCGACAAGTAGGTGCAGGCACGGCCTGCCGGCGACCCAAAGGGGCCAGGGGAGCTTGCGATTGCTCCCCTAGGCCCCCTTGGAACTCCCGTACCCTTTCGAACGCGGTCCCGTGGGGGCGCCCTGAGATGGATACGTTCCTGTCCGGCCAGTTTTTGGTGGTCGGAAGGAGACGGGGCGGTTCCAACTGAACCACGAGATTAGCAGCAAACAACTGCCTCGGGCGAGGTGTGGGTGAAGCGCCGAAAGGCGCTTTCGCAATGCAGGTGGGCAGGCTGAGCCTGCACCCGGTTGCTGTCGCCGATTCTATCGACGAATCCAGGGGCCATAGATTGAAGCCCCCGAATTCTGCGCCTGTGAAGCAGGTGGTGGGGTTTCGTTGCCCTTATGGGGCGCATGCCCCGAGTCTTCTGACCGCGGAGAATCTGGAGGCTCTAATTTATGGCCGACAGATTCGTGTGGCCTCCGCGGTAGCTAGTGGCAGTCGGCCCGGCCGACCAGGCTCAGTCTGCCGGCAACAGGTGGGGCTGGGCACTGTCCGGTTAGAAAGGCGGCTTTTCCGATGCTCCTTCCCGCATCACGGGCAAGAAATACATTTGTATGGGGGGCAATGTGTTGTTCTTGCAGGTGGTTTTCGGGAGGGGATGGCCTTCCAGTGTAACAGGCAGGAACCGCGATTGGTTGAGGGATTGCCTCTTCCCGCATCACGGGCAAGAAATACATCTATATAGAAGCAGCTTACTTCTCTTGCAGGTGCTTTTCGGGAGGGGATGGCCTTCCAGTGTAACAGGCAGGAACCGCGCTTGTATGTCTCTTGCAGGCACCTTTCGAGAGGATTGCTCCTTCTCGCATCGCGGGCAAGAATCGCGCTTGTAAGGAAGTATTTTTCTTTTCTTGCAAGTGTTTTCCGGGAGGGGTTTGGGGAGGCGCCTTTTTCAAAAAGGCGGCCTCCCCAACGTTCTCCCCGTTCTCCCCCTACAGCACGATCGGGTAGTCGTTGAGATGGTGCTCGCGGGTGAGGTGGAGGGTGTGGGGGGTGGTCTGGCCGTTGGCGGTGACCTCGAGGTCGTACTCACCGTAGAAGCCCTTGAAGCCGGTGCGGCCCTCGTCGTTGGCGGTGACGGAGGCTTCGGTGTGCCAAGTCTTCTTGAACAGGTCGCGCAGGGTATAGTAGGCCTTCTTGGGGGTCATGTCGTGGCGCAGCAGGCCGCCCGCGTAGCGGTTTTCGCCGCTGGTCATGTCGCCCAGGGGCGCGAAGGCCGCGTAGCCGTCGACCAGGTTCCAGTAGATGATGGCCTCCATCTGGGTCTGGCTGAACCACATGGAGTACATGTTCTTGAGCATCTCGGCCTGGATGTCCTCGTCCTCCTCGGTCCAGCGATAGGCGGGGAAGGTGACCTCGGTGATCTGCATGGGCCGACCGAACTTGGCGTATAGGTCGAGCAGGCGGAAGGTCTGCATGGGGTTGAAGTCCTTCTGCGCGGAGGGGGCTTCGTTCTCCTCAGTGACGAAGCGGTGGAACTGGAAGCCGATGCTGTCGACGCGCTTGCCCTCGCGGATCAGGCGGTCGATGAGCATGTAGTAGGGCGCACGGGTGGTGGCGGGCTGGCCGCCGAACATGCCGTACTCGTTGAGGATCAGGTGATTCTCGGGGAAGTACTTGGCCACGTTGTCGAAGCTCCACTCGAGGTAGTCGTCGGCGAACATGAATTCGCTGCGGGTGTCACTGAAGGCCCAGATGGTCTCGTTGATGACCTCCCAGGAGGGGATGCGGTCGGCGTAGCGCTCGGAAAGCTCTTTGAATCGCTTGAGGTACAGCCGCTTCATCGAGCGCACGTCCTTCTTGGCCCACTCGGGCGCGAAGTTGTCATAGACCAGGCAGTGCGCCTTGGGCTCGATGCCGTGTTTTTCGCAGTACTCCAGGCACAGGTCGGGCGCGGGGCGGCGGTAGACCCTGGGGCTGTCCTTGGCGTAGCGCGGCTTGCCCTGCTCGGGCTCGAGGTCGCTCCAGTAGAAGGGCAGCGTGGCCAGATTGAAGCAGTCGGCGAAGTATTCCTCGTATGCCTGGTTCTTTTCCTCGGTCTCCATCTCGCCCAGCATGAAGAGATTCGCGCCGTACTTGAAGTCATGCGTCCGCTGATGGATTTCGGCGTGCGCGCCCGGGACGGGATTGCCTTCCTTATCCACGAAGCGCAGGTTGGCGTAGGCCTTGCGGTTCATCTCGATGCCGCTGGACACGCGGTCGTTCATATAGTCGGCGTACTGGACAAAGGGCTTGAGTACCTGTTCTCTGCGGTCGCTCATGGTGTGTTTCCTCCCGCTTACAGCTCGATCCTGAAGGACTTTGCGCCCTTTTTGGTCAGGTGAATGCGCCTGGTGACGGTCTTTTCGCCCGCGTGGATGGTCAGGTCGTACTCGCCGTAGAAGCCCTTGAAGTGGGCGCGGCCGTCCTCGCTGCCGGTGACGGTGGTCTCGGTATGCCAGGTCTTCTTGAACAGGTCGCGCAGCGTGTAGTAGCTCTTCTTGGGCGTGAAGTCGAAGCGCACCAGGCCGCCGTGGTAGTAGTTCTCGCCGCTGGTCATGTCGCCCTGGGGCGCGAAGGCCGCGTAGCCGTCGACCAGGTTCCAGTAGATGATGGCCTCCATGCACTCGTGGCTGAACCACATGGAGTAGATGTTCTTCAGGATCTCGGCCTGAATGTCCTCGTCCTCCTCGTTCCAGCGGTAGGCGGGGATGGTCAGCTCGGTGATCTGGATGGGCAGATGGAAGTCGGCGTACTGGTCGAGCACCTTGTACATGTGCTCGGGGGAGTAGAAGATGGCGGTCTTTTTGGCCTCCTCCTCGGCGCGGTAGAACATGTGATACTGCATGCCGATGGAGTCGATGCGGCAGCCCTGGGAGAGGGCGCGCTGAATCTGCATATAGTAGGCGCTGCGGGTGCCGTTGAACACGTCCCAGAGGTTGCAGTGCGCCTCGTTGATGATCAGGCGGTTATTGGGGAAGAGGCGGTCGGCGGTGTGGAAGCTCCACTCGACCAGGTCGGGGGTGTGGAAGTTGACCGTGCGGGCGTTCAGGAAGAGCGTCTCGTTGGTGACCTCCCAGGAGGGGATGCGCTTTGAGTAGCGCTCGGAGAGCTCGGTGAAGCGCTTGACCAGCGCCTGACGGATGACGGGCACCTCGTTGGCCAGCCAGTCGGGCGACCACTGGTCGTAGTTCAGGCAGTGACACTTAGGCTCGATGCCGTTGGCCTCGCAGTACTCCAGGCACAGATCGGGCGCGGGGCGGCGGTAGACCCTGGGGCTGTCCTTCGCAAAGCGCGGCTTGCCCTGCTCGGGCTCGAGGTCGCGCCAGTAGAAGGGCAGGGTCGCCAGGTTGAACGCGTCGGCAAACAGGCGCTTGTACTCGGCGTTCTTTTCGGGGGTCTCCAGCTCCTCCAGCATGAACAGGTTCGCGCCGGTTCTAAAGTCGTGGGTGGCCTGGCGCGCCTCGACGGTCACGCCCTTGACCGGCTTGCCCTCCCTGTCCACGAAGGACAGCTCGGCCCAGCCCTTGCGGTTGAGCTCAATGCCGGTGCTCACGCGCTCGTTCAGGTAATCCGCCTGCTCCACGAAGGGGCGCAGGACTTCTTCTCTGCGGTTGGCCATGATGTGTTCCTCCTTATGCTTACAGCTCGATTTTGAACGTTTCGGTTCCGTTTTTTGTCAGGTGAATGCGCTTTGTGACGGTCTTTTCGCCCGTGCGGATGGTCAGGTCGTACTCGCCGTAGAAGCCCTTGAAGCGGGCGCGGCCGTCCTCGCGGGAAACGGCGGCGGCCTCGGTATGCCAGACCTTTCTAAACAGATCGCGCACCATATAATAGGAAGGCTTGGGCGTGAAGTCGAAGCGCACCAGCCCGCCGCGGTACTGGTTTTCGCCGCATGTCATATCGCCCTGAGGGGCGTAGGCCGCATAGCCGTCCACCAGGTTCCAGTACATGATCGCCTCCATGTTCGGGTGGCTGAACCAGATCGAGTAGAGCAGGCGGATGATTTCGGCCTGTATCTGCTCGTTTTCGGCGCCCTCGTCGTGGGCGGGGATGGTCAGCTCGGTGATCTGGAAGGGCAGGGAGAAGTCGGCGTAGCGATCCATGACCGCGTAGAGCGCGCGGGGATCGTAGTAGGGGCGGGACTGCTCGACCTCGGTTTCGGGGCGGCTGAACATGTGAAACTGCATGCCGATCGAGTCGACGCGGCAGCCCCTGCTCAGCGCGCGCTCGATGAGCAGGTAGTAGGCGCTGCGGTCGCCGTGAAAGGCCGGGCCCCAAACGTTCGAGTGCATTTCGTTGAGAATCAGCTCGTTGTCCGGGAAGTACCGCTCGGCCAGGCGAAACGCCCACTCGACCAGCCCGGGCTCGTCCTCGAGCGGGGTGCGGTGATAGGCGGCCAGCGTCTCGTTGATGACCTCCCAGCCGTGTATGCGGGCGGCGTAGCGCTCGGACAGCGCGCGGAAGCGCTCCTCATAGGCCCGCTTGATCGAGTCCACGTCGCGCGGCACCCAGTCGGGGGTGAAGAAGTCGTAGACCAGGCAGTGCTCCTTGGGGGTTACGCCATTCGCTTCGCAATACTCCAGGCACCGGTCGATCGCCGGGCGGCGGTAGACCCGGGGACTGTCCCTGTCGAAGCGCGGCCTGCCCCGCTCGGGCTCCAGGTCGCTCCAGTAAAAGGGCACGGTCGCCATGTTGAACGCGTCGGCGAACAGGCGGCGGTACTCGGCGTTCTTTTCATCTGATTCCAGCTCGTCCAGCATGAACAGGTTCGCGCCGTAGTGAAAGTCGTGCGTGCGCTGGCTGGCCTCGACCGTCACGCCCGGGACGGGCCTGCCCTGGCCGTCCACGAAGGTCAGATTGGCCCAGCCCTTGCGGTGCAGCTCAATGCCGGTTTGCACCCGCTCGTTCATGAAGTCGGCCTGCTCGAAAAAGGCGCGCAGCACCGTCTCTCTCCGGTTGCTCATAAAGGGCATCCCTCCTATACATGTTGTTTACATTATACCCCGCGCGAACCCCGCCCGCGACAACTATGTTTCCCTGTTTGCAAACTATGTTTCGATTTCGGTCGGGAAATCCGTCCCTGTGGGAAAAGAAAAACCCCCGGGCGGGAGGCCTGGGGGAAAGAAAGGGGAAACTGTGGATAAGCCGGGGGCGGCCTGCTCAGATTTCCTTAAGGTGCTCCATGTTGTGGCGGATGCCCTCGCAGCACTCGTGGAAGGCGGCCTTTTCGGCGGGGGTGAGGGGCAGCTCGACGACCTGCTCCACGCCATTTGCGCCCAGAACGCAGGGCACGCCCGCGAACAGGCCGGTCTCGCCGTACTCGCCGTCCAGCTCCATGCTGGCGGGCATGATGGCCTTTTCGTCGTGCAGCACGATGTGCGCCATGCGGGCGGCGGTGGTGGCGATGCCGTACTCGGTGCAGAATTTGCCGGAGAAGGTGACCCAGCCGCCGTTGATCGACTCCTTCGTCAGCGCGTCGCGGTCGAAGCGGAAGCGCTCGTCGGTCTTGGCCCACTCGTCCAGCGGCATGCCGCGGAAGCTGACGCACGACCAGGGGGCGAACTGCTGGTTGCCGTGCTCGCCCAGCATGTAACAGGTGATGGATTTGTGATCCACGCCGGTCTGCCTGGCCAGGGCGCTGAGCAGGCGGGAGGTGTCAAGGCCCGTGCCGGTGCCGAAGACGCGGCCCTTGGGCAGGCCCAGGCGCAGCGCCAGCTCGCGCGTCACGATGTCGCAGGGGTTGGTGATGTTGATGACCACGCCGTCAAAGCCGCTGGCCTTGATCTTGTCGGCGTAGCCGCGCACGGCGGGAATGGTGAAGTCCATTTCGGTGACGCGGTTGTGATTGCCGCGCAGCAGCTCGATCTTGCCCACACAGTTGACGATCAGGTCGCAGTTGCCCAGGTCAGAAAAATCGGCCTCGCGCACGGTGACGCGATGGGGGAGGTAGGCGGCGGCGTCGCGCAGATCCTGGGCCTCGCTGGCCACCTTCTGCGCGTTCATGTCCACCAGCACCAGCTCGTCCGCGATGCCCTGCACCGCCAGGGAATAGGCGACGTGCGCGCCCACGTGTCCCAGACCAACCACACCGACGATTCTTTTCTTTGCCATCACAGTTTCCATCCTTTCTTTCTGTTCACAGAGCTTGGGGTTGTCCGCCTGCCTGGCGGAGGCGCCGGGCAGGCGAAGCGGCGTTTTTTTACGAGCGCGGGGCGACTTGTCCCCGAGTTGCCTGAATGAGACTTATGCGCCGAAATGGGGGAAAAGCACGCAGGTATAGAGCATGCACAGCGCCATGTAGGTGACCAGGATGACCGCGAAAGCGGGAAGCGTGCGCTTCATGACCTGGTTTTCGTTGCCGATCTGGTCGACTGTGGCGCAGGCGGCGACCGTGTTGTTGGGGCAGATCAGGTTGCCCAGCGACGCGCCCGCGTTCTGGCCGGCGAAGATGGTGATCGGGTTCATGCCCAGCGAGGCGGCGGCCTGCATGTGCATGTCGGCGAACATGATGTTCGAGCCCAGGCCGGTGCCGGTGATGAAGGAGCCGCTCGCGCCGATGAGCACGGCCGCGGCGGGGTAGAAGCGCCCCACGGCCCTGGCCACGTCCGAGGCCAGCAGGTTCATCATGCCGGTGCGATCCGACTGCATGACGTAGGAGACGACCAGCAGGCTGCTCATCGTGACCATGACGGGCATGACGTGCGCGATGGTCTTTTTGCAGATGGCCGCGTACTGCCTGAGCTTCACGCCCAGCGTCAGCGCGCCCAGCAGCCCGCAGATCAGGATGACCACGTCCACCCACACGATGTAGCCGAAGGTACACATGACCGCGAAGCCGTTCTTGACCACCGCCGGGAAGCCGTAGCGAATCACCGGCAGGAGCGTCAGCATGTAGATGTAGGGGGACAGCGCGCGGAAGGCGTGGTAGTGGCGCTCCTCATGCGTGAACTGGTGGCGGTACTCGTCCGGGGTTTTCACGCCGACCAGCTTGACATAGAGCACGCTGAGCAGCATGGAGACCAGGCCGGTGCCCATCGAGGTGACCTCCGCGCCCACGAAGTTGGACAGCGCGAACATCACCGCGCCGGTGGACGCGCCCGCGAAGAAGAGGTAGGGCACGATGCCTTTGAAGCCCTTGCGGCCGAACGCCATGAACACCATGATGAAGGGGATGATCAGCACGCCGAACATGTGGATGCGGCCCACCATCGCCGCGTTCTGCGCGACGGTCGCCACGCCCGCCTCCACCAGCGCCGCGCCGCCGTTGATCGTGGTCAGGCCCGCGCCGCCCCAGGAGCAGGGGGTCGCGTCGCCCAGCAGCGCCAGCGCGATCGAGGTAATCGGGTCGAAGCCCAGCGCCGTCAGGAAGGGCGCCGCAATCGCCGCCGGAGCGCCCGCGCCCGCCGCGCCCTCCAGGAAGATCGGGAACATCATGCCGATGACGACCACCTGGACGCGCTTGTCGTCGCTGATGCGGGCGATGGTGGACTTCACGTCCTCGATCGCGCCGGTCTCGCGCAGCAGGTTCAGGATCACGAACGCGCCGAAGACCATCACCACGATCTTCAGGCCTTCCTTGATGCCCTTCCACAGGAGCGGGTCGAACGCGGCCACGTTTTCCTTGAACGTCGCGCCGGTGGTGTTGAAGTAGGTGAAGCCCAGGATCAGCGTCCAGACCAGGGCGACGGGCGCGACCTTTTTGGCCGACTGTTTGAAGCAGAGGATGCCGACCAGCACGACCAGGATCGGGCTGAGGGCCATGACAAAATCGAGGAACTGCATTTTCATCCATCCTTTTTTCTACGAATCGGGTACTTTATATCTTCTCGCCCCAGCCGGCCGGACGGGAGCGGTCAGACCATCAAAAAACGACTCCGCCGAAACCGGCGGAGTCGCTGCTGCCTTGAGCCCGTCTACTGCGGGTTCAGACAGGGTAAGCTGCTCTTCGTCGCGCTTCGGAAAATCCCTGCGGTCAGGATAATCAGGGTAATCAGGCTAATCAGGCTAATCAGCAGGGGCAGAAGCTGAAGGCCCAGCAGGCTCGCGGCCAGCAGGCTGTTCAGCAGCAGAATGGACAGAAAAATGGACGCAGACAGAGCTGCGTCCATCGAAAGGACAGTCTTATTTTCAGCGCAGGAGGAAGCGGCGCACGCGCACCGGGCGAACGCATTCACGAACGACTGAGCAAAACGGCTGAACATCGTACGGCTCCTCCTTCGAATAATCGACGTTTTCCTTGAATTGAAGCCAGTATAGCACGCAAAACACCGCCTGTCAAGAAAAAAACTGAACAAAGCCGCGTTTGTCGCAAATTTTAACCGGCCGGGCAGGGAACGCTGGGGAGGCCGCCTTTTTGAAAAAGGCGCCTCCCCAGACCTCTCCCGGAAAACAACTGCAAGAAGAGCATGATCACCCTAAAGAGGCGTGGTTCTTGCATGTGAGGCTGGAGAAGGTAGGCAGTGCCCGGTTCCACTTGCTGCCGCGGGTTCTGGGGGCGACTGCCGGCCGCCATAGGTTGGAGTGGCCGAAGTCTGCGAATCCGCAAGCTCCCTTGCGGATTCAGACTGTCAAAAAACCCCCGGAGAGCTCGAGAGGGCCGCAGCCCTTTCGAACTTTCAATCGTGCCCAGCGGC